>DASYIY010000103.1:0-6297 GCA_035997045.1 Solirubrobacterales bacterium | reverse complement strand
CCCTCTTCTCAAGACCAGCTTCTCCTTCGCCGGGGGACTGAAGCTCGACAACACCTTGACCCGCAGCTGCAAGGCGAAGGGATAGGAGAGACAGATGAAGCCGAGACTCACTTACGCCAACGTCGTCTCCACCCTGGCGCTCTTTATCGCTCTGACAGGAGCTTCCGCCTATGCCGCCAACCAGATCGCCGATAAGTCCGTAGGCGAGCCCCAGCTGCGCCCCGGGGCGGTCACCGCCGACAAGATCAGAAAGAACGCCGTAACGGCTCCCAAGATCAAGGCCTCGGCGATCAAGCAGGGCAAGATCGCCGACGGCTCGATTACCGCGGCGAAGATGACCTTGAACTCGGTGACGAGCGGTTCTATCGCCGCAAGCTCGGTCACCGGAGAAAAGATCGCTCCCGATGCCGTCACCGGCGACAAGGTCGTCGAGAGCACCTTGAGCCAGGTACCGAGCGCTTCCAAAGCCGACTTCGCGACCGCTGCGGAGTCCGCCAATCCGATCGCCTTCGCTCACGTCAACAAAGACGCCACGCTCGATACGAATCTCTCCAAGGGCATTTCCTCTGCCTCGGACGGGAACCTGGCGGGGATCTACTGCGTAGGGGTTTCGGGCTTCGTCCCCAGAGGCGCTCAGGTCACTCCCCAGTTCGAAGTCGGCGGCAACGTCAACGCCCTGGTCAAGATCGGCGGCACCGCTTCTTGCCCCGCTCCGCTGGTGGAGGTGCAGACCTTCGAAGGGGCGGCGCGGACCAGGGAGCCTTTTTACGTGGCGTTTTACCGGTAGGGCTCCTTGGGAGCGGCCCTACCCTTCTTCTTGTGAGTAAGGCTGAGGAGAATCGTGTCAGGCGCCTCCCGCCAGGCCCACACGGGATCTCGCCGGAGCTGGTCGCGCGCAACCAGCGCGAACGGCTGATCGCAGCGATGGCCGAGGTGTGTGCGGAGAGTGGCTATGGGAGCGCCTCGGTTACCGATGTGGCGCGGCACGCGGGAGTCTCCACCGCCAGTTTCTACCGGCAGTTCAAGGACAAGCGCGATTGCATGCTGGTCAGTTTCGAAGAGCTGTTCGGGAGGCTGCTGGGAGGGATCGAGCGCGCCTGCGAGGCTGAGTCGGAGCCGGCGGAGAAGGCGAAGGCGGGAATTCGCGCCGCAGCGAGTCTGCTGGCCGGCGATCCCCCCACGGCGCGCCTGCTCGCCGTCGAGATTGCTGCCGTCGGGACGAAGGGCGTGCGGCTTCAGCACGAGGCGATCGAGCGGCTGGCGACGCGGCTGAGCGAGGCACGTGGGCCTGGCGCTGCTCCCTCGGCTCAGTTCCCAAGCGCCGAGTGGACGGTGGTTGCCGCGATGGTCGCCCTGGTGGGGAGGCGGGTCGCCGAAGGGGAGAGTGTGTCGCCGGAAGAGCTCGAAGCCGTCTACGGGCAGCTCTGATGCGTTAGAAGCCTCGCTTCTGGCTCGTTTGTCGTGCCACTCGTGCGGAAGCTCCTGCGACAATACGTCTCATGTTCGGTCGCCCCAGAAAAAGCCTGCACGAGTTGATCCGCAGCCAGCACGAGGAGTCGAGGCGCTACCTGGAGGAGCACGACAACGAGTCCAGGCGGTATTGGGAAGTACGGGACGAGGAGTGGAAGCGATACGGGGAAAAGCGAGACGCGGAGGTTCAGGCCTTCGTCAATGAGGTGCAGGCGCATAAAGCGGAACTCCACGAGCTTCGCGAAAAAGCGGAAGCTCGGGAAGAGGAAACCCGGGAGTTCAACCGCGAGATCCTCCTGCGCAACGAGAAGGTCTACACGAGTTTGATCGCCGAGATGGAAGAAGGGCGAAAGCAGATCCAGGCGAACACCAAGGCCGTTCTCAGCGTACTCGACCGGTTCAACGGTTCGGACGGCCTCGCCGCATAGCGGCCAGGCGTACTGGGGCGACCGGTCAAGCTCGACTTGATTCTGTTCGACTCTTGTACGAACATACGTTCGTATGGAAGTCGTTTGCGTCCTGATCCCTGAGTCTGGCCTGGCCGATCCGGTCGAGGCCGGCGAGCTGACCGAGCGATTGCTGCGCCGACTAGAGAGGATCGGCGCGGCGGTCGAGTCGGAGCGGCCCGGGGAGGCGTTCTTCACCCTCGATGGCCTGCGTGGGCTCTACGGGGGAGAGAGGGCCGGGGTGCTGACGGCGGCGCGGCGGGCGGTGGAGGCAGAGGTGCGGATCGGGGTTGCGCCCTCCCGCTTCGCCGCCCACGCCGCCGCGCAACGGGAGACGATCGTCCCGCCGTCCGCCGCAGGCGACTTCCTGGCAGGCCTCCCCGTCTCGACGCTGGCCGGCAGGCTCGAGCTGCCGCCGCGCGAGGCGGGGAGCCTGATCGAGACGCTGCGACGGCTGGGGATCGAGCGGCTGGGCGCGCTGGCAGGCCTCCCCACCGGCCGTGTCGCCGACCGCTTCGGCCCGCCGGGCCTGCGGGCGCTGCGCCTTGCTCGTGGCGAGGACTCGCCACTGCGCCCGCGCCGCCCCTACGAGGAGCTGGCCGAGGAGGTCGAGTTGCCCGAAGGCGCCGCCGGGGGACAGCTCGAGCGGGCGCTGGAGCTGCTGGTCGACCGGCTGCTCGCCGCGCCCCAGCGCAAGGGCAGGACCGTGCTCGGCCTGCGCCTTGGCGCCCTGCTCAGCGGCGGCGGCAGCTGGAGCGTCGACCAGGGCCTGGGCCGGCCGAGCGCCTCGCCCCGCATCCTGCGCTCGGTCCTGGCTCCGCGGCTTGAGGCGCTCCCCGGCCCGGTCGCCGCGCTGCGCCTGCGCGCGCTCGGCCTCGGCCCGGCCGCCGGCGATCAGCTCGAGCTCTCGGTTCGCGGCGAAGAGTCGCGCCGCCGCCGCCTCGGCGACGCCGTGCGCGAGGTCCGCACCGCCCAGGGCGCGGAGTCCCTGCTCGAGGTCCTCCCGCTCGATTCCGCCTCGCGCCACCCGGAGCGCTGGGCGATCCTCACCCCAGCGGCAGCTCGATGATGCCGACCGCGCGGCACATTCCGGGCCTACCCCTACGATCTCTTCACGATGGCACTGCGGCTCACGACACGTTCCGATTGGCTCGCCTCACACCCGCCTGCGCCAGGGCGGCTGACCCAGACTCTGGCAGGGGTGGCACAGCGAGCGCGCTCAGACGAGGGCTTTCATCCAGCCGTGCGCGAGTTCCTCGACGAGTTTGCCCTCCGAGGGGACGAGCGCTCGCGCTTTGCGGCGATTGCCGAGAGGCCTGCCATGACGGGGGAGCCCCACTACGACGCGTACCTCGGTGCCTTGGCCGAGCATCTCGCCACAGCCCATGGTCTTCAGCGACCGGCCTGGTCACTGGAGCCCGACCGCTTCTTGTCGCGCTTCTGGTTTGTCAGCGAGGTCCCCGGCTTCCGCGCGGTGGCGATCGCTCAGGCTCCGGCGGCCTTCCGGCGCCGGGGTGTGTTCGTGCCCGAGCGCTCGCTGCACCGGATCTGAACCGTGGATCGTGGCGAGATCATCGACGCACTTACCGCCCTCGCAGACGAGTTGACGGAGCGAGGAGTCAGCGCGGAGATGTACGTGGTTGGCGGTGCCGCAATCGCTCTTGCCTTCGACGAGCGCCGTTCGACCCGCGACATCGACGCGGTCTTCGAGCCGAAGGCAGTTGTGTACGAAGCGGCGGAGACAGTAGCCCAGCGGCGGGGCCTTCCCGCCGGGTGGCTCAACGATGCGGTCAAGGGCTTCCTGGCTGGGCCCGACCCCGCTGCCGCCCCCGTCCTCGATCTCCCCGGCCTTCGCTGCCTCGCCGCCTCCCCCCAGACGCCGCTCGCTCTCAAGGTTCTTGCGCATCGGGTGGGCGAGGATGAGGCAGATTTGCGGCTGCTTGCGGGTGAGTTGGGCCTCGAGAGCGCGAAGGACGTTCTCGAGGTTGCCGAGCGAACTTTTGGCGATCGGCTCGACCCCGCGGCACGCTTCTTCGTCGAACAGATCTTCGAGACCGACTCGTAGGCGTCCTCCCGCCCCCGGCTGGCCAAGCCTAGGTGGGCGACGATGACGCCTGGGTTGCGGCGGCTCTATGTGCCGCGGCGGGTGGCGGTCGAGGCCGCCGAGGATGGCGTGCCGCAGGCTGTTGAGGGAGTCGTCGTGGAAGCGGTGCGGGAGGAGTGGTGGGTCGAGGATCGCTGGTGGACGAAGGAGCTGCGCCGGCGCTACTTCGAGCTGGTGCTGGCCGACGGGCGTGACGTGGTCGTCTTTCACGGCATGACCGGCGGGCATTGGTACCGGCAACGCGCCTGATGGCAGCGGGGGACCAGTACGTAGAGCTGCACGCTCACTCGGCCTTCTCCTTCCTCGATGGGGCCTCGACGCCGACGGAGCTGGCGGCCGCGGCGGCGAAGCTCGAGTACCCGGCGTTTGCCCTCACCGACCACGACGGGGTCTGGGGGTCGATGGAGTTCGCCCAAGCCTGCAAGGGGACGGAGGTCAAGGCAATCGGCGGCGCCGAGGTGACGATGGAAAATTCTCACCTCACCCTCCTGGTCGAAAGCGCTGTCGGCTACCGCAACCTGTGCCGGCTGTTGACCGAAGCCCACTCGCACACGCGCGACAGCTCGCAACGCAGCGCGGGGCAGCCGAGAGTGACGCTGGAGCAGGTGGAGGAGCATGCGGAGGGGATGGTGTGCCTTTCGGGGTGCGCGGGGGAGGGTGCGGTTGCGGGGGCCTGGGAGAGGGGCGAAGCGAAGAGCGGTGCGGAGGTCGCCCGGCGCTTGCTCTCCATCTTTGGCAGAGACCATTTCCGGGTCGAGCTGCAGCGGCCGTACTGGCGCCGGGATCGCGGCAGGAATCGCTGGCTGAGCGGCCTCGCTGAGCGCTTGGGGGTGCCCTGCGTCGCAACTGGCAACGTCCACGCTCACGCTCGCCACCGAGCGTGGCTGCAGGATGCCTTCGTCGCGGTGCGGCTGGGAATGACGCTGGAGGAGGCCGAGCCGCGCCGTCGCGGCAACTCGAGCTCGGCCCTGGCCTCGCCGGCGGCGATGGTGAAGCGCTTCGCCGAGCATCCCGAGGCGGTCGCCGAGACCGTGCGGCTGGCGGAGCGGCTCGAGTTCGACCTGGGAAGGGAGCTCGACTACCGCTACCCGCGAGAAGGCGAGCCGGGGGTGGACCGCGAGCTGGCCGAGCTCTGTCGGACGCTGCTGGCCGAGCGCTATGCCGGTTCGCCGCACCGGCGCAAGGCCGAAGCGGACCTGGAGAAAGAGCTGAGGACGATCCGCGCCCTCGGCCTCTCCGGCTTCTTCCTCCTCCACCACGATCTGCTCGTGCTCGCTCGCGAAGTCGCCGACGAGGTGCGGGGACGGGACTCGGCCCGCTCGATCATGCCCCCGGGCCGCGGCCGTGGCTCCAGCGTCAGCTCGATCGTCTGCTACCTCACCGGCCTCTCTCACATCGACCCGGTCGCCAACGACCTCAACTCCAGTCGCTTCCTCAACGAGGAGGTCGGCAAGCAGGTCGGGGCGACGATGCCCGACATCGATCTCGACTTCCCCCGCGACATCCGCGAGGTGCTGATCCCGCGCGTGCACGAGCGCTATGGGGCCGACCGCTCGGCTCTGGTCGCGGCCTTTCCCACCTACCGCCCGCGCGGGGCCGTGCGCGACCTCGGCAAGGCGCTCGGCCTGCCGCAGGAGGAGATCGAGAAGGTGGCGGGAATGGTCGGCTTCCACGAGCGGGGCGGCGAGATCGAGAAGGACGTCGTCGCCGCGATCGGCCCCGAACGCGCCGCGACGAGGCGCTGGCAGATGCTGCTGCGCCTCTGCCCGGAGGTAATGGGCCTGCCCCGCCACGCCTCCCAGCACTCCGGCGGCATGGTGATCTCGACTCGGCCCCTGATCGACGTCTGCCCGGTCGTGCCGGCGGCGATGGAGGGGCGGCAGATCGTCCAGTGGGACAAGGACTCCTGCTCGGACGCCGGGTTCCTCAAGATCGACCTGCTCGGGCTGGGGATGCTCTCGGCGGTCGAGCGCTGCGTCGAAGAACTCGACCGGACGCGGGGGGAGCGGCTCGACCTCTCGCGCATCGACCTCGACGATGTCGAAACCTACGAATCGATCCGCGCCGCGGAGACGGTCGGCGTCTTCCAGATCGAGAGCCGCGCGCAGATGCAGATGCTGCCCCGGACGCGCCCGCGCAACCTCGACGACCTGACCGTCCAGGTGGCGCTGGTCCGCCCCGGCCCGATCCAGGGCGGTGCCGTCCACCCCTATATAGAGAGGCGCAAGCAACAGCGGCGTTGCGAACGCGAGGGTCGGGCGTACGCGATCCCCTACG
>DASYIY010000102.1:0-9597 GCA_035997045.1 Solirubrobacterales bacterium | reverse complement strand
GGGCAAGATCGGCGTCGTCTCCAAGTCGGGCACGCTGACCTACCAGATCGGCAACGAGCTGAAGCAGGCGGGCGAGGGCAACTCCTCGATCGTCGGCATCGGCGGCGACCCGATCATCGGCTCCGACTTCATCGACATCCTCAAGCTCTACGAGGCCGATCCCGAGACCGAGCTGATCGTGATGGTGGGTGAGATCGGCGGCGACGCCGAGGAGCGCGCTGCCGAGTTCATCGCCAGCGAGATCTCCAAGCCCGTCGTCGCCTACATCGCCGGCTTCACCGCGCCCCCCGGCAAGCAGATGGGCCACGCCGGCGCGATCATCTCCGGCTCCTCGGGCACGGCGCAGGCGAAGAAGGACGCGCTCGAAGCAAAGGGCGTGCGGGTCGGCGAAAGCCCGACCGAGACGGCGAAGATAGCCGTCGAAGTCCTCCGCGGCTCCTAGCGTCGGAGTAGCGCTCGAAGCTCTTGGAGCACGGTCGTTGCTTCGTTGTGCAGGCGGTGGTGGGTTAGGCGGATGGCGCGGTAGCCGGCTACCTGGAGAGCGGCGTCGCGAGCCCGGTCGCGCTGGAAGGCTGCGTGGTGGCGGTGGAAAGCGAAGCCATCCAGTTCGACAATGAGGCGCTGGTGGGGCCAGAGCACGTCGACCTCGTAACCGAGAACTGTCGTGTTGAAGACAGGTGTCGGCAGCCGGTGCGTGCGGCAGAAAGCCGCGAATTCGTCCTCCAGCGGCGAGCGAGTGATTGTTGAGGCTCTCGCCTCTGCCAGTAGGCCCCGAATCGGCCGAAGCGCGCGGCGGCCATAGCCGCGCTCGCAAACACCCTCGACCGCGCTCAGCCGCAGGAGGTTCAGGCGGTCCGCCTCCTCCCAGGCGGATTCGAGGCGGTTGAGGTCGACGAATTCGGCCAGATCGAAGAGCGTTCGCGCCACGGTTGTAACCGGAATCCCCGCGCGAACCGTTCGATCCTCCGGATGGAGCCGACCGCGGTGAATCCAGATCCTCTCCCGCCGGTGAACCCCCTGCCACCCGGTCGGTGCCGTTACGTCGACCACTCCTGCGTTCGGCCTCGCCAAGCCCCAAAGTGCCGCGGCGCTGCGGTGGCTGAGCAGCGCTTCCTCTCCATAAGCAAGCACCGCGGCAAGCCACCTACCCTGCTGACTCACCCGCGCATCACCAACGGCATGTACCTCGCGATGAAGCGGTTGAAGCCGCCCTGCGTCCAGTCGCAGTTTGATCGCTTCCTCTCCAAATCCAAGCGCGAACAACTGCCTCCGTGCGACAACCCCGTGCTGCCGAGTCGCCAGCCGAGCTAGCTCTCGCTCTCGATCTCTCCACTTCCCAGGGCGTGTCTGAGCTTTGGGGGTCATATGCCCCCTTAAGCTCAGACACGCCCCTGGTTCTCCCCCTTTGAGGGACGGATCGGCGAGGGGTGGGCGTTGCTAATGTCGCGGCCATGGCTGGTGACACGATTTCTTTTGCCCGGGGGGCGCCTAGTGCCGACATCCTTCCGCGTGAGGCGGTGGCTGAAGCTGCCGCGGTTGCGCTTGCCGAGGACTGGGAAAAGGCGCTCTCTTACGGGACCGGGATCGGGCATCCGGGGCTTTGCCGGTGGATTGGCGAGCGGCATGGAGGGCTTGATGCCTCGCAGGTGATGGTTGCCAACGGCTCGCTGGAGGCCGGCTGGATGCTCTTTGAGCACCTGCTCGAGGCCGGTGACCGGGTTGTGGTCGAGCAGCCGACCTACGACCGCACGCTCTTGATGCTGCAGCGGCTCGGGGTTGAGCTGGTGCCGGTGCCGCTTGAGGACGACGGCCTGGATCTGGGGGCTTTCGAGGCCGCGCTTGCCGAAGGGCCGATCAAGCTCGCCCACATCATCCCCAACTTCCACAACCCAGCCGGCTGCACGCTCTCGGCCGAGAAGCGGGTGCGGCTGGTCGAGCTCGCTGCCGAGCACGGCTTCTGGATCTTCGAGGACGACCCTTACCGAGAGCTTCCCTTCGAGGACGAGGCGCTGGAGACGATGCTCGAGATCGACAAGGCGGACCGGGTGGTTCACGCCTCCTCCTTCTCCAAGACAGTCAGCCCGGGCGTGCGGGTGGGCTATCTGGCTGGGCCGGCCGGGGAGATCGCGCAACTTGCCAAACGCGCCAACGAGACCTACATCTCGCCGAACATGCTGGCCGAGGCCGTGGTGCTGGAGCTCTGCAAATCCGGCGGGCTCGACCGCAATATCGAGTTCGTCAAAAGCGCCCTGCGCGACCGGCGCGACACCCTGGTTAGGGCGCTGGGCGAGCAGATCCCCGAGGCCGAGTTCGTCGTTCCCGGCGGCGGTTACTTCCTCTGGCTCGACCTCGCTGAGGGCACCGACACGACGGTGCTGCTGGCCGAGGCCAAGGGCGAGGGCGTCGCTTTCGTCGCCGGCCCCGACTTCATGATCGAGGGCGGCGGCAACAGCCTCCGCCTCTCCTTCGCCAGCGTGCCGCCGGAGCGGATCCCCGAGGGGGTCGCGCGCATCGCCCGGGCGCTGGAGCGCGTCCGCGCCGGCTCGCCCGCGTAGCTCCATCGCCTCTCACTGATCCGACCTGGAATGGCGCGCGTAGTGGTGGGCAGAAGCCCATCCCTACCCAGGAGGAAGCATGGCTGTTGCGAACAAAGAGAGCGCGCTATCTCGCGTTGCCAGCGATCCGGTCTCGCGACGCAAGCTGCTTGCCGTGACTGGCGGCTCGACCGCGCTGGCGGCCTTCCTCGCTGCCTGCGGCAGCGACAGCGGCACGACGACCACGACCAGCACCGCCGCGGCGACGGGCGGGTCCGGCACCGAGGAATTCGGCAAGGGCGACGTCGGCATCCTCAACTACGCCCTCACGCTCGAGTACCTCGAGACGGCCTTCTACGAAGACGTGGTCAAGAGCGGGCTCTTCAAGGGCTCCGACCTGGCGACGATCCGCAAGTTCGGCGAGGAGGAGGCCGAACACGTCACCGCCCTGACCGGTTTCGTCAAGCAGATGGGGGGCACCCCGGCGCCGAAGCCGAAGACCGAATTCCCGCTGAAGAGCGCCAAATCGGTGCTCGAACTGGCGGCGACGGTCGAGAACCTCGGCGCCGCCGCCTACCTCGGCCAGGCGCCCTACATCAAGGGGCCCTCGGTGCTTTCCGCGGCCCTTTCGATCCACAGCGTCGAGGGCCGCCACGCGGCGGCGCTCAACACGCTGCTGGGGGAACCGATCACGCCCGATGGCGCCTTCGCCAAACCCGCCCCCGCGAGCGAAGTCCTCAAGTCCGTCGAACCCTTCATCGTCGGCTGATTCCGGCGCACAAAGAAAAGGAGAACGAGATGAGCGACCAGATCCTGGCCCAGCCCGAGCTCGCCGGTGTGCGCATCGACGAGGACAGCGACGACCTTTCCCGCAGCGAGGTGATCCTCAAGGGAGCGCTGGCCGCCGGCGCCGTCTACGGCGCGGTGATGGTCGGCCCCTTCGTCGGCAAGGCGCTGGCGATGTCCGGCGGCAGCGACCTCGACATCCTCAACTTCGCCCTCACGCTCGAGTACCTCGAGTCGACCTTCTACAAGGAAGCCAAGAGCCGGGCGAAGGCGAGCGGCGAACTGAAGAGCCTGATCGATCTGATCGGGCGCGACGAGGACGAACACGTCGGGGCGCTGACCGAAACGATCAAGAAGCTCGGCGGCAAGCCCGTTGCGGAGCCCAAGTTCGACTTCCCCTACAGCGGCACCGCCGGCTTCCTCAAGCTCGCCCAGACCTTCGAGGACACGGGAGTCAGCGCCTACAACGGCGCTGCCCCGCAGATCAAGTCCAAGGAAGTGCTGGAAGCGGCGGGCTCGATCGTCCAGGTCGAGGCGCGCCACGCGGCGGCGATCCGGTTGCAGAACGGCGACGAACCGGCGCCGGTCGCCTTCGACCCGGCGCTGAGCGAAGCTAAGGTGCTGAAGGCGGTCGAACCGTTCATCCAGTAGCCACTGGAGGACGAGAGCGCAGCCAATGAAGATCCGGGCAAGCAAAGCGGAGCGACTCGCCGACGAGGAGCTGATGCCGCGGATCGGCGAGAAGGATCCCGATGCGTTCGAGGTCTTCTACGACCGCCACGGCGGGGTCGCCTACTCGCTTGCCTACCGCATCGTCGGCGAGCGAGGAGCGGCCGAAGACGTCGTCCAGGAGGCCTTCATCTCGATCTGGCGCAGCGGCGCCCGCTACGACCGGGGGCGCGGTAGCGTGCGCTCCTGGATGCTCGGCATCGTCCGCAACCGGGCAATCGACTTCCTGCGCAGCAAGGCGGGCCGAGCGCCCAAGCTCGACTTCGATGACGATGCGGTGCTCGAGCACCGGCCGGCGGCGGAGCTGACCGATGCCGAGGCGCTGCGCCGTGAGACCACGCACGAGCTGCGCGGTGCGCTGGGCGAGCTGCCCGGCGAGCAGTCGAAGGTGATCGAGCTGGCCTACTTCGGTGGCTTCAGCCACTCGGAGATTGCGACGATGCTGGAAGTGCCGCTGGGCACGGTGAAGGGACGGATGAGACTCGGTTTGGAGAAGATTCGCGGAGAGCTGGCGGGGGGAATGGCATGAACGAGACAGAGCACGACCGATGGCGCGACGACATCGCCGCCTACCTGCTGGGGGCCTTGGAACCCGGCGAGGCGGCCGAGTTGGAACGCCACGTCGCCGGCTGCGCGGAGTGCGAGCAGGAACTGCAGCGGTTGCGACCGGCGGTGCGGGTGCTGCCCGAGACGGTCGAGAGGGTCGAGGCGCCGGCGGCGCTGCGCGGCCGCCTGATGGAGCAGGTGCGTTCCGAGGCGGCGGGGTCGCAAACTGCGCCCGCTACCCGACAGGGTTCGCGGTGGCGGTTCGGGCTGCGTCCCGCTGTCGGCCTCGCGGCGCTGGCCCTCGTCGTGGCGGCGATCGGTGGCTACGCGATTCGCGACAGCGGCTCGGGTGGCGCCAAGACCACCACGGCGTGCGCCAAGACCACGGCGTTCGCCGGGCGTTCGCCGGGCATCACCGCGGAGATCGTGTGCCAAGGTGAAACGGGCACACTGCGCTTGGCGAACCTGCACCAGCTTCCCGCCGGCAAGGTCCTGCAGGCCTGGGTGCAGCGCGGTAAGCAGGTGGTCTCTGCGAAGGCGCTCTTCGTCCCTAACTCCGACGGCACCGCAACGGCGACGATCGACGGCATGGACGGCGTCAACACGGTGATGGTCACGGCCGAGCCGCGCGGCGGCAGCGTTCAGCCGACGAGTGCGCCAATCGTCAGCGTCGCGATCCCGCAGTAGCGCGGGCTGTTCTCAGCGGCCGTAGCGGTCTGAGGAGAGAACTAGCTGCTCGGGGATCGTCGCGCGGGGCGGCGGCGCCGGGTCGGCGCGGACCGAGACGGTCTCGGCGACGCTGCTGGAGACGTGGTGGCTGCCCCGGTCGGAGATGATGACCACGCCGTCGTCGCCGGAGCTCTCGACGCTGCCCCCCAGGCCCGGGTCCAGGCCGGCGTCCTTGAGGTAGTGCAGGAGCTCCTCGGCCTCGTTCTCGAAGCGCAGTACGACGACCTTGGCGCCGGGCTCGACGTCGGAGAGGAGCGAGCCCTGCTCGCGAGCGCCCTCGATGATCGGGTGGCCGTGGGGGCAGGTGGTGGCGTCGCCGATCGCGGCGCGCATCCGCTCCTCCAGGACCGGCGACATCGCGTGCTCGATCCGCTCGGCCTCCTCGTGGACCTCGTCCCAGGGGATGCCGAGCACGTCGGTGAGGAAGCGCTCGATCATGCGGTGGCGGCGGACGATGTGGCTGGCGTGCTCGCGCCCGGACTCGGTGAAGTCGAGCGACTTGTCGGGCTTGCGCTCGACGTAGCCGTCGCTGACGAGGCGGCCGATCATCTCGTGCACCGTGGGGGGAGAGAGCTGCATCGCGCGGGCGATGTTGGCGCCGGTCATCGGCAATCCGGCCTCCTCGAGCCAGAACATGATCTCCAGGTACTCCTGCTCGGCTACGGTCGCGGTGTCCTGCGACAAGGGGCGCTCCTTCCAGGGTCGAGAGTGACTGAGACCGATACTAGCTACCCGCCGAAAGCCGTCAGCGGCGCTCGACCAGGGTGGAGATGACGGCCTCGTAGAAGCCGTCGCCCATCGCGCCCTCGGTGACGGTGGCGTTGTTCCAGGCGCTGAGGACGCCCCGCAGACCGGGGTCGCGCTCGGGTCCGTTGGCGACAACGAAGAAGCGGCCGACCGCGGCGGCGACTTCGAGGTCCTCGACCGAGTCGCCGACGGCAATGCAGTCGGCTGGGTCGTAGCCGCGGGCACGGGCGTGGGCGGCGACGGCGCCGGCCTTGCTGACCGGCTTGGGAACGAGGTGGTAGGCGTGGGTGGGGCCGTCGATCGCCGGCATCTCGCGGCCGATCGCGCCGTTGTCGAGCAGCCGCAGGTCGCCATGGCCCTCGGCCTCGAGCAGTCGGTTGGCCTCCTCGACGTCGACCTTGCCGCGGAAGAGGTGGGAGAGGATGCGCCCGGTGTGCCAGGGGGCGTGGTACTCCAACCGCCCTTCGAAGTGCTCGAACAGCATCTTCGGGATGCCGCGCCGCTCGATCTTCTCGTAGACGGTGCCGTTCTCGTCGGGGACCATCTCGCCGGTCATCAGCGTCGTCTCGCCCTCGATCGCGAAGGCGCAGCCGGCCTCGTAGATGTAGGAGCTCTGGCCCATCAAACGGGCGCACTCGTGGACCTGCGGCTCGCGGCGGCCGGACATGATCACGACCTCGACCCCGGCCCGTTGGCAGGCCTCGAGCCCGCGGGCCTGGGCGAGGGAGAAGGCGCCCTCGGCGTCGCGGAAAAGGGAGCTGCCCTTGCCAAGAAGGGTCCCGTCGAGGTCGGTGTAGACGCATCGCAGTGCCATGGTGCGGTCGCTACGGTAGCCGGATGAGCTGGCGCCTCGCCGATCGCAGCCTCGAACTGGCCCAGCCGGTGGCGGCCGGGATCGTCAACGTCACCGTCGACTCGATGTTCGCGGGCGCTCGCAGCGGCACGCCAGAGCAGGCCGTGGTCGATGGGCTGGGCCTGGTCAAGGCTGGCTTCGACATGCTTGACCTGGGGGCTGTGGCGGCGAAAAGCGGGCCACCGGTGCCGGCTGAGGTCGAGGCCGCGGCGCTGGTGCCGGCGGTCGAGGGATTGGCGGGCGCTGGCGTGCCGATCTCGGCCGACACCTTCTCGGTCGAGGTGGCCCGGGCGGCGCTCGAGGCCGGGGCGGTTGCGGTTAACGACATCTCCGGTGGCTCGGAGGAGATGTTCGAGCTGGTCGCCGAGAGCGCCTGCGGCTACGTGCTGATGCACATCGAGGGGCCGCCCCGGGTCGACCGGGTGCCGGGCGATTACGGCGACGTGGTCGAGCACCTGAAGTCCTGGTTCGGGGGGAGAATCGAGCTGGCTCAAAGGCTTGGGGTGTCTGAGGAGCAGATCGCGATCGACCCCGGACTCGACTTCGACCTCAGCACCGAGCAGGACCTGGAGATCCTGCGGCGGCTGCCTGAGCTGCGCGAGCTCGGCCTGCCGCTCTATGTCTCGCTCTCGCGCAAGGACTTCATCGGCGCGGTCCTGGCCGGGTCCTGGGAGGAGCGGCTGCCGCCCGGCGAACGCGAGTGGGGCACGGTCGCCGCGACGGCGCTGGCGGTGCGCAGCGGCGCCGACATCCTCCGCATCCACGACCGCAGCTCGTTGCAGGCGATGCGCGTGGCGGGACGCGTCGCGCGGCCGGTTCGGAGCCGCGCCTAGTGGCGAAGAGTCTGCTCGAGGCGCCTTGGTCGGTCGCCATCGACCCAGCGCGGCGCGACGGGCGCATCGTCGCCGAGTCCAGCGAGGAGGCGCGCAAGGCGCGGACGGTGGCGCTGCCTCGCTCGCTCGATCCGGCCTTCGTCGAGGCGCTGAAGCGGGCCGGGGTCGAGCGGCTCTACTCGCACCAGCGCCAGGCGCTGGAGGCGGCGGCTTCCTCCGACCTGGTGATCACCAGCGGCACCGCCTCGGGCAAGAGCCTCGCCTTCAACTTGCCGGTGCTCGACGGGATCGCCCGTGACTCCAAGCGCCGCGCGCTCTACCTCTACCCGACCAAGGCGCTGGCCCAGGACCAGGCGCGCAAGCTGGGGGCGCTGCGCCCGCCGGGGCTGCGCGAGGCGATCTACGACGGCGACACGCCGCGCGAAGAGCGGCCGGCGATCCGCCGCAAAAGCAACCTCGTCCTCACCAACCCCGACATGCTGCACGTCGGCATCCTGCCCAACCACAAGAGCTGGGGCGACTTCATCGCCAACCTCGGCTGGGTCGTTGTCGACGAGGCCCACACCTACCGCGGCGTCTTCGGCTCCCACGTCGCCAACGTGTTGCGGCGGTTGCGGCGGGTGGCGCACGCTTACGGCGCCGAGCCGCGCTTCCTGCTCGCCTCGGCGACGATCGCCAACCCGGTCGGCCTCGCCGAGGAGCTGGTCGGCACGCCCTTCGAGCTGATCGACGACGACGGTGCACCGGGGGCCGGGCGCGAGGTCGCGATGTGGAACCCGCCGCTGATCGACAAGGCGACCGGGACGCGGCGCTCGGCCCTCTCCGAGGCGGCCGACCTGCTCGCCGAGCTGGTCAGCCACGGCGTTAGGACGATCTGCTTCCTCAAGAGCCGGCGGGGGATCGAGCTGATCCAGCGCTTCGCCCGCGAGTCGCTGGAGGCGCGCGGCAGGCCGGAGCTGGCGGCGCGGATCGCCCCCTACCGCGGCGGCTACACCTCGCAGCAGCGGCGCGAGATCGAGCGGCGGCTCTCCGACGGCGAGTTGCTCGCGGTGGTCGCCACCGATGCGCTCGAGCTTGGGATCGACATCGGCGAGCTCGACGCGGCGATCTGCGTCACCTTCCCCGGCACCGTCGCCAGCCTGCGCCAGATGTGGGGCCGGGCGGGACGGCGGCGCCGCGGCCTGGCTGTCTACGTCGCCGGCCAGGACGCGCTCGACCAGTTCTTCTGCCGCCACCCCGACGAGTTCATCGGCCGGCCGGTGGAGGCGGCGATCCTCGACCACGAAAACGAGCAAATCGCCTCGCGGCATCTGATCGCCGCTGCCTACGAGCTGCCGCTGGGCGAGGGCGACGACGAGTTCTTCGGCGATGGCTGGCGTGAGCGCTCCGAGCGGCTGACCGCGGCCGGCGAGCTGCGCCGGGCCGGGGGGCGGATGATGCCGGGCGGCAGCGAGTTCGTCGCCGCGAAGATCCCGCTGCGCTCGGCCTCGACCGACTCGGTCGCCGTGATCGAGCGCGCCTCGGGCGAGATGCTCGGCCTGGTCGAGTCCGAGCGCGCCTTCACGACGATCCATCCCGGCGCGATCTACCTCCACCTCGGCCGCTCCTACGAGGTCGAGCAGCTCGACATCGCCGGGCGGCGCGCGGTCGTCTCGGCCTTCGACGGCGATTGGTACACGCGGCCGAAGAAGGAGACCGAGATCTACATCGAGCGGGTGCGCGAGCAGCGCACGACCTCGGGCGTCGAGCTGCACTTCGGCGAGGTCTCGGTGAGCGAGCAGGTGATCGCCTACCAGCGGGTCTCGATCGCCGACCAGGAGCCCTTCGACATCGTCGCGCT
>DASYIY010000101.1:0-4258 GCA_035997045.1 Solirubrobacterales bacterium | reverse complement strand
GCGCGACTACGCGGGCGCCGCCGACCTCGAGGGCGTCTTCATGGCGATCGCCTCGACCGACGACACCGAGGTCAACATCAAGGTCTACGACGACGCCGAGGTGCGGGCGATGCTGGTCAACATCGTCGACGTGCCGCCGCTGTGCAACTTCATCCTGCCGGCGATCGTCCGCACCGGGCCGCTGGCGATCGCGATCTCGACCGCCGGCGCCTCGCCCGCCCTGGCGAAGCGGATGAAGCGCGAGATCTCCGACCTCTTCGGCGAGGAGTACGCCCGCCTCGCGGTGATCCTCAACGACGCCCGCGGCTGGGCGAAGGGGACGCTGCCGACCTACCAGGACCGCAAGGAGTTCTTCGAGGGGATCGTCAACGGCGACCCCGACCCGGTCGAGCTGATCCGCGACGGGCTCGAGCCCGAGCTGCTGACGCTGATCGAAGCGGCCAAAGAGCGCGCCACCGCGGCGCTGGCCTGAGCCTCGGCTAGGCGCTGCAGGCCGAGCCGCGGACGCTGTCCAGCGTCTGGCGCAGCTCGTTTGCCTGGGCGACGCTGAGGTTGGCGGAGAAGGCAACCTCGAGCTCGGCGATCACGGCCGGGCGCATCTCGGCGAGCAGGTCGCGGCCGGCCGGCGTCAGGGCCGCGTAGCTGACCCGGCGATCGGTCTCGCAGAAGACCCGCTTGAGCAGGCCGGCCTTGACCAGGCGGTCGACCAGCTTGGTCAGGCCGCCGCGGGTGATCACCAGCGCCTCGGCGAGGTCGCCCATCCGCATCTGTTCCTCCGGCGCCTCGGCGACGGTGGCGAGCACCTCGTACCAGGGCAGCGGCGGGAAATCGGCGGCGGAAAGCATCTCCTGCAGGCGCTGGACGATCGCCGCGTGGGTGCGCGTCAGCGATTCCCAGGCATCGCCGTGGGGACTGCGCGGTGGCACCTTTGCCTTGCGCTCTCTCGTTGCGGTCGCGGTCGCCTGCTCGCTCATAGCCACATGATCGCAGATGAATGTTGTCCAAGCAATAGTTGTAGATACAAGTTTTTCTGTTATCATTGTTTCTGCGTCAATCATTTGTTCGGCAACTACTTGAGAAGGAGCAGCGATGAGCACGCAGACCATCAACCAGCAGATCCCGGCAGGTACCTATGCGGTGGACCCGGTCCACTCGTCGATCACCTTTGCGATCACCCACAACGGCGTCGCCACCTTCCGCAGTGGCTTCGGCTCCTACGAGGCTCGACTTGGCGGCGGCGAGACCCCGCGGCTGACGGGAACCGTCGACGTCGCCAGCATCGAGATCGAGGAGGAGCAGCTCAAGGGCCACCTGCTCTCCCCCGACTTCTTCGACACCCAGCACTACCCGCAGCTGCGCTTCGAGTCCAGCGAGCTGAGCGTCGAGGACGACGGCGCGGTGCGGCTGCGCGGCGAGCTCGAGATCCGTGGAGAGAAGCGTGAGGTCGAGGCCAGCGGCAAGTTCGGCCAGCTCGGCGCCGACCTCGCCGGTAACGCCCGCGTCGGGATTTCCCTGGCGGCGGCGGTAGACCGTCGCAACTTCGGACTCGACTGGAACGCCGAGCTGCCCAGCGGCGGCGAGGTGCTCGACTACGAGGTCGGCATCGCGGTCGAGCTGGAGCTGGTCGAGGAGGCCGAGTAACGATGCGGGTCCTGGGCATATCCGGAAGCCTGCGCCGGGACTCGCTCAACAGCGCCCTGCTGCGGGCGGCCGCCGAGCGGCTGCCCGCGGGAGCGGAGCTGATCGAGTTCGACCGCCTGCGCGAGGTGCCGCCCTATGACGAGGACGTCGAAATGGAGGCGACCCCGGCGGTGGTCGAGGAGCTGCGCGAGGCGGTGCGAGGCGCCGACGCAGTCCTGATCGCGACCCCCGAGTACAACCACTCGATCCCGGGCCAGCTCAAGAACGCCCTCGACTGGGTCTCCCGCCCGGCGGGCAAGAGCTCCCTCAACGGCAAGCCGGCGGCGGCGATCGGCGCCTCGACCGGCATGTTCGGCGCGGTCTGGGCCCAGGCCGAGCTGCGCAAGGTGCTGGGTGCGCTGGGCGGTCGCGTGGTCGAGGCGGAACTTCCGGTCGGTCACGCCAAGGAGCTGCTGGCCGGGGACCACCTGGAGCTCTCCCCCCAGCAGTCCGAGCAGCTGGAGGAGATCCTGGCCGAGCTGGTCGCCGCGGCCGAGGCCGAGGCGGAACTCGCGGTCGCGGCCTAGAGAGGCCTCGCTAGGTCAGGAGGCGGGCAAAGCAAAGAACGCGACCGCGGCGAAGTGGGCGGCGGCGGCGGCGATCACGAGGGCGTGGAAGACCTCGTGGTAGCCGAAGACCCTGGGGTTCGGGTTGGGGCGTTGGGTGGCGTAGACGACGGCGCCCGCGGTGTAGAGGAGGCCGCCGGCGGCGACGAGGAGCGTGCCGGCGGTCCCCATCGAATTCCACAGCTCGGGGAAAGAGATGACGGCGACCCAACCCAGCGATAGGTAGATCAGCGCCGCCACCCACTTGGGGTGGTCGATCCAGACCATCTCGACGATCGCCCCGGCGATCGCGCCGATCCAGACGACAACCAGGATCGCGTCGGCCAGCGGGCCGCTGAGCACGAGCAGCGCGAACGGCGTGTAGGTGCCGGCGATGAGGAAGAAGATCATCGAGTGATCGAGCCGGCGCATCCAGCGGCGCACGCTGGGCCGGGTCCAGTTGACCCGGTGATAGAGGGCGCTGGTGCCGAGCAAGGCCGAGAGGCTGACCGCGTAGATCGCCACCGCGAGCGTCGCCTTCGGCGTCTTGGCGGCGGCGATCAGGCCGGCGCCGAGGAAAAGGGAGACGAAGAAGGCCCACTCGTGCGAGACACCGCGCAGCTTGGGCTTGACCGCGGCGATCGCGTCCTTGGCCGCGGTGGCCCGCACCTCGACCGCGTCGCGGGCGGCGGAGGCGCGCTCCCCCATCGACTCCCTGGCGGCGGTAGCCCGCTCGCCAACTGCATCGCGCGCAACTTTTCGCCCACCGCCCACCCTTGTCACCATACATAGGTGGCAAGCGAATTCTGCGGCAAATGCGGGCTTGGGCGCAACAAGTTACGTCCGACTCAATAACGATCCTGCTCAGTTCACCCTGAAAGTCGCTGCGAGAGGAGAAGTTTGATGTCCCAGACCGCCACCAGTGCCCCGAAAAACGGTCTCAAGGGCCTCGCCATCGAACGCCGATTTTCCTCTCCAGGGACCCATCCCTTCGACGAGATCGAGTGGGAGACGCGCGATGCGGTGATCGGCAATCCCGAGAGCCCGGCCTTCGAGCAGCGCGGGGTCGAGTTCCCCAAGAGCTGGTCGCAGAACGCGACCAACATCGTCGCCCAGAAGTACTTCCGCGGCCAGATCGGCAGCCCCGAGCGCGAGTCCTCGGTCAAACAGATGGTCGGCCGCGTCGCCGGCACGATCTCGAACTGGGGGCGCGAGGGCGGCTACTTCGCCTCGGCCGAGGACGCTGAAGCCTTCGAAGCCGAGCTGACCTCGATCCTGCTCAACCAGAAGGCGGCCTTCAACTCGCCGGTCTGGTTCAACGTCGGCTTCGAGGAGACACCGCAGTGCTCGGCCTGCTTCATCCTCAGCGTCGAGGACACCATGGAGAGCATCTTGGACTGGAACACCAAGGAGGGCCGGATCTTCCGCGGCGGCTCCGGCTCGGGGATCAACCTCTCCAACATTCGCGGCTCGATGGAGCCGCTGAAAAAGGGCGGCACTGCGAGCGGCCCGGTCAGCTTCATGCGCGGCGCCGACTCCTGGGCGGGGACGATCAAGTCCGGCGGCAAGACGCGGCGGGCGGCGAAGATGGTCGTGCTCGACGTCGACCATCCGGACATCGAGCACTTTGTCTGGTGCAAGGCCAAAGAGGAGGAGAAGGCCGAAGCGCTGCGCGAAGCCGGCTTCGACATGTCGATCGACGGCGAGGGCTTCACCTCGATCCAGTACCAGAACGCCAACAACTCGGTGCGGGTCACCGATGACTTCATGGAGGCGGTCGAGGCCGGCGAGGAGTGGCACCTGATCGCCCGCACCACTGGCGAATCGGTCAAAAAACTAGACGCGCGCGAGCTGATGAACCAGATCGCCGACGCCGCCTGGCGCTGCGCCGATCCCGGCGTCCAGTACGACACGATCATCAACCGCTGGCACACCTGCCCGGAGTCGGGCCGGATCAACGCCTCCAATCCCTGCAGCGAGTACATGCACGTCGACGACTCGGCCTGCAACCTGGCCTCGCTCAACCTGATGAA
>DASYIY010000100.1:0-18124 GCA_035997045.1 Solirubrobacterales bacterium | reverse complement strand
TCCTGAGAGATCTGGGGACCGCAACCCTGACAAGCGGCCCTTCCGGGACCGGTAGACCTTGTACTCGGGCGGCCCGGAGGGCTGCTGCTCGCCATTGTCGGCCATGAAAGACTGCGGGAATCATGCCGATGCCCGCGGTCGACCGCATCCACCCCTGCCCGATCCTCGCGTGAGTGCAGGGGAAATCATCGGCGTGGACCTGGGCGGCACGAAGATGCTGCTCGGCGTCCTCGACCCCGACTCGAAGGTGCTCTGGGAGAGCCGCGAGGCCTCGACCGGGCAGACCGAGGACGAGCTGGTCGAGCTTTTGATCCGCGAGGTGGGGGAGGCCCACGCCGCCCGCGAGGGCGTGGCCGGGGTTGGCATGGGCATCCCGGCGACGATCAACCACGACAAGGGGATCGCGGTCTCGGCGGTCAACCTGCCGCTGGAGGACCTGCCGATCCGCGACCTGGTCCGCGAGCGCACTGGTCTGCCCGCCTTCGTCGACAACGACGCTACCGTCGCCGCCCTGGCCGAGCATCTCTACGGTTCAGCGCGCGGGGCCGAAAACGCGGTGATGCTGACGATCGGCACCGGCATCGGCGGCGGCCTGATCCTCGGTGGCGAGATCTACCGGGGCTCGACCGGGGCCGGGGCCGAGCTGGGCCACACCGTGATCGAGGCCGACGGACCGCCCTGCCAGGGCAACTGCCCGGGCCGCGGCTGCGTCGAGACGCTTGCCTCCGGGACGGCACTGGGGCGCGAGGGACGGGCGGCGGCGGAGCGCGAGCCCGACTCGGCGCTGGGGGCGATGCTCGCCGACGGCGAGACGATCGACGGCAAGGCGGTGACCGAGGCAGCGCTCGGAGGCGACGCTACGGCGCGCGCCGTCTTCGAGCTGATCGGCTCGCGGCTCGGGGTCGCCCTGACCAGCTTCGCCAACATCTTCGAGCCCGAGGTCTTCGTCATCGGGGGTGGCGTGATCGCGGCCGGCGACCTGTTGCTCGACCCGGCGCGCCGTGTGCTCGAGCAACGGGCCCTGCCGCCGATGAAGCGCATTCCCGTCGTCGCCGCCGAGCTGGGTGCCGACGCCGGCATGATCGGCGCCGCGGCGATGGCGCGGATCGAGCTGGCGCAGGGGAAGGGCTGATGCCGGGCGAGCTGATCGTCTGCCCGACCCCGATCGGCAACCTCGACGACGTCACCACCCGCGTCCGCGATGCCCTCGTCAGCGCCGACTGGATCGCTTGCGAGGACACCCGCCGCACCGGAGGGCTGCTCGACAAGCTCGGCATCCGCCCGGCGCCGCCGCTGATCTCCAACCACGAGGGCAACGAAGCGGCGCGCGCGACCGAGCTGGCGCAGCGGATCGAGCGCGGCGACACCGTTGCCCTCGTCTCCGACGCCGGCATGCCGGCGATCTCCGACCCCGGCTACAAGCTGATCCACCGCTGCATCGAACGTGCCCTCGACGTGACCGTGCTGCCCGGGCCGTCAGTGGTGCCGGTGGCCCTGGTCGCCTCCGGCCTGCCGACCGACCGCTGGCGTTACGAGGGCTTCCTGCCCAAGCGCTCCGGTGAGATGGAGCGCGTGCTGCGCTCGGCCGAGACGGTGGTCGCCTTCGAGTCGCCGCGAAGGGTGGGGGAGTCGCTGGCGGCGCTGGCGGCGATCGCCCCGGAACGCCCGGCCGCGGTCTGCCGCGAGCTGACCAAGATGCACGAGGAGGTCGCCCGCGGCTCGCTGTCCGAACTGGCGCGGCGCTTCCGCGGCGACGTCAAGGGCGAGATCGTCCTCGTGATCGGTCCGGCCGCCTCCGGGGATCACGACCACGACATCGGCTTCGCCGTCGACGCCCTGCGCCACCTGGTCCAGTCCGGCGCCCGCCCGCGCGCTGCTGCCAGTGTCGTCGCGGCACTGACGGGCACCCGCGCGAACGACCTCTACCGGGCGCTTACCGGGCGCGAGCCCCGCCGCTGAGCGTCGACTAGCCTGGCTCGCAGTGTCCTATTACGTAACCACCCCGATCTACTACGTCAACGCGGAGCCGCACCTCGGCCACGCCTACTCGACGATGGCTGCCGACGTGCTGGCTCGGCACATGCGCCAGCGGGGCGAGGACGTCTTCTTCCTCACCGGCACCGACGAGCACGGCGAGCCGATCGAGACGGCGGCCGAGCGCGAGGGTATTTCGCCGCAGGAGCTGGCCGACCGCAACGCGGCGAAGTTCGAGGCGCTGGGGCCGATCATCGACGCGACCAACGACTTCTTCATCCGCACCTCCGATCCGCGCCACAAGGTGAAGGTCGCCGAGATCATGCAGCGGGTCTACGACAACGGCTGGGTCAGCAAGGGCACCTACGAAGGCTGGTATTGCCCGCGCTGCGCCGACTTCAAGACCGAGCGCGAGCTCGGCCCCGGCAACACCTGCGCGATCCACGAGATCCCGCTGGAGAAGGTGCGCGAGGAGAACTGGTTCTTCCGCCTCGCCGCCTTCCAGGGCCAGCTCGAAGGCCTCTACGAGGAACGTCCCGACTTCGTCGTGCCCGAGTTCCGCCGCAACGAGGCGGTCTCGTTCATCAAGGGCGGGCTGGAGGATGTCTCGCTCTCCCGTCCGACTCTGAAATGGGGGCTGCCGCTGCCCTGGGACCCCGAGCAGCGGATGTACGTCTGGTTCGACGCGCTGCTCAACTACGTCACCGCGCTCGGCTTCGCCCGCGAGGGAGAGGACCTGACCGAACGCTACTGGCCGGCCAGCCTGCACGTGCTGGCAAAGGACATCCTCAAGTTCCACGCGGTGATCTGGCCAGCCCTCTGCCTGGCCGCGGACCTCGAGCCGCCGCAGCGGATGACTATCCACGGCTACCTGCTGATGGGCGAGAAGAAGATGTCGAAGTCGCTCGGCAACGTGCTCGATCCCTTCGAGGTGATCGATCGCTTCGGCGCCGACGCGCTGCGCTTCTACCTCTTCCGCGAGGTCAGCTTCGGCCAGGACGGCTCGATCTCGACCGCCGGCTTCGAGGCGCGCTACGAGACCGAGCTGGCCAACGACTTCGGCAACCTCGCCAGCCGCGTGCTGGCGATGGTCGAGCGCTACCGCAGCGGCGTCGTGCCCGAGGCAGCGGTCGACGCCGTGCTCGCCGAGGACTTCGAAGGCGTCGTGCCGCGCTTCTGCGAGCTGCTCGACCGGGCTGAGCTGAGCCAGGCGCTGGAGGTGGTCTGGGCCCTGGTGCGCAGGCTCAACCGCTTCGTCGAGGAGACGCAGCCGTGGGTGCTGGCCAAGGACGAGGCCGACCCCGAGCGCCTCGACGAGGTCCTCTACAACCTGGTCGAGGGACTGCGGGTGACGACGCTGCTGGTCGCTCCCTACCTGCCGCGCAGCAGCGAGACGCTGCTCGCCGCGCTGGCCGAAGAGGATCGTGCGCTGGCCGATCTCGGTTCGCGGCGGGGCGGCCAGAGCGTCGAGCGAATCCCGGCGCTCTTCCCGAAGATCGAGCCGCCGACTTGATGGACGCCCCGGTGCTCGCCATTGCCGGCCTGCGCAAGAGCTACCGGGGGCAGGAGGCGCTGGCGGGGATCGATCTCGAGGTGGGAGCGGGGGAGCTGGTCGGGCTGCTCGGACCCAACGGGGCTGGCAAGTCGACGCTGACCAAGATCGCCTGCGGACTGGTGCGCCCGAGTGGGGGCCGCGCCGAGGTGCTGGGTAAGCCGGCGGGCTCGCCGCCGGCCCGCGCGGCGCTCGGTTACCTGGCGGAGCTCTTCCGCTTTCCTGGCTGGTCCTCGGCCGAGGAGCTGCTGCGCCTGCACCAGCGGCTGTCCGGCTCATCCGGTGGCGCAGCCGAGCGCGCGGAGCTGCTCGGTCTGGTTGGCCTCGGCGACGCTGCTGACAAGCGGGTCGAAGCGATGTCGAAGGGTATGCAGCAGCGCCTGGGGATCGCCCAGGCGTTGGTTGGCTCGCCGCGGCTGCTCTTGCTCGATGAGCCGACCAGCGCCCTCGACCCGGTCGGCCGCCGCATCGTCCGCGAGCTGCTCGAGGAGGTGCGCGACCGCGGCGTTTCGGTGCTGCTCAACTCGCACCTGCTGAGCGAGGTCGAGCTGGTCTGCGACCGGGTCGCGATCATCGCCCGCGGCAAGCTGATCGAGGCCGGGACTCCGGAGGAGCTTGCCGGTCCGGGTGGAGTCGAGGTCGAGACCGGGTCGGGTGTGCGCATCTTCGAAGGTTCCGACCGCGAGGATGCACCACGCATCGTCAGCGAGCTGGTCGCTGCCGGAGAGCGGGTCTACCGGGTCGAGGTCCGCCACAGCTCGCTTGAGGAGGTCTACCTCGAGGCGGTCGGGGGGCAGACCGGATGACGCCCTCGCCACTGCGCTCGGCCGTGACCGTGATCGGGCTCTCGATCCAGGAGGGGGTCCGCAGGCGAGTCTTCCTCGCCGTCCTCGTGCTGACCCTGGGCTTCCTCGCGCTCTACGCGCTCGGCGCCCACTTCGCCTTTCGCGACGCCAACGAATTCGCCGGCGGGGAAGCGAAGATCCTCGACCCGAAGGCCTTCACCGGGGCGACGATCTTCGGCATGGCGATGTTCGCCACCCTCTTCCTCGGCGCCGTGCTCGCCGTCTTCCTCACCCTCGGCGCGGTCCGCGGCGACGCCGAGACGGGGCTGCTGCAGCCGCTCGTCGTGCGCCCGATCGGCCGCACAACAATGTTGCTGGCGCGCTTTGCCGGTGCCGCGATGCTCTCCGCTGCCTACGTGCTCGTCGTCTACTTCGCCGCCTGGGGGATCACCCGGGCGACCGGCCACTGGTCTCCCGACCACCTGCTCGGTCCGGCGCTGGCCCTCGCCCTCGGTGTCGCGATCATCGCCGCGCTCTCGTTGCTGGCCTCGACCCTGCTCACCGTCACCGCGCAGGGGATCGTCGTCTTCATGGTCTTCGGCGCCGGCCTTACCGCCGGGCTGCTGGCCCAGATCGGCCACGCGATCGGCTCCGACTCGCTGCACGAGATCGGGCGTATCGCGAGCTGGGCGCTGCCCTTCGAGGGGCTCTACGCCGCCGGCCTGCACGCCCTGATCTCGAATACCTCGGGACTGACCGGTGTCGTCCTCCAGCTGGGCCCGTTCGGTGGCTCGGAGGCCGCGGGCCCCGGCCTGATCCTCTGGGCTCTCGCTTATATCGCGGGGGTGCTCGCCCTGGCTGCCGCGATCTTCGCCCGACGCGACCTCTGAGCGCTGCCAAAGCCTATTCCGGTAAGGGTGGAACGTCTTGTACTTTTTGGGCGTCCACCGTGTGGCGCTAGCAAGCGCGTCTCCATCCAAAAAGTTAAGTGGAACCCCTACCGGGATAGGCTTTGGGCGTCGGCGAGAGCGGCCGGGCTGAGCTGATCTGGACTGGTGTAGCCGCAGAGCGCCATCGTCAGGTCGAGCTCGGCGAGGATCATCTTCAGAACTGTTTCGACCCCGGCCTGGCCCTCCAGCGCGAGGCCCCAGATGTAGGGCCTGCCGAGGCAGACCGCGTCGGCCCCGAGCGCCAGCGCCTTGATCACGTCGCTGCCGCTGCGGACGCCGCTGTCGAAGAGGATCGTCAGGTCGCGCCCCGCCGCTTCAGCGATCGCCGGCAGCGCGTCGAGCGAGCCGATCGCGCCGTCGACCTGGCGGCCGCCGTGGTTGGAGACGACGATGCCGTCGAGGCCGCGCTGCGCCGCCTCGCGCGCGTCGTCGGCGTGCTGGATGCCCTTGATCACTATCGGCAGCAGCGTTCGCTCGCGCAGCCACTCGAGGTCGTCCCAACTGAGCGCGGGGTTGGCCTGGACGCCGAGGAAATGGCCCGTTGCGGCGCCGACGTCGTCCTCGGGCGTCTGCTCCAGGGCGGCGCGAAAGACGGGATCCTGGAAGTAGTTGGCGACCCCCATCCCGTTGAGGAAGGGGAGCCAGGCCTGCTGCAGGTCGCGCGGCTTCCAGCCGGGGACGAAGGTGTCGACGGTGAGCACGATCGCGCCGTATCCGGCCGCCTCGGCGCGGCCGACGAGGCTGGCGGCGAGGTCGCGGTCGTTGGGCCAGTAGAGCTGAAACCAGCGCGGGGCCTCGTCACCGGCCTCGGCGATCTGCTCGAGGGTGAAGTGCGAGTTGGTGCTGGCGATCAGCGGCAGGCCGAGGCTCGCCGCGGCGCGCGCGGTCGCAAGCTCGCCATCCTCGTGGACGACCTTCTGCACGCCGATCGGCGCCAGCAGTAGTGGCGCGGGCAGCGGCGTTCCGAGGATCGTGGTCGAGAGGTCGCGCTTGGCGACGTCGCGCAGCATCCGCGGCACGATGCGGCGGCGCTGGAAGGCATCGCGGTTGGCGTCGATCGTGCCCTCGCGGCCGGCACCGGCAAAGACGTAGTTGGCAGCCCGCTCGTCCATCGCCTCCGCGGCTAGGCGCTCCAGCTCGGCGACCGGGACCGGGATCGAAGGCGTCTCGCCGCCGAGGCCGCGGGCGTAGATCTCACGGTAGTAGTCGGCGAAATCAGCCACTGGGTGGAAGGCTATTCGAGCGACCGCTGGAGTTGGGAATTCGGGCCCAGCCGAATGGGCAGTTTCTTTCAGGCGTGGATTTCCTGCCGGCGATCGATTCTCTCTGCATGCAGACGAGCTCGCTGACCGGCGGGATAAATTCGCTCGGCCTCGGGGTCCAAGGGATCGGCATCCTGGGCCTGCCGGGCCTCTCGCTGGATACCGCCAGCCTGCCCGTTGCGGTCTCCCCGTTCAACTGCTGAGCCATTCGTGCCTCTCCAGCTGTCGACGACCCGCGCGCACTTGATGGCGCGCGGGTCGTCTTCGTTCTTAGACTGCGTGCGGTGATCGACTCCCACACTCACCTCTTCCTCTGCGAGCGGCCCGAGGCCGAGGTCGTCGCATCGGCGCGCGAGGCCGGGGTGGAGCGGATGCTCAACGTCGGCCTCGACGAGGACTCCAACAGGCTGGCGCTCGGTGCCGCCGAGCGCTACGAGAGCGTCTTCGCGACGGTCGGCTGCCACCCGACCGAGGCCGCCGGCTTCGACGATGCGCGAGCCGAGCGGATCGCCCGGCTCGCGGCGGAGAACGAGAAGGTGCGGGCGATCGGCGAGACCGGGATCGACTACTACCGCGAGAGCGCCAGCAAGGCCGACCAGCATCGCGCCTTCGAAGCGCAGATCGATATCGCCCGCGAGCGCGAGCTGCCGATCGTGATCCACGCCCGCGACCCGGAGGACGAGACCGGCGCCGTCGACGACGTCTTCGAGATCCTCGATGCCCGCGGCGACGGGGTGAGGGTGATCCTGCACTGCTTCCTCGCTCCCTGGCGGGTGGAGGACGCGATCGAGCGCGGCTGGTTCTGCTCCTTCTCGGGGATCGTCACCTTTCCCAGTGCCGAGGAGCTGCGCGAGGCCGCGGCGAAGCTGCCCGACGAGCTGGTCTTGGTCGAGACCGACGCCCCCTACCTCGCCCCACAGCCGGTGCGCGGCAAGCCCAACGAGCCGGCTTACGTCGTCTCCACCGCCGAGGTTGTTGCCGAGGTTCGCGGTGTCTCCTACGCTGAGCTGGAGCGCACGGTTGAGGCCAACGCGCAGGCGCTGTTCGGTTGGTAGCGGTGGTCAGGCTCGGGCAGAACTTCCTGTCCGACCCGAACCTGCTCGAGGCGATCGTCCGTGACGCGGAACTGGGCGAGGGCGATGTCGTGCTCGAGGTCGGGGCCGGGGAAGGTGTGCTGAGCGAGCGCCTGGCCGACGCCGCGGCGCACCTGCACTCGATCGAGCTCGACCGCCGGCTCGAGCCGGCCCTGGCGCCGCTCGCCGCCCGCGCGAACGCCAGCCTGCACTGGGGCGACGCGATGAAGCTGGACTTCACCGTCCTCGAGCCCGCCCCGACCGCGGTCGTCTCCAACCTGCCCTACTCGGTGGCGACGCCGCTGATCCTGCGCACGATCGAGCAGCTGCCGGGGGTCACGCGCTGGACGGTGATGGTGCAGCGCGAGATCGCCGACCGCCTACGCGCCGCACCCGGCAGCCGCACCTACGGCTCGCCGAGCGTGATCGCCCAGCTTGCCTGCGAGGTGAAGCTGGTCCGCAAGGTCGATCCCGCCGTCTTCCGGCCGCGGCCACGGGTCGACTCGGCAATCCTCGGCCTGCGCCGCACTGGGCCGGGCGCCGACCCGGCGACGCACGAGCTGGTCCGCGCCGCCTTCGCCCATCGCCGCAAGTCTTTGGCGCGCTCGCTGGAGCACGTCCGGCCGGGCTCGCTCGCCCCGGCCCGCGCTGCGCTGGAGGAGCTGGGACTGGCGGCCGACGCGAGGGCGGAGTCGCTCTCGCCCGACGATTTCGCCGCGCTATCGGCGAAGCTGCGCGAATCGGCTTAGTGCAGATCCACGCCCCCGCAAAGCTCAACCTCTGCCTCTACCTCGGCCCACGGCGGGACGACGGCCTGCACGAGCTTTGCTCGCTGTTCGAGCCGCTGGCCCTGGGCGACCCGATCGCGGTTGTCGAGGCCGAGCACGACGAGGTCATTTGCGCGGGGGTGGAGGGCGAGAACCTCGCCGCGCGGGCGCTGGCGGCGCTGCGCGAGCGCGGCTGGGATGGCCCGCCCCTGCGGATCGAGATCGAGAAGCGGATCCCGGTTGCCGCGGGCCTCGGGGGCGGCAGCGCCGACGCGGCGGCGGTGCTGCGCATGGCTCAGGGAGAGGTCGCGGACTTGGAGAAGATCGCGGTTGGGCTGGGCGCCGACGTGCCCTCGCAGCTGACCCCGGCGCCGGCCCTGGTCGGCGGCGTGGGGGAGAAGATCGAGCGTTTGCCGGAGCCGGCGCCGCACGCGGTTGTGCTGCTGCCCGATGGCGGCGGCCTCGGCACCGCGGCCGTGTTCGCCGAGGCCGACCGGCTCGGCCTCGGTCGCGATGCCGCCGAGCTCGATCGGCTGGCGCAGCGGTTGCGCAGCGCCGCGGGCGCCGGTGCCTCGCCGCTTGCCTATCCCGAGCTGCTCGTCAACGACCTCGAGCCGGCGGCGCGCTCGCTGCGACCGCGAATCGGCGACGCCCTCGATGCCCTGCGCACGGCAGGCGCCCCGCTCGCGCTGCTGACCGGCTCCGGGCCGACCGCGTTCGGTCTCTTCGAGAGCCTCGCCGCGGCCGGCGCCGCGGCGGCGGAGCTCGACCGCTACGACGCGATCGTCTGCGAGGCAGGTAGGGCGCCGTGAAGTTGCCGGGGGAGGGCGGCGGCAACCGCAAACGCCTGCTGATCGCGATCGTCGCCGCGGCGGTGGCGTTCGGCTATTACATGATCAGCCGCGAGCTCGGCAGCCTCGACCTGCAGGGCCTGCTCGAAGACGTTTCCAACACCCTCGGCGCCTGGACCTACCTCCTGGTCGGCGTTTTCGCCTTCGCCGAGACCGGTGCCTTCGTCGGCCTCGTCGTCCCCGGCGAGACCGTGATGCTGCTCGGTGGCGCCGTTGCCGGCCAGGGCGCGATCGACATCTACCTCTTGATCGCGATCGCCTGGTTCTCGGCCTGGGCGGGGGACACGACCAGCTTCTTCATCGGCCGCCGGCTCGGGCGCGAGTTCGTGCTCAAGCACGGGCCGCGGGTCGGCATCGGCCACGAGCGCTTCGAAAAGGTCGAGGACTACTTCTCCCGTCACGGCGGCAAGACGATCTTCATCGGCCGCTTCATCAGCCTCGTCCGCGCCTTCGCCCCGTTCATCGCCGGCAGCTCGGGGATGCGCTACCGCGCCTTCGTCCCCTACAGCATCCTCGGCACCGGGCTCTGGGCCAGCGCCCACATCCTGGTCGGCTACTTCTTCTCGCGCAGTATCGAGAGCGCCGCCAAGTACGCCGGTCGCGGCGCCTTCGTGCTGGCGACGACGATCGTCGCCGTCGTCGCCGTCGTCACCGCGGTCCGCCACTTCCGGGTCGAGGGGAACCGGCGCGCCGCGGTCGCCTGGATGGAGCGCCACGCCGCGACCCGCTGGATCGTCGTCCTCACCCGCCGCTTCCGTCCCCAGCTCGAGTTCCTCTGGGAGCGGGTGACCCCTGGCGGCACCTTCGGCCTCGAGTTCACCTCGCTGATGGCGATCCTCGCCGTGTCCACCTTCGTCCTCGTTGCCTACACAGTGATCGTCAACGGCGAACCCGGGCCGACGCCGGGCGACACGACGGCGATCGAACTGGCGGAACGGCTGCAGGCGAGCTGGCTGACCGGCTTCTCCAAGGTCTTCACACACCTCGGCTCGAGCGCCGTCACCGGCCTGATGGCGCTGGTCGCCGCGGCGCTGCTGGTCGCTCGTCGCCGTTGGGCGGAGTTCGGCGTGCTGGTCGCCGGCGCCGCGCTGATCTTCATCGGCGTGCACGAGATCAAGGACGCGGTCGACCGGCCGCGGCCGGGCGGCGGCCTGATCGGTGTCTCCGGCTCCTCCTTCCCCAGCGCCCACGCCGCCTGCTCCACCTTCTACGTCTGGCTGGCGGTGACGATCGTGATGCGGCTGCGGGTCGGGATGGCGCGCGGCGCCGCGGTGATCGCGGCCGGGATCGCGCTGACCGCGCTGGTCGGACTCTCGCGCGTCTACCTCAGCGTTCACTACCTCAGCGACGTCAGCGCCGGCTGGGCGCTTGGGGCCGCCGCCTTCTCCCTTTGCGCGGCCGTGGCGCTGGTCATCACCACGATTCGCCAGAATGAGCCACGTGTTGCCGCTGGCACTGCAGAAGATCGACCATGAGTACATCCTTTTCGGTGCAGCCGGATTGGTCAGCCTGAGTGCTTTCGTCGGCCTGATCCTGGTTCCGGCGGTCAGCTCCTACGGGCGCATATGGGAGAAGGCCGCCGCCGGCTTTCTCTCGCTGTTCGTCCTTGCCGCCCTGGTCCTGACCGGCGTCGTCATCGGCCTCGCGGTCGTCTACTACTACAACGACATCCTCAATCTCATCCACGGCAACTAACTGGCCAAAGGGGTCATTAGTCAAAGATAATCGTGGCTTTCTACTGCCATTCTCTGCTGATAATGGCGGGGATGACGGTGACTTCTAAAGAAGGCGGGACCCTCGATGCGCTCTCGGACGCGGTCGAGTCCGGCGCCGGGCTGCCCGCCGTCGCCCGCGCCGCGGCGAAAGTGCTGGGAGCCAGCGTCGCCCTGATCGACCGCTCCAGCGCCGTGCTGGCGGTGGCGGGAGCCTCGCCCGACCAGGAGAAGAAGCTGCTCGCTGGGGGGGAGGAGGTGACGCGGGTCGCGCTGCGGGTTGCCGACAGCGCCGTGGGCGAGCTGCGCTACCGCAGCGCCACTCCGCCCGAGCCGACGATCGCCCGCATGGTGACGACGCTGCTGGCGCTGGAGCTGGAGCGATCGCGCTCGCCGGAGTGGGAGAGCGAGGAGGTGGCGGGAGCTTTCGTCGTCGCCGTTCTCGCCCGCGAGGTGACCGACCGCGGCGACATCCTCGCCCGCGGCGCCGAGCTCGGCGCCGCGCTCGAGCCGGGCGCCGGCGTGCTGATCCTCCATGCCGCGCCGCGCGCGGCGCAGAGCGGCGAGTGGCGGGCGCGGGTGATGACGCTGACGCAGCGGGCGCTGCGCTCGATGGCACCCGGCTCGCTGGCCAGCGCGGGAGGGGAGGAGGCGTCCGAGATCGCCGTGATCGTCCCAGCCGAGGACGACGCGCGGCTCGAGCGCGCCGCCGCCGGCCTGGCGCGCGAGCTCGGCGACAGCCTCTCTGGCTTCCACCTGACGATCGGCCGCAGCCGCCACGCGGCCGACCCGGTCGACCTCTACCGCGCCGGCAACGAGGCGCGGCTGGCGGTCAACGTCGGCGAGGCCGAGGGGCGGCCGCTGCTCGCCTTCGAGGACACCGGCTCCTATCGCCTGCTGCTGCCGGCGATGAGCGAGGACCCGCGTGAGCTCGAACGCTTTTACGCCGAGACGATCGCGCCCCTCTCCGCCTACGACGAGCAGTACGAGACCGAGCTGGTGATGACGGTCGAGGCCTACCTCGACAACGACGGCAACGTCGCCGCCACCGCCAAACAGCTCTTCACCCATCGCCACACGATCCGCTACCGCCTCGAGCGCGTCAAAGAGCTCTGCGGCCACGACGTCTCCGCCACCGAGGGCCGCGAGAAGCTCGGCCTCGGTCTCAAAACGATGCGCGTCCTCGGCATCGCCTCGCCGAAGGGCCCGGCAATGGAGCCCGGCTCCGAAGCCGGCCAAGTGCCCCGGTCCTCAGACGAGTAGGCCCCGAAAGTTCCGGGGGAAGGATTCGAACCCTCTCTTTCAGGGCCAAGACCTGACGTGCTGGCCAGTTACACCACCCCGGAATGAACTCCGAGACTAGCGCCACGCCGCCTAGGTTGATCGTGTCCGTGGGGGCGCTTAGGGTTCGCCCATGGAGATGAATGCGGTGCAGATGGATCCGGAGGTTCGCGAGGGGTTGCGGCGGTCGTGGAAGGCGCTGATGGCCGTCGGGGTCATCGCGATCTTCATCGGCTGCGTGGCGATCGTCGTGCCCGAGGTGGCCGCGGTCGGGACGGCGATCTTCATCGGCTGGATCCTCGTCATCGCCGGTGCCTTCCTGATCGCCGGGGCGTTCATGGCCCACTCGATCGGGTCCGTTGTCCTGCGCCTGATCTGGGCGCTGCTGACCGTGGTCGTCGGCCTCTGGCTGATCGTCGAACCGCATAACGGCACCCTGACGCTGACCCTGATCCTCGGCATCTACTTCCTCTTCATGGGCCTGACCCGGATCGCCGTCGCCTTTGCCGGCCGCGGCCAGCAGGGCGCCGGGCTGGTCGGCCTCAGCGGCGTCGCCGGCCTCCTCATCGGCATCCTCGTCCTCGCCAAGTTCCCCAGCTCCGCAGACTGGGCGATCGGCCTCCTGGTAGGCATAGACCTGATCTTCGCCGGCTGGACCCTGACCAGCGTGGCGCTGGTCGGGCGAGACCTTTCGCGCGCCTAGCGCGGCTACGGGACCCGCGCGCCACCACTACGATCTGCCTGTGGAGTCTCCCTTGGTGCTCGTTATGGCCGCGGGCGAGGGCACCCGAATGCGCTCGTCGTTGCCGAAGATGCTGCATCCCGTTTGCGGACGGGCGATGGTCGCCTGGCCGATAATCGCCGCCCGTGAGGCGGGGGCCGGACGCGTCGTGGCGATCGTCTCGCCCAACCAGAACATCGTTCCCGGCCTGCCCGACAAGGTCCAGATCGTCACCCAGCCGCAGCCCGACGGCACCGGTGGGGCGATTCGCGCCGCTCTGCCGCTGATCGAGGAAGCCGAGACGGTGCTCGTGCTCTCCGGCGACGTCCCGTTGCTCTCGGCCGAGACGATCTCCGGGCTGCTCGAGTCCCACGCATCCTCCGGCGCGGCGGCGACGATGCTGACGATCGAGCTCGACCACCCGGGCTCCTACGGTCGCGTTGTCCGCACCGATTCGGGCGAGGTCGAGCGCGTGGTCGAGGCCAAGACCGCCGGCGACGCCACGCCCGAGCAGCTGGCGATCCGCGAGATCAACGCCGGCACCTACGTCTTCCAGGGGCCTCCTCTCGCCGCGGCCCTCGCGGCCCTCTCCAACGACAACGCCCAGGGCGAGTACTACCTGCCCGACGTCCTTCCGGCGCTGCGCGAGGCCGGCCACTCGGTCGGCGCCTACCTCGCCGACGACCTCGCGGTGACGATGGGAGTCAACAACCGCGCCGACCTCGCCGCGGTCGAGGCCGAGGCGCGCCGCCGCATCCTCGCGGCCCACATGCTGACTGGCGTCACCGTCGTCGATCCCGGCTCGACCTGGGTCGACGCCGAGGTCGAGCTCGCCGCCGACGTGCGGCTCGAGCCCGGCACCAGCCTCCGCGGCCTGACCGTGGTGGGCGCCGGCTCGACGGTCGGCCCGATGAGCACGCTGACCGACAGCAGGCTCGGCGAGAACGTCTCCGTGCCCCACTCTTACCTGGTCGAATGCGACGTCCGCGACGGCGCTCTGGTCGGTCCCTTCGCCTACCTGCGCCCTGGCGCGCTGCTCGAGCCGGGCGCCAAGGCGGGCACCTTCGTCGAGATCAAGAACTCGCGCATCGGGGAGGGGGCAAAGGTCCCGCACCTCGCCTATATCGGCGATGCCGAGGTCGGCGCCGGTAGCAATCTCGGCGCCGGCACGATCACCGCCAACTACGACGGTTTCCGCAAGAACCGGACTACGATCGGCGAGAAGGTGCGGATTGGCGTTGACACGATGCTGATCGCACCGGTAGAAGTCGGCGACGGCGCCTACACTGGCGCCGGTGCAGTGATCAAGAGCGACGTGCCCGAGGGCGCGCTCGCGGTGAGTCAGAACGAGCAACGGAACATCGAGGGCTACGCCGCCCGCAAGGCAGCGAAGATGCAAGAGGAGACCCCGTGAGCACGATCGAGGAGCGACCAGAGACGGTGGCGGCGACCGCCATCACCCACGATTACTCGAAGCGGATGATGGTCTTTGGTGGCCGCAGCTCGATGGAGCTCGCCGCCAAGGTCGCCGGCAAGCTCGACGTCGACCTCGGCCAGGTGACGTTGAAGACCTTTGCCAACGGCGAGGTCTACTGCCGCTACGAGGAGTCGATCCGCGGCGCCGACGTCTTCATCGTCCAGTCGACCTGCGCCAACGAACACTCCGATATGACGCCGAACGACTCGCTGATCGAGCTGCTGACGATGATCGACGCGGCTCAGGGCGCCTCCGCCCACCGGATCATCGCCGTGATGCCCTGGTACGGCTACGCCCGTCAGGACAAGAAGTCGGCGCCGCGCGAGCCGATCTCAGCCCGCATCGTCGCCAAGTGCCTGGAGGGCGTCGGCGTCGACCGCGTCCTCACCATGGACCTGCACGCGGGCCAGGTACAGGGCTTCTTCCACGTCCCGGTCGACCACATGACGGCGATGCCGATGCTGACCCAGTGGTTCGCCGACCAGCACCGCGCCGAGGACCTGGTGATCGTCTCCCCCGACGCCGGCCGGGTCAAGACCGCACGCAACTTCGCCCGCCGCATCGGTACCCACTGGGCGGTGATGGAGAAGGAGCGCCCCGCCCAGCAGGTGGCCGAGATCGGCTACGTGGTCGGCGACGTCAAGGGCAAGACCGCGGTCCTGGTCGACGACATGATCGACACCGCGGGCACCCTCTGCGCCGCCGCCCAGACCGTGCTCGACGAGGGCGCGGCCCGGGTGATCGCCTGCGCGACCCACGGCGTCTTCTCCGGCCCCGCCTACGAGCGGCTCGCCTACGAGAAGTCCGGGATCGAGCAGATCGTCGTCAGCGACACGATCCCGCTGCGCCCCGGCGCTCCGGACAACATCACCGTGCTCTCGACCGCCGGCACCTTCGCCGACTCGATCCGCCGCATCTTCACCGACGACTCGGTCTCCGAGATTTTCGCCGGCGAGAACCAGCTCTTCTAGTGCCGCCCGAGGGCCTGCGGCTGGTCGGCCACAAGGGCGCCGACCTGATCGCTCCCGGCAACACGGTCGAGAGCTTCCTCGCCGCCGCCGGGCACGGCGTCGACACGATCGAGCTTGACGTGCTCTGGCTGCGCGATTCCCACTTGCCACTGGAGCAGCGGGCCGAGCTTGTGGTTGCGCACGACTGGCACGACGCCGAAGGGCGCACGCCGCTGACCTTGGGCCAGGCGCTCGATGCCTTTCTCGCGCCGCCGCTCGACCGGGTCGAGATCGATATCGACATCAAGCTGCCCGGGCGCGAGGAGGAGATCGTCGCGGCCCTGCGCGAGCGCGACCTGGTCAGCCGGGCGATGGTCTCGACCATGGAGCTCTACTCGCTCGGCCGCATCCTCGAGCTGGAGCCGCAGCTGCGCCGCGGCTGGACCTATCCCAAGGTGACCAAGGACTGGACCTCGAAGCGCTGGGCGAAGGGCCCGATGCTGGCGGCGCTGGTGGCGATGCGCCATCGCCTTCCGGGCCTCGCCGCCGAAAAGCTGCCCAAGTTCGGGGTCGAGTCGATGTGGGTCTACCACCCGCTGGTAAGCGCTCGCCTCGCCCGCATCACCAAGCTCGCCGGGGTCGAGCTGATCGCCTGGACCGTCGACGACCTCGCCCGCATGCAGCGCCTCGTCGACGCCGGCGTCAACGGCCTCGTCTCCAACGACCCCCGCCTCTTCGCCCAACTTTAAATCGCCCAGCCGAGATTGACCACGCCAGAGGTGGGTCAATCTCGGATGCGTCGCTTCAAACGGTGCCGGGGGTTGCCGTCGGTGGGGCGTTGCGGCCGCCTTTTGTCCTGACGGCCGAGTTGAGCTCACCGGCGGTGAAGCCACCGACCTCCTCGCCGTCGAGCGCGTAGCGGTAGAGGGCGACGCCGAAGATGTTGCTGAGCGCGCTGGAGATCAGCATCGAGATCGCCAGCCCGATTACACCGATCACCAGCAGCAGGGCGCCGGCAAAGCTGGCCGAGGCCCAGATCAGGAAGCCGGCGAAGATCAGCAGCGCTGAGGGCAGCACGCCGAAGAGGAAGACGGCGCCGCCGATCGCGATGTTGCCGGTCACCTGGGCTCCCCAGCGCGATTTGAAGAGGCTCGACGAGCGCTTCAGCGTCTGCACCGGGCCGGTCCCCTCGAGCGCGATCACCGGCACCGCGAGGAAGCTGATCAGCGACCAGCCGACGGCGAGCAGGCGGCCGACGATCTCGCCCACCGCGCCCTGGTTCTCGAGCGCGCTGAGCACCAGCCCGATCGCGGTCGAGACGGCGGCCCAGCCGGCGATCTGGGAGAAGCGCGTGCGCGCCACCGCGAGCCCGTCGGCGACACCCGCCTCCTGGCCGTGGAAGATCATGTCCGCGGCGGCGGCGAGGCCGACGCTGAAGTAGGTGCCGATCGTGGCGAGCAGGTAGAAGCCGATCACCGCCAGGGCGCCGCCGAACACGGTCTGGTCGTCCTCGATCAGGTAGAGGCCAGGTCCGAGGACGACGATCGCGCAGACGATCGTCGCTGCCCCGCCGTAGAGCGGGAAGCGCAACAGGGCCGGGTTCGCGCGCAGCACCCCCCAGCTTTTCTTCGTCAACTGCCAACCGCGTTTGATCCTGCTCATAGCTGCTCTCCTTCCAGCGACTTCTCGACGATCGGGGTCTGCGTCATGCCCCTTCCCTCGAAGTACTCCCACTCCTCTTCGCCCAGCTCGGTCGAGGGCGTGTCGGCGTAGATCCACTCGCGCATGATCCGGTGCCAGTTGCGCTTCGCCCGCAGCTGGCCGAGCACGGCGACGACGCCGATTTCCATCCGCCGTCCCATCAGCTCGTCGGCCGGCATCGACTCGCGCCGCATCAGGTCGTAGTACTCCGAACGGGGATCGTTGGTCGACTCGATGATCTTCATCACCCGTTTGGCGCTGATCTCGATCTCGCGATCTTCCATGTACCAGCCGCCGACCGCCATCGTGTGCTCCAACACTCTCTCGGCGTCGAGCTTCGACGGGTTCTTGATGAAGCCAAGCTCGTGCAGGGCGCTGCGGAACGCCTCGGGGTCCTCTCGGAAGGCGGCGTCCACGGCGCGTTGCTCGAGCACGATCTGCTCGTGCGTGAGCTTCTTGGTCATGCCGAAGTCGAGGAAGGCGACGCGGCCGTCCTCCATCAAGATGTAGTTGCCGGGATGGGGATCGGCGTTGAAGTGGCGCAGGTGGTAAATCGAGCCGAAGCTGCCGCGGAAGACGATCTCGCCGAAGCGGCTGCGCTGCTCGTGCGGCAGCTCCTTGATCTCCTCGAAGTCCATGCCTGTGACCAGCTCGGTGACGAGGATCCGCCGCCGCGAGAGCCGGGTGACCACTTCCGGCACGTAGATGAAGGGGTGGTCGCGGTAGGCGCGGGCGAAGAAGCGCTGGTTCTGGGCCTCGTACTCGTAGTCGAGCTCCTCCATGATCCGCTCGCGCAGCTCCTCGGCGATCGCCTTGGCGTCGAGGCCGGGGGCGATCGCCTTCGCCAGCCGCACGATCGTGCCGGCGTTGCGGAGGTCGGCGTCGAGCGCCTCGGCGATCCCCGGGTACTGGATCTTCACCGCGACCTCGCGGCCGTCGAGCAGCTCGGCCCGGTGCACCTGGCCGATCGAGGCGGCGGCGAAGGCCTCCGGCTCGATCTCGGCGAAGTACTCCGAGAGCGGCTCGCCGTCGTACTCCTCCTCCAGCACCTTGACGACTTTCTCCCAG
>DASYIY010000099.1:0-21530 GCA_035997045.1 Solirubrobacterales bacterium | reverse complement strand
GGCGAAGTTTTCGTCGACGACCTGAGCGACGGAGCTCTTCAGGCCGGCGGCGAAGACGGTGACGAAGGCGACCACCATCAGGCCGATCATCAGCGCCGCCGCGGTGACGGCCGTGCGCGAAGGGTTGCGCTGCGCGTTCTCGCGCGAGAGGCGGCCGAGCAGCCGGCGCGCCCGCTCCAGCGGCCAGCCGGCAATCGCCGCCAGCGCCGGCACCAGGTGCGGGCTGAAGAGCGAGACGGCGAAGACCATCACCACCGCACCGCCGCCGATCAGGCCGGCGGCTGTGCCCGCCGAAGCGCTGCCGAAGAGCCCGAGCAGGATCATCGCCAGCCCCGCCACACCGAGCAGCAGCGCGGCGACGATGCCGACCAAGCGACGGCGCCGGCTGGGCGGCCGGGTGACGGCATGCAAGGCGGCGATCGGCGGGACCCGGGTCGAGCGCACCGCCGGCACCAGCGAAGCGAGCACGGTGACGACGATCCCAATCAAGAGCGAGACGACGATCGTCCTTGTCTCCATCACCAGCCCCGTGGTCGGCAGGTCGATTTCGAACGCTTCCAGCAGGCCGTTGAGCAGGAGGGCGATGAGGAAGCCGCCGCCGATCCCGACCACCGCCCCGATCAGCCCGATCGCCAGGGCTTCGACCACGACGTCGGTGAGGATCTGGCGCCTGGAGGCGCCGAGCGTGCGCAGCATGCCGAACTCGGTGACGCGCTGGGCAACCGTGATCGAGAAGGTGTTGAAGATCAGGAAACAGCCGACGAGGATCGCGATGAAGGCAAAGACGAGCAGGAAGATCTGCAGGAAGCTGAGGCTTTCGCGGATTTCTTCCGAGCCGCGATCGGCGTTTTCCTTCGCCGTCTCGACCCGCACTCCCGCCGGCATCCGACGGGCGATCCGCTGCTTCAGGGTCGTCGCCGAGATACCGCTATCGGCGGCCACCGAGATCTGGTCGAAACGACCGACCTTGTGGGTGAGGCGCTGCGCCACGGGCAACGTCACCTGAGCGATGCTGGTGCCGCCGAAGGAAGCGCCGCCGAGGCGGGTGAAGCCGACCAGTTCGAAGGGGTGTGCGCTGCCCTGGCCGATCAGCTCGATTTCTTCGCCCAGCTTCAGGTTCGAGCCTTCCGCCGCCGCCTTGTCGATCGAGGCTTCGGCCGGCCCGCGCGGTCGCTTGCCTTCGACGTAGGTCAGCGACTCGAGGCCACCGGGCAGCTCCGAGGAGATGAATTTCGGCGCGAATTTGTTGCCGATCTTGTTGCCTTCGGAGTCAAAGAAGCCACCCGGGGTGAAGATCGCACCGGCGGCCAGCTTGACGCCGGGCGTGCTCTGCACCCGCGGCAGCAGCGAAGCGCCGATCGTGGGGACTTCGCCGTTTTCCTGTTTGACCGGGTTCTCGGCGCTGATCACGACGCTGGTGCCGCTCAGCGACTCGGTGAAGAGTTCGTCGAAGGCGGCGAAGATCGTGTCGGTGAGGATGTAGCTGCCGGCGACGAAGGCGACGCCGATCACGACCGCGAGGGTGGTCCCCATCGCCCGCGCCTTGCGCGCCCAGAGGCTCTTGAGGGCGAGGGAGGTCAACCCGGCTAGTCGATCCGCTTCATCAGCTCAATCACGTCGTCGGCCGAGCCGGGAGAGTCGTCGTGGACGATCCTGCCGTCGCGCAGGGTGATCAGGCGATCGGCGTGGGCCGCGGCGACCGGGTCGTGGGTGACCATGATCACCGTCTGGCCGAACTCGTCGACGGCCTGGCGCAGCAGGCGCAGAACGTCGGCGCTCGCTTTCGAGTCGAGGTTGCCGGTCGGCTCGTCGGCGAAGACTACGGCGGGTTTGGAGACCAGCGCCCTGGCGACGGCGACGCGCTGCTGCTGGCCGCCGGAGAGCTCGGAGGGCCGGTGGGTGCGGCGGTCCTCGAGGCCGACCGTGCGGACCAGCTGGTCGAGCCAGGCACTGTCGGGCTTGCGCCCGGCGATCGATAGCGGCAACACCAGGTTCTCCTCGGCGGTCAGGACAGGCAGCAGGTTGAAGAACTGGAAGACGAAGCCGAGCTTGTCGCGGCGCAGCTTGGTCAGCGCGCCGTCGTCGAGATCGGTGATCTCGTCGCCGTCGAGCGTGACCGTGCCCGAGGTCGGCTTGTCGAGGCCGGCGAGGATGTGCATCAGGGTCGACTTGCCCGATCCAGACGGCCCCATGATCGCGGTGAAACGGCCGCGCTCGAAGCCGGTGCTGACGTCGACCAGGGCGTCGACGGCGGCGTCTCCGTCGCCGTAGCGGCGAGATACGTCGTTGGCGACTACGACCTGCCCGTTCGATTCGCTCATGGGGCGCACCGTATCTACCCCGATTGTCGGGGCCTATTCCGGTAGGGGCTCCACTTAACTTTTTCGGAGGAGACGCGGTTGCTGGCGCCGCTAGGAATCGCCCCAAAAAGTACAAGGCGTTCCACCCCTACCGGAATAGGCCCTAATAGCCTGGGGGGCGGATGGCGCTCGCTGAGCAATTCGATGGGTTTCTGGTCGACCTCGACGGGGTTGTCTGGATCGGGCGCGAGCTGGTGCCTGGGGCGGACGAGGCGCTGCGGGCGCTGGTCGAGGATGGGAAGGAGATTGTCTTCGTCACCAATAACTCGGTGCGCCAGCCTGCGGCGTATGCGGCACACCTGCGCGAGGCCGGCATCCCGGCGGCCGACGACCGGGTCGTGACCGCGGGCGCGGCAACGGCTGGGCTGGCGGCCGAGCGTGTGGGAGTCGGGGGAACCGCCTTCGTGATCGGGGCGCCGGGCTTCAAGGAGACGGTGGCGGCCGCCGGGCTGACCCTGCTGGACGGCGAGGCGGCGGAGAGCGCCGACGCGGTCGTGGTCTCGGGTCATCGTGAGTTCGACTATGGGGAGCTGCGTACCGCAACTTTCGCCCTGCGAAACGGCGCGTCGCTCTTCGGCACGAGCCGGGATCCGACTCTGCCGATGCCAGGGGGAGCCTGGCCTGGGACCGGCGCGACCCTGGCCGCGGTCGAGACGGCGTCTGGGAAAACCGCCGAGATCGGTGGCAAGCCCGAGCGGCACCTCTTCGAGCAGGCGCGGACGCTGATCCCCGGGGCAGAGCGGGTGGCGATGGTCGGTGACCGGCTCGCCTCTGACATCGAGGGCGGGCGACGGGCCGGGCTCGAGACGATCCTGGTGCTGAGTGGGGCCAGTTCGCGTGCCGAAGCCGAAGCCGCCGATCCACCGCCCGACCACATCCTTGAGGACCTCGCCGGACTGCTCTCGTGAGCACCTCGGCCGAGCAGTCACGGCCCCTGGTCCCCCGGCCGGGAATCGCCTTCGCCGGCGTCTTCGCCGTCACCTTCTGCGGACTGGTGGCGGTCGGCGCGGTGCTGCCGGTGCTGCCCCGCTTCGTGCGCGGGCCGTTGGACGCGGGCAACATCGCGGTCGGCGTCGTGATCGGCTCCTACGCGATCACCGGCCTGCTGCTGCGCCCTTTCGCCGGCCGCCTCGCCGACCATCGCGGGCGCAAGCCGACGGTCCTGGTCGGCTCGATCCTGGTCGCGATCGGCGGCTTCATGTACCTGCTGCCGCTGGGGGTGCCGGGCCTGGTCGCGGCGCGGCTGGTGCTCGGTGCCGGCGAGGGCACGGTGTTCACGGCCGGCTCGGCCTGGATCGTCGACCTGGCCCCGGTCGCCCGGCGCGGGCGGGTGATCGGCCTCTACGGCCTCGCTGTCTGGGCCGGGCTCAGCATCGGGCCGCTGATCGGCGAGCTGCTGCTGCAGACATCCGGCTACACCCTGGTCTGGATCTTCGCCGGGACCGTGCCGCTGCTCGGGGCGCTGATCGCCAGCCGCCTGCCCGATCCCTTCCACGCCGCTCCCCATCCCGAGGAGGAGCACCACGCGCTGATCGAGCGCGAGGCGGTTCGGCCCGGGGCTGCCCTCGCCCTCGGCTCGATCGGCTACGGGACGATGGCGGCCTTCGTCGTCCTGCACCTCGAATCGCGCGGGGTCGGCCACGGCGCCGCCGTCTTCGGCGCCTTCGCGACGATGGTCGTGCTCACCCGCCTGATCGGCGGCGACCTGCCCGACCGGGTCGGCCCGGCCCGGGTGGCGGTCGCGGCGGCAATCGTCGAGGCGGTCGGCCTGACGGCGATCGCGATTGCCCACAGCCTGCCGGTGGCGATCGCCGGCGCCCTGGCGATGGGCGCGGCCTTCTCGCTCCTCTACCCCTCCCTCTCCCTGATCGTCGTCAGCCGCGTATCCGACACCCGCCGCGGCGCGGCCCTGGGCACATTCACCGCGTTCTTCGACGCCGGCGTCGGCTTCGGCGCCCCGCTGGCGGGCGCCGCCGCCGCACTGAGCAGCTACCAGGGCGCCTTCCTCCTGGCCGCCGCGATCGCCCTCGTCTCCGCCGCGACCACCGCCCTGGTGATCGCTCCCCGCAGCCGCCCTCTCCTCGCCACGCGCTGACCCATACCCGATCGAACTGCATCAAATTTCCGGTTCAGCAGACCGGAAATTTGATGCAGTTCCGGATTTAGCGCTGGGCAATCAGGAGGGATTGGGCAGCGCGTCCGATGCGGCCTCGCGCGTCGGAGAGGACTGACTCGGCTGTGCCGATGCCGCTGGACTGCGGCCGGGTGACGGCGTCGACGCAGACCCACTCGCCCTCCGGCATGCGCTCGAAGTGGACGGTGAGATCGACGTTGATGAAGACGTAGGAGCGCCAGTCGAGCACTGCGCTGATCCCGTTGCCGACGTCGGCCGCCACCAGCGCCCGCTGCAAGGGCGTCGGCTCCTCCCCGTCGACCAGCGGCTGCCGCATCCGCATCCAGACCGTCGCCGGCCCCGCCTCCAGAAACGCACCTGCAACCGCCTTCCACTCCATCGCCGTGTGATACCCAACGTCCTGGCCAGTCGGAAAGAACTCAGGCGTCCAACCTTCCTCCGGCCCAGCCGGCGGCGCATCGTCAGCGACCACCCCGTCGGGCAACCCAAGCTCCGACGTCCGCAGAAGCCAAGCGGTAGCCCGCATCAGCTCTCCACCCTCATTGCTCAACGACGCCTCAACAAGCTGCACCCTCTTCCCGGGACGGATAACCCGGGACTCAACGGTCACCGGCCCGATCGGAACCGGCCTCAAGATCTCGAAGACAACCCGGCCAACCTGGAACTCCCCGGCCCCATCGACCCGCTCAATCTCTCGCCCCAACAGCGCCGACGGCGGTCCAGCATGCTGCGACCCGGGATCCCAGGGACCCCTCGTAAGCTCAGTGGCGAGGTACTGGCCCTCGCTCGCACCCCGTTCGTAGAACGCGTCAACCATCTACGAATCGATCCTATGCAGGAGGTGACGGGGAGCGCCTCGACACTCCCTCCCCAGCACCGCAGGGTGGTTCTAAGCCCCGAAGGGGCTCTCGAGGCGCTCCCCGTCACCTCCACGTAAGAAGCTGGGCGTACCCTAGATACAGACGAAAGGAGCGAGATGACAGACACCCAGAAGAAGATCGAGAAGACCGACGCCGAATGGCGCGCGGAGCTGACCCCGGAGCAATACGAGGTGACCCGCAGGGCCGGAACCGAGCGAGCCTTCGCCGGCCCCTACGTCGACGAGAAGACCCCCGGCATGTACACCTGCGTCTGCTGCGGCACTGAGCTGTTCTCCTCGGATACGAAGTTCGACTCCGGCACCGGCTGGCCCAGCTTCACCGAGCCGGCCAACCTCGAGCAGGTCGAGCTGCGGCCCGACAAGAGCCTCTTCATGCGCCGCACCGAGGTCGTCTGCAAGCACTGCGACGCGCACCTCGGCCACGTCTTCGACGACGGCCCCGGAGAGGGCGGCCAGCGCTACTGCATCAACGGCTGCGCGCTGGAGCTGAAGCCGGCCGCGGACGCGGCGAGCTAGGTGGCCTTGCCGCCGGCACCGAGGTAGCTGAACTTCACCGCGAGGGCCACGGCCTCGGTCCTCGTGTCCACCTCGAGCTTGGCGATCGCGTTGCGCACGTGGGTGTGCACGGTCGCCGGGCTGAGCTGGAGTCGCTCGGCGATCTCTTTGACCCGCAGGCCCTCGGCCAACAGCTCGAGGATCTGGCGCTCGCGCGGCGATAGCTCGAGCAGCTTCTCGACCTCTGAAGGCTTGCCACCGGCAAAGTCGCCGCCGAGGAAGGTGCCGCCGCCGGTGACCGCTTTGACCGCGCGGGCGATGTCCTCGGCCGGGGCCGACTTGAGCACGTAGCCGGAGGCGCCCGCCCGCAGCGCCAGGGCGAGCAGGTCCGGCTGGGCGTGGGCGGTGAAGATGATGACTTTGGTCCGCGGCCGGACCTTGAGCACCTCCTTGGTCGCCTCGATCCCGTCGCGCTTGGGCAGCTCGACGTCGATGATCAGGACATCGGGCTCGAGCTCCTTGACGACGTCGACCACGTCGCGCCCGTTGCCTGCCTCGCCAACAATCTCGACGATGCTCGAATTGGCCATGCGGGCCTTGATCGCCTCACGGACGATCTCATGGTCGTCGCAGAGGACGACCCGCTTTGCATCGCGCACACCGCTACTCATAATGGGCCGATCTTTTCAGGCGAACCATACGAATGCAAAATAGTGGGTAGCGTGAACCCGCCGTCCCGCTCCTGCCGGTTCTCGATCAGGGCGATCATCGTGCGCCCGACCGCGACCGCGGTGCCGTTGAGCGTGTGGACAACCTGTGGGGCCTCGTCTTCACCGGGCCGGTATCGGCATCCCAAGCGCCGAGCCTGATAGTCGGTCGTATTCGAGCAAGAGGTCAGCTCCCGGTAGCGGCCCTGGCTCGGGATCCAGGCCTCGCAGTCGTACTTCTTCGCCGCGGGCGCGCCGAGGTCGCCGGCGGCGACGTTGACGACGCGATAGGGAATCTCGAGCTCGGCGAGAATTCGCTCCTCGATCGCCAGCAGGCGCTCGTGCTCGGCGGCCGACTGCGAGGGCTCGACGAACGAAAACATCTCGACCTTGTCGAACTGGTGGACACGGAAGACGCCGCGGGTGTCGCGGCCGGCGGCGCCGGCCTCGCGGCGAAAACAGGTCGAGAAGCCCGCGTAGCGCCGCGGCAAACTGTCCGCCTCGAGAATCTCGTCGGCGTGCAGGGCGGCGAGCGGGACCTCCGAGGTGCCGACGAGGAAGAGCTCGTCCTTCGGCACCTCATAGATCTGATCGCGATCGCCGGGCAGGAAGCCGGTGCCGACCAGGGCCTCTTCGCGGACCAGCACCGGAGGCAAGACGGGTTCGTGGCCCTCGCCGCGAACCAGATCGAGGGCGAAGCGGACCAGGGCCAGCTCGAGCATCACCAGGTCGCCCTTGAGGTAGGCGAAGCGGGAGCCGGAGACCCGCGCCCCCGCCTCCATGTCGATCAGGCCAAGCTCGCTGCCGATCTCGAGGTGATCGCGCGGCTCGAAGTCGAACTCCGTCCGCTCGCCCTCCTCGCGCAGCACGACCGCGTCCTCCTCGGTCATCCCGTCCGGCGCATCGGGATCGGGCAGGTTGGGCAAGGCCGTGGCGATCCCGCGCAGATCGGCTTCGACCCGCTCCAGCTCGGCCTTGCCGGACTCGATCGTCTCCTTTAGCGCGCCGACGGCGCGCATCTGCTCCTCGCCGCTCTCGCCGCGCTGCTTGGCTTCGCCGATCTGCTTGGAGAGCGTCTTGCGCTCCGCCTGCGCCCCCTCGATCTGTGGCAGCAGCTGACGGCGTCGAGCGTCGAGACCGAGCAGCTCGTCGACCTGCTCGGCGGCACCGCGACGCGCGAGCGCCGCCTTGACCCGCTCAGGGTCGGAGCGGATCAGCTTCAGGTCGAGCATGGCTCGGGAAGATTAGGGCGAGGTCTCGCCGGGGCGAGGAGATTCCTCGGCTTCTTCGCCCGCGTACTTGGCGACGAAGCGAGCGACCGCTTCGGCTTCCTCGCCGACGATGATGTTCTGGGGCATGATCGCGCCGGAGAAACCGCCGTTCTGGATCGCGAAGAGAGCGTCGTCATATGTCTCGGTTCGCTGGTTGAGGTTCGGCCCCTGCGTGCGCAGGCCGCGATTGCCGCTGCCCTGCGTGCCGGCCGCGCTGAGCGTGTGGCAGCCGGAGCAGTGCGTGGCGAAGAGGACGGCCCCGTTGTAGTTGGGGTCGCTCTTGGAAACCGAGACCCCTTCCTCGCCCATGCCGCAGGCGGCGAGCCCGAAGGCAGCGAGGAGGGCCGTTGCTGTAATCAGTGCCAGACGCACGCGGCGGCATCATATTGTCCCGTCCAGCCATGAGTCCGCCCGACCCCGCTCGCTTCCGTGCATCGATGGCGATGCTGCCGACCGGCGTCACCGTCGTCAGCGCCGCCGGACCCGACGGCCCGGCCGGGGCAACGGCCAACGCGGTCTGCTCGCTCTCGATCGAACCGATGCTGATGCTGGCCTGCCTCGACCGCGGCTCGCGCACCCTGCTCGCGGTTCAGGCGGCCAACCATTTCGGCATCAGCGTCCTGCACGCAGGCCAGGAGCAGATAGCCCGCTCCTTCGCCACCAAGGCCCCGGTGGCGGACAAGTGGGAGGGCGTTGCCTGGAGCGAGCGCGAGGGCATCCCGGCGATCGACGGCGCCCTGGTCTGGATCGCCTGCGAGCTGCGCGACGTGATCGCCGGCGGCGACCACGTGATCGTCACCGGCGAGGTCCGCGACCTGGCGACGGGCGAGGGCGACCCGCTCGTCTTCAGCGGCGGTGGGTACCGGCCGCTGGGCTGAATGGCGCGCTGGTGGCGATATGCGCCACTGAGTCAACGCGGCGACACTTGGTGGCAGACGGCCTCGACGTTGTTGGCGTCGGGATCGAGAACGAAGGCGCCGTAGTAACCGGGGTGGTAGATCGGACGGGGCCCCGGGGCGCCGTTGTCGGTGCCTCCGGCGGCGAGCGCAGCCGCGTGGAAGGAATCGACGAGCTCGGCGCTGCGAGCGCCGAAGGCAACGTGGGCGCCACTGACGGTCGGGCGACCGCGGGCTTGGATCCAGAAGAAGGGCTTTGGCCCGTGCTCGGTGTCCTTGCCGAAGCCGGCGGCCCCCTCGAACTCCATCAGTAGCCGAATCCCGAGCGGCTCCAGCGCCGCTTCGTAGAACGCTTTGCTGCGGACCAGGTCGCTGACCTCGATGCCGACGTGATCGAGCATTGGCTCAGCCTAATGGCGTTAGGCTTCGAAAGCGATGGAGGCGACCACTGCACCGCGAGCGCAGTGGACCTTCGCCCAGTGGGGGATCGTGGTGCTCGCCACGGTGCAATTGGCCTGGGCTGTCGCCGGACTGATCGCCGAACCGAGCTTCGACTTCGGCGACGGCGCCTCGACTCAGCGGGTGCTCGGCGTCGACTTCAACGGCGTCCACGCCCTCTCCGGCTTCCTGCTCTTCCTCCCCGCCTTCTACTTCGCGCTGAAGCCGCGCTGGGCGGTTCTCTACGCGATCTATGTCGCCATCGCCCTGATCGTCACCGGCATCTGGGCGATCTTCTCGCCCAGCCCCGCGGGCATCTTCACCTTCCCCAACAACGACGCCGACGCGGTCCTCCACATCAGCACGGGCGTCCTCTTCGCCCTCGTCGCCGCGGTCCAGCTCGGGCTGGACCGCCGGGCGATAAGCGCGCCGAGACCGTCCTGAACCGGCATATAGGCAGGCTGAGACGGTTTCGGCGTTAGAAGGCACCGCTGGTTCCCGCGGCGCGCAGGGCTAGGAAGAGGATTACGCCGCAGCTGACGGCCATGGTTCCCATCTCGCGGCGAACTATCGCCAGGGCGACGTTCTGCTGGGCGTCGGCGGAGAGGGACTCGAAGTCGACGTCGCGTAGCTCGCGTTCCGCGGCGCCGGTGCGAGCGCCCTCGGCGATCAGCGAGACGACGAGGGGGAGGATCCCGTAGAGGTAGTGGAGGCTGTCGGCGGGTTTGTGGCCGGTGAAGACGAGCAGTCCGCCGAGCATCGCCTGTAGGAAGACGGCGACCTGCGCGGCGCGCAGCAGGTACCAGAAGCGGATCGAGGAGCGGTCGCGATACCAGGCGATCCCGCCGACCGCGAAGGCGACGAGGTTGAACACGATCAGGGCGCAGCCAACGACGACGTGGACGGCAACCACGACTATTTCCTCCTATTAGGGTCGGGATTCGGCTTGCTGATGCGGAAAAGCACTATGTAGCAATCTGTTACAAGGTGGGTGTATAAAGGCAGCTGCAGGCGTGAGCCGGGGCGAACGGCGCCCCGCGATCCGCCGGCGCAAACTGATCCTTACCAGTGCTGAAGAGCTACCTGCCGATTCTCGTCTTCGCCTTCCTCGGCCTCACCGTCGGGGGGGCTTTCGCGATGCTCAATCACGTGATCGGGCCGAAGCGCCCGAAGCGCCCGACCGCGGCGAGCCTACGCCAGTCGGAGCCGTATGAGTCCGGCATCCCGGTCTCCTCGTCGCACGGGCTGCGCTTCGGCGTCAGCTTCTACCTGATCGCGATGCTCTTCATCCTCTTCGACATCGAGGTCGTCTTCCTCTACCCGATCGGGGTGATCCTCAAGGGCGCCGACAGCGTCTTCGTCCTCGGCGAGCTGATCACCTTCGTCATCCTGCTGTTCGTCGCCTTCGCCTACGTCTGGCGAAAGGGTGCGCTGGATTGGAAATAGAGCGCCAGACACGCGAGACGATGCGCTCGCGGCAATTGACCGCCCGCGACATGCTGCGCGGCGACCTCGAGGGCGAGGAGCTAGAGCGCTACGTCGAGCAGAAGGTCGTGCTGACCAACTTCGAGAAGATGCTCAACTGGGCGCGCTCGAACTCCTGCTTCCCGCTCACCTTCGGCCTCGCCTGCTGCGCAATCGAGGCGCCGATCTCGGTCGTCACGGCGCGCTACGACCTCGCCCGCTTCGGCGCCGAGGCGATGCGGGCCTCGCCGCGCCAGGCCGACATGATCATCCTCTCGGGCCGGGTCTCGATCAAGATGGCGCCGGTCGTGCGGCGGCTCTACGACCAGATGCTGGAGCCCAAGTGGGCGGTCTCGATGGGCGCCTGCTCCTCCAGCGGCGGCATGTTCTCCAACTACGCCGTGGTCCAGGGCGCCGACAAGTTCATGCCGATCGACCTCCACATCCCCGGCTGCCCGCCGCGGCCGGAGGCGGTCCTCTACGGCTTCACCAAGCTACAGCGCAAGATCCAGGGCAACCCGGACCAGGGATGGCGGCAGCGCTACAACGCCGCCGGCACCGAGGAGTGGGCGCGGGGCGGCCCGCGCAGCGAACCGAGCGCCGAGTCGGCCGAGGCCTATCTCGCCGCCAGGGAGCTGATCGGTGCCTGACGCCCCCGGACTGGAGCTGATCCGGGGGGAGATCGAGCAGGACCACCCCGGCGCGATTCTCGACACCGGCTTCGACCACGGGGCGGCGAGCCTCTCGATCGATCCCGAGCACGTGCTCGCAGTGCTCACCTGGCTGCGCGACGCGCCGGGCCAGGGCTACCGCTTCCTCTCGAGCCTGCACGCGGCCGACTACCTCCCGGCCGAGCCGCGCTTCGCGGTTCACTACGAGCTGCTCAATCGCGATCGAGTCGAGCGCTTGCGGGTCAAGGCACTGCTGGCCGATCCGGGGGAGGACGCGCTGCCAGAGCTCGACTCCTGCGTCGAGCTCTTTCCCACCGCCGAGTTCCAGGAGCGCGAAGTCTTCGACTTCTTCGGCATCGTCTTCAAGGGCCATCCCGACCTCACGCGCATCCTGCTGCCCGAGGACTACGTCGGCTGGCCACAGCGGCGCGACTTCCCGGTCGGCGGGGAGCCCGTCACCTTCACCTACAACGAGCGCAACTATGGCTGAGCTGACCGACGATCGCACCACCGAGGTGATGACGGTCAACATCGGCCCGCACCACCCGGCCACGCACGGCGTGCTGCGGCTGGTCGTCGACCTCGAAGGCGAGGTGGTCAAGGACCTCAAGCCGGTGATCGGCTACGTCCACACGGGGATCGAAAAGTCCTGCGAGGACAAGAGCTACTGGAAGGTCATCCCCTTCGTCGAGCGGATGGACTACGTCTCCTACTTCTTCCAGATGGAGGCCTACTGCGGCGCGGTCGAGCGGCTGGTCGGGCTGGAGATCCCGCCGCGGGCCAAGTACCTGCGGACGATCTTCCTCGAGCTCAACCGGATCCACTCGCACCTGGTCTGGCTGGGGACGACGGCGCTCGACCTCGGCGCGATCTCGATGCTTTGGTACTGCTTCCGCGAGCGCGACCGCATCCTCGACCTCTTCGAGATGGCGACTGGGCAGCGGATGCACACCCGCTACTTCCAGGTCGGCGGCGTGATCGAGGACATCCCGCTTGGCTTCGAGGCGAAGCTGCGCTCCTTCGTCGACGAGATGCCGGTGCGGGTCGGCCAGTACCAGGCGCTGCTCGACCGCAACGAGATCTTCCTCTCCCGCACCAAGGGCACGGGGATCGTCTCGCGCGAGCGGCTGCTCGAGCTGGGCGTGACCGGGCCGCTGCTGCGCGCCGCCGGCGAGCCCTGGGACCTGCGCAAGGCCTTCGACTACCTCGCCTACCCGGAGATGGACTTCAAGATCCCGGTCGGCACCGTTGGCGATAACTACGACCGCTACCGGGTGCGGGTGGCGGAGATGCTCGAGTCGACGAAGATCGTCGGGCAGGCGCTCGACGCCCTGCCGGACGGCCCCTTCATCGCCGACGACCGCAAGTACGTGCTGCCGCCGCGCTCGGAGCTCTCGACCTCGATGGAGTCGCTGATCCATCACTTCAAGCTCGTCACCGAGGGCTACCGAGTGGCCCCCGGCGAGCTCTACTACGCGATCGAGTCCCCGCGCGGCGAGCTCGGCTGCTTCGTCCTCGCCGACGGCTCCTCGAAGCCGGCCCGCGTCCACTTCCGCGACCCCTCCTTCGTCAACCTGCAGGCCTTCAGGGACATGTCGACCGGCACCTACATCGCCGACATGATCTGCAGCCTCGGCATGCTCGACCCGATCCTCGGCGGGGTCGACCGATGAGCCCCGTCGACGGTCCCGGGATCAGCAATCCCAACCTGCCCGTCGACCAGGCGCTGACCGAGAGGCGCATCCCGGACCGCTCCTCCGAGCAGGTCCCCGAGCTGCACGAAGTCGACTGCCCGGCGGAGCTGCGCGAGCGGATCGAGCAGCTGATGTCGCGCTACCCGGACCGCAAATCGGCCTCGATCCCGGCGCTCTGGGCGGTGCAGCGGCTCTACGGCTGGTGCACGCCGGAGGGGATCCGCCAAGCCGCTGCCGTGATGCGGGTGACGCCCGCCTACCTGGAGTCGGTGGCGAGCTTCTACGACCTGCTGCATACCGATCCGGTCGGGACCCACAAGGTCGCCGTCTGCACCAACATCAGCTGCTGGATGCGGGGCGGCGACGAGCTGCTCGACGCCTTCCGCGCCGCAACCAGCGACGAGGACGACATCTTCGTCACCGGCTTCGAGTGCCTCGGCGCCTGCGACATCGCGCCGATGGCCTCGATCGACGAGCGCTACTTCGGCCCGCTCGAGGCGGCCGAAGCGCAGACTGCGATCGAGCAGCTGCGCGGCGGTGGCGAGGTGCTGCCCGAGAAGGCGCTGGAGAAGCGGCCGCTGCCGGGAGGCCCCGATGCCTGAGACGCGGATGCTGCTGAAGAACGCCGAAGACCCGGCACTGCGCACGCTCGCCGGCTACAAGGGCTACGGCGGCTACGCGACGCTGGAGAAGGCCTACCGCGAGCTCGAGGCCGACGAGGTGTTGAAGGAGCTCGAAGAATCGGGGCTGCGCGGCCGCGGTGGCGCCGGCTTCTCGATGGGCAAAAAGGCGAGCTTCCTGCCCCGCGGCGGCGGCGTCGACAAGTACCTCTGCTGCAACGCCGACGAGTCCGAGCCCGGTGCCTTCAAGGACCGCGAGCTGATGCAGCGCAACCCGCACCAGCTGATCGAGGGGATCGCGATCGCCGCCCTCGCCGCCGGCATCGGCCACGCCTTCATCTTCATCCGCGGCGAGTACGACTCGCAGGCCGACATCCTCGACGCCGCGGTCGCGGAAGCGTATGAGGCCGGTTACCTCGGCAAGGACATCCTCGGCACCCACCGCGACCTGGAGCTGGTCGTCCACCGCGGCGCGGGCGCCTACATCTGCGGTGAGGAGACGGCCCTGCTCGACGCGCTCGAGGGCAAGCGCGGCAACCCGCGGCTGAAGCCCCCCTTCCCCGCCGTGCAGGGCCTCTACGGCGGACCGACCCTGATCAACAACGTCGAGACGCTCTCCAACGTTCCCCACATCGTCAACCACGGCGCCGAGTGGTTCAAGGGCTTCGGCACCGAGCAGTCCCCGGGGACCAAGGTGGTCTCGATCTCAGGCGGCGTGCGGCGGCCCGGCAACTACGAGGTCGAGCTTGGCATCCCGACCCGCGAGCTGATCTACGGCCTCGCCGGTGGCCCGGCCGAGGGCCACGAGGTCAAGGCCTTCTACCCCGGCGGCTCCTCCTCCCCGGTGCTCACCGCCGAGGAAGGCCTCGACCTCCCCTACTCCTTCGAGGCGATGGCCGCGGCCGGCTCGATGCTCGGCTCGGGCTCGATCATCGTCGCCGACGACCGGGTCTCGATCCCGCACATGGCGCTGCGCACGGCGCGCTTCTACCACCACGAGTCCTGCGGCAAGTGCACCCCCTGCCGCGAGGGGACGAACTGGACGGTGAAGATGCTGGAACGGGTCGTGCGCGGCGAAGCGACGCCGATGGACCTCGACATCGTCGCCTCGGTGCAGGAGAACATCATCGGCCACTGCCTCTGCGTGCTCGGCGACTCGATGGCGATGCCGGTCGGGGCGATGGTGAGGAAGTTCCGCGGCGAGTTCGAGCAGGTGATGGCGGAAGCGGGCGGGCGGCCTGACGCCGAGAGGATCGCCGTCGTGCAGGGCGCGCCCGAGACCCTGGGAGCGGCGACGTGAGCGGCAAAGAGATCAACCTGATCATCGACGGCCGCGAGGTCACCGCGACCGAGGGCGAGATGCTGCACGACGCCGCCAAGCGGGGCGACGTCGAGATCCCGGTCTTCTGTTACGAGCCGAAGCTGGGCGAGCCGGTCGGTGCCTGCCGCATGTGCCTGGTCGAGATCGAGGGGATCCCGAAGCTGCAGACCTCCTGCTCGACCCCGGTCCGCGACGGCATGGTCGTCCACACCCGCACCGACCAGGTCAAGCACGCGCAGAGCGCCGTGGTCGAGTTCCTGCTCGTCAACCACCCGCTCGACTGCCCTGTCTGCGACAAGGGCGGCGAGTGCCCGCTGCAGGACATCTCGATCGGCTGGGGCCCCGGCAAGAGCCGGATGACCGACCAGAAGCGTCACTTCGAGAAGCCGATCGAGCTCTCGCCGCTAGTCGCGATCGACCGCGAGCGCTGCATCCTTTGCTACCGCTGCGTGCGCTTCAGCCAGGAGGTCGCCGAGGACGAGCAGCTGCAGCTGCTGGAGCGGGGAGACCGCACCTTCGTCGGCACCTTCGACGACCGCCCCTACGTGGCGCCCTTCCACGGCAACATCACCGACCTCTGCCCGGTCGGGGCGCTGACCAGCTACACCTACCGCTTCCGCGCCCGGCCCTGGGACATCGAGCAGGCCGGCTCGGTCTGCACGCTCTGCCCGAGCCAGTGCAACGTCAGCTTCACCGTCCGCGACGAGCAGGTGAAGCGGGTCCTCGCGCGCGACAACGCCGAGGTCGACGACGGCTGGCTCTGCGACCGCGGCCGCTACGGCTTCGAGATGTTCGGCGCTGAGGAGCGGGTGCGGGGCCCACGCTTGCGCGGCGGCGGCGAGGCGAGTTGGGAGCAGGCAATCGCCAAGGCCGCCGAGGCGCTGAAGGCCGGTGGCGCCAAGAGCGCCGCGATCGTCGGCGACGCCTCCAACGAGGAGGGCTACCTGGTCCAGCGGATCATGCGCGAGGCGCTCGGCTCGCCAAACGTCGACTCCCGCCCCTCCCGCGGCCCCTCGCGCGAGACCCAGGTCCGCCTCGACCACCCCGACCTCTCGGCCAAGGTCCGCGATATCGACAACGCCGACGCGATCCTCGTCCTCGGCACCGACCCGCTGCACAGTAGCCCGATCCTCGACCTCCGCATCCGCAAGGCAATCCGCCGCAACGGCGCCAAGCTGGCCGTGGCGACCGAACAGCCCACGGCCCTCGACGGCGGCGCCACAGCCGCCACCCACTACGCCCCGGGCGGCGCAACCCTCTTCCTCTCCGAGCTGGCCAACTGCCTGCGCCTCCCCAACGAGGGCCACGCCTCAGATGTCGCCGAAGTCCTCCGCGATGCGGGGAGCGTCGCAATCGTCTGGGGCGACCGCATAGCCCGAGAGGGCGAGGGCGCCCTGACCGCCCTGCTCGACGTAGCCGCCGCGCTCACCCTCGACGCCAAAGAGAACTCGGGCCTACTGGAAGTCCCCGAGTTCACCAACGCCCGCGGCCTCCGCGAGGCCGGCTGCCTCCCAGACGCCGGCCCGGGCCTGAGCGATACGAGCCGTGCATTGACCACGATATCCGTGGAAAATGCACGTCCCGTCGGCATGGCCACCGAGGAGATCCGCGGCGCCCTCGAATCCGGCGAGCTGAAGACGGTCCTGCTATTCGGTGTGGATCCGCTCCGCGACTTCCCGGACACGCAAGCCTGGGATCGAGCGCTGACGGCCGCCAACCACGTCATCTGCTTCTCGACCTTCGAGAACGCCACCACCGCCAAGGCCTCGGTCGTCTTCCCGCTTGAGACCCACGCCGAGAAAGACGGCACCGTCTCGCACCCAGACGGGCGCCTACAGCGCGTACGCCCAAGCGCTTCCCGTCCCGGAGACATCCGCCCGAACTGGGGCGTCCTCGCCGAGCTTTCTCTCGTCCTTGGCCACGACACCGGCGTTTCGTCCCAGCCCTCCGCTTTCGCAGCTCTGACCGAAGCTGTCCCCTTCTATGCGGGGATCACGGACGCTGACATCGGTGGTCGCGGCATTCGCTGGCAGGACACCCCCACTCGCGCAAACGCGCCCAAGCCCGATGAGGCCTCCGGGACCGGGTCCTCAAAACACTCAAGCGAGGCTCCTGCCGAGGGTTTTGAGGACCCGGTCCCGGAGGCCCTAACGCTTGGTACCTACCGCGACCTCTGGGCAGGCCCGATCACCGAGCTGAACCCCCCACTCCGCTTCCTCGCCCCGCAGCAGCGAGTCGAGCTCTCGATCCCTGACGCAGACCGCCTCGGCCTCAAGTCCGGCGACGAGGTCAAGGTCGCCCAAAACGGCACCAGCATCCGCGCCCGGGTAGCAGTTAGGGAGCGGGTCAGCGAGGGCACCTGCTTCCTGCTCGAGGGCACCGCCGAGGCCAACGCCAACGCCCTGCTGGGCGGCAGCCCGGTCAGCGTGACGATCGAGAAGACTGCCGGCTGATGCTGCCGATCGCCGACACCGCCGTCGTCGAAGCGACCTGGGTGATGATCGTCAAGTCACTGGTGATCTTCGCCATCCTCTTCGCCATCCTGCCGCTGATGACGGTGCTCGAGCGAAAGCTGATCGGCCGCTTCCAACACCGCTACGGCCCCAACCGCGCCGGCCCATTCGGCATCATGCAGCCGCTTGCCGACGTCGGCAAGCTGCTCGGCAAGGAGGCCTTCAGGCCCGCCAACGCGATCCCGACCCTCTTCATCCTCGGTCCGCTGCTGCCGGTCGTCTCCGGAGTGCTCTCGCTGGCGATCATTCCCTGGGGCGATGTTCAGGACGGCGTCGGCCTCTACGGGATCGACGTGCCGATCGGCATCCTCTACTTCTTCGCCGTCGGCTCGATCGGCTTCTACGGCCTACTGCTCGGCGGCTGGTCCTCGGGCTCCAAGTACAGCCTGCTCGGGGCGATGCGCGGCGCAGCGCAGCTGATCTCCTACGAGGTCTCGATGGGCCTGGCGCTGCTCGGCGTGATCATGATGGGCGGCTCGCTCTCGCTGGTCGACATCGTCCACGCCCAGGGCAACCTCTGGTTCATCTTCCCGCAGTTCGTCGGCTTCCTGATCTTCATGACCGCCGGCTTCGCCGAGACCAACCGCACCCCGTTCGACATGCCCGAGGCCGACGCGGAACTGGTCCAAGGCTTCATGACCGAGTACGGCGGCATGCGCTTCGGCAGCTTCGCGCTGGTCGAATACATGGAGATCGTCGCCGTCTCCGGGGTCGCCGCGGCGATGTTCCTCGGTGGCTGGATGGGTCCCGGTCCGGCCTGGCTCGACCCGATCTGGATGCTGGCGAAGATCTTCACCCTGGTGCTGTTCTTCATCTGGGTGCGGTCGACCCTGCCGCGGCTGCGCTACGACCAGCTGATGAGCCTCGGCTGGAAAGTGCTGCTGCCGCTGGCGACGCTGAACGTCCTGGTAACCGCGGTCCTCGTGGTGGTCACATGACGGGTGTAACGCGTTACGGCGCCCAGAGAACCGCAAAGCGTTGCACCGGAGATTGTCGTGTCTGAGTTCCCCTACCTCAAAGACGACAGCGTGGTCGAGGTCCAGCGCGGGCCCGAGCCGGGCGGCGCCGGCGGTGCCTACCGCGCCTTCGGCGAGACCCTGCGCGGCCTGAAGACGACGATGGCGCGGCTGATCGAGGGCCCGCTGACGATCCAGTACCCCGAGGAGAAGACCCCCGTCTACCCGCGTTTCCGCGGCCGCCACAAGCTGCACAAGTTCGAGGACACCGGGTTGGAGAAGTGCGTCGGCTGCTCGCTCTGCGCCGCCGCCTGTCCAGCCGACTGCATCCGCGTCGTCGCCGCCGAGAACATCCCCGGCGACCGTGTCTCGGCGGGAGAGCGCTACGCCGCCGTCTACGAGATCAACCTCTCGCGCTGCATCTTCTGCGGCTACTGCGAGATCGCCTGCCCCTTCGACGCGATCACGATGGGCCACGACTACGAGATGGCCGACTACGACCGCTCGGACCTGATCTTTACCAAGGAGATGCTGCTCGCCGAGCCGATCGAGCGCACGCCGCTGCGGGCAGAGGGCGAGTAGATGGAAGCCGTCCTCTTCTTCTTCGCGGCCCTTGGCGCCCTCGGCGGCGCGATCGGCGTCGTCGCCCTGCGCAACCCCTTCTACGGCGTCCTCGCCCTAATCGTCCACCTCTTCTCCTTGGCAGTCCTCTTCCTCCTGCTCAGCGCCGCCTTCGTAGCGGCAGCCCAAGTAGTCGTCTACGCCGGCGCAGTAATGGTGCTCTATGTCTTCGTCACGGCCTACGTAGGCGGCGATACGGAGTCCGCCTGGGAGCTAATCCCAGGCCAGCGCTTCCTCGCCCCTCTGATGGGGGCCGCCCTCTTCATCGAGCTCTCAATCGCCGTCCTCGGCTCATCCCTAATCGCCCTCGGCACCCACGGCCCGGACGTCAACCCAAGCTTCGGCAACCCGGCAGCGATCGGTCGCTTGCTCCTCGAACGCTTCCTGCTCGCCTTCGAGGCCTCCTCGATCCTCCTGCTCCTCGCCGCGGTGGGCGCTGTGATTCTTGCTGGACGGCGTGCTGAGGGGATCGTGGAGGGGTCCTCAGAACACTCAAGCGAGGCTCCCGCCGAGCGTTCTGAGGACCCCTCCACGATCCCCTCCCCCGGAGCCACCGCGTGAACATCGAGTGGTACATCGTGCTCTCGTCACTGCTGTTCGCGGTGGGGGCGATGGGGATCCTGATCCGACGTAGTCCCGTGGTGATCCTTCTCTGCCTGGAGATCATGCTCAATGCCGGCAATCTCTCGCTGGTTGCGTTCAGCAAGATGGTCGGCAATCAGCAGGGGCAGATCTTCGCGATCATCGTGATGGTCGTCGCGGCCTGTGAGGTAGTGGTCGGCCTGGGACTGATCGTGGCGATTTTCCGCCGCAAGCTCCCGCTTGATGTGGACGAGTTGAGGGAGCTCAGAGGATGAGTGCCACTGCCTGGGCCTGGCTGGTCCTGCTCTTTCCATTGCTGGGTTCGATCGCGATCGCGCTTGGCTTCAAGACGCTGCCTTCAAAGGCTGCCGGAGCCATCGGCACAGCTGCCATTGGTCTCGCATTTGTCTGCGGCGTCGCCGCACTAATCAGCCTGCTCGGCGAATCGCCCGACGCCCGCCACCACGCTTCATCGCTCTGGGACTACGCCAGCGTCGCGGGCCTTGACATCAAGCTGGGGATCTTCGTCGACCCGCTCTCGGTCTTCATGGTCCTGATCGTCACCGGGGTCTCGACCTTGATCCACCTCTACTCGTTCGGCTACATGCAGTCCGACCAGGGCTACCACCGCTTCTTCAGCTACCTCAACTTCTTCGTCTTCTCGATGCTGCTGCTGGTCCTCGCCGGCAACTTCGTGCTCTTGATCGTCGGCTGGGCCTTCGTCGGCTTCGCCTCCTACGCGCTGATCAGCTTCTGGTACCGGCGTGCCACGGCGACCCGGGCCGGGATGAAGGCCTTCGTGATCAACGTCGTCGGGGATATAGGACTCGTGCTCGCCGCCTTCCTGATCTTCCGCGAACTGGGGACCTTCGAATACAGCGAGGTCTTCGCCAAGGCGCCCCACGTCTTCCACACCAACGAGTGGACCGTGACCGCGATCTGCCTGCTGCTCCTCGTCGGCGCCTTCGCCAAGTCGGCGCAGCTGCCCTTCCACACCTGGCTGCCCGACGCGATGGAGGGCCCGACCCCGGTCTCCTCGCTGATCCACGCGGCGACGATGGTCACCGCCGGCGTCTACCTGATCGCCCGCACCCACGCCCTCTTCGTCCTCGCCCCGACCGCCGCCGATATCGCCGCCTTCGTTGGCCTGGCGACGCTGCTGGTCGCCGGCACGATCGCCCTGGTGATGACCGACCTGAAGCGGGCGATCGCCTACTCGACGATGAGCCAGATCGGCTACATGATCGTCGGCGTCTCGATCGGCGCCTACAGCGCCGGGATGTTCCACCTGATGACCCACGCCTTCTTCAAGGCGCTGCTCTTCATGGCGGCCGGCTCGATCATCAGCGCGATGGCGAACGAGCAGAACATCGACAAGATGAGCGGCTTCGGCAAGGCGATGAAATTCACCTCGGTGACGATGCTCTGCGGGGCGCTGGCACTGGCCGCCTTCCCGTTCACCTCGGGGTTCTTCTCCAAGGACGAGATCCTCGCCTACGCCTCGGCGCGCGGTGGCATGTACCTGATCTTCACCATCCTCGGTTACTTCGGCGCGCTCTTGACCGCGATCTACACCTTCCGGCTGATCTTCCGGGTGCTGCGCGGCGAGCCGTGCGCCGAGGCCCAGCACCTGATCGACACCGGCCACGTCGTCCACGCCGCCGCGCCCATGAACCCGAAAACCGGCGAGATCGAGGACACCGACGTCGGCTTCCCCGGCGCCGACCACCACATCGCCGAGCAGTCGCCGCCGATGAAGGTCGCGATGGGGACCCTCGCCTTCCTCGCCCTGTTCGCCGGCTTCATCCAGGTGCCGGGCGTCGACAAGGCGATCACCAACTTCCTCAACCCGGTCTTCGCCGACTCGCCGCTCGCCGCGATCGAGCCCTCGACCACGGCGAGCTGGG
>DASYIY010000098.1:0-7760 GCA_035997045.1 Solirubrobacterales bacterium | reverse complement strand
GACCCTATTGTGGCCCGCCCTTGTACGACGCCCCTCAGCATCTGACCCGCGGCGGGGCGCGTGCCCGATCGCTTCCGGCCTGGCCCGATGCCCGACCCCTGCGCTCGTGGCAGGAGGAGGCGACCGAGGCCGTGCGGGCGCACTCGGCCACCAGCTTCCTGGCCTCGGCTACGCCGGCGGCCGGCAAGACCACCTTCGGCCTGCACATCGCCCACCGGATGCTGAGCGCCAAGTTCGTCTCGCGCGTTGTCGTGGCCGGCCCGACCACCCACATCTGCCGCCAGTGGGCCGCCGACGCGGGCCGCTACGGCATCGACCTCGAGCCGAACAGGCCAAACTCGGACGGGCCGGAGTCGGCCGACTTCCACGGCGTCGCCGTCACCTACCAGACGATCGCGGCCGGGCCGGATGCGCACCGCCTGGCCGCCGGCCGCCGGCCGACCCTGCTGATCGCCGACGAGCCGCACCACATGGGCGACCAGGCGGCCTGGGGCCTGCGAGCCCGCAGCGCCTTCGACGGCGCCCGCTTCCGGCTGCTTCTCTCGGGCACGCCCTTCCGCTCCGACAACTCGGCCATTCCCTGGGTCACCTACGACGAGGACGGCGTCAGCCGGGCCGACTACGCCTATGGCTATCCGCAGGCCCTGGTCGACCGTGTATGCCGCCCGATCACCTTCCTGCCCTATGACGGCGAGATGGAATGGCTCTCGGACGGGCGCCTGCGCAGCGCCGACTTCGACCTCGCCCTGCCGACGGCCGAGGCGGCCCGGCGCCTGCGCACGGCGCTCACCCCGGAGGGGGAGTGGATGGGAGAGGTGCTGCGCGACGGCGACGCCAGGCTCAGCGAGGTGCGCGCCGACGGGCACCCCGACGCGGGCGGCCTGGTCATCGCCTCCAATCAGGATCACGCGCGGGCGATCGCGGCGCGGCTCGGGTCGGTCTCGGGGGAGCGACCCGAGTTGGTGATGAGCGACGAGCCCGATGCCAGCCGGCGCATCGCCGATTTCGCCTCCTCCGACCGGCGCTGGCTGGTCTCGGTCCTGATGGTCTCAGAGGGCGTTGACATCCCCCGCCTGCGGGTCGGCGTCTATGCGACGGCGGCCCGGACCGAGCTCTTCTTCCGCCAGGTGGTCGGTCGCTTCATCCGGACCATCCCGGGGCTGCGCCGTCAGATGAGCTACCTCTTGATGCCGGCCGATCCACGGCTGAAGGCACTCGCCCACGAGATCGAGCTGGAGCGTCGTCACGCGCTCGACCTCTCGCCGGACGCCGAGGAGGAAGAAGTCGAGATGGACGACTTGGGTCCGGAGCAGCCCGAGCCGGGTGGCGGCTTTGCCGCCCTGAGCTCGGGCGGCGCCGAACTGGACGAGGCGATCATGAGCGAGACCGCGCTTCAACTCTTCCCGACCGACGACCCTGAGCCAGCGGCGAGGAAGGCGACCGCCCTCGCCAGGCCCGAAGCCGCGTCGGAGAGCCTCGAACCCGAGCGGGAGTCGGCCTATGCGACCCGAGAGCGGCTGCGCGGCGAGCGCAGGCGCCTGGTCGCCGACGTCGCCCGTCGCACCGGCAAGTCGCACCGGGAGGTCCAGGCCCGCATCAATCGCGACACCCGGACGCGCTCGGTCGCCAGCGCCACCATCGAGCAACTCGAGCGCGGCAATGCGCTGCTGCGCCGCGAGCTGTTGCGGTGAGATCCACCCTCGCATGCTCGGGGTCCGGGGCCCGGTAGGGATTTTCGGCCCCTACACTCATCGCGAGGATGAGCGAGATCAAGGTCGACAGCGTCCGCACAGAGGTCGAGCTCGACGCGGCAGTCGGCGTGTGGCGCGAAGCAAATATCGCCCGCGGCGCCCCCCACGGACCCGAGCGCACCGCCCACATCCGAGCAAAACTTTCAGCCTCGGATGCCTTGCCGTTCATAGCGTTGCGAGCGGAGATCGTCGGCATGGCGTTGGCCGAGCCCGGACGGTTCGACGACGGTGCGGGCGAACTCGATCCATCGCTTCTGCACATCTCAATGGTCTTCGTCCATCCCGCCGCACAACGCACAGGAGTTGGCCTTCCCCTACTCCGTCATCTCCTTGACGTTGCCCACTCGCTGAGCTACCAGCGCGTCGGCGTCTGGACCGCAGAGGAGAACACGCCGGCCCGCCGGCTCTACGAGCGCGCCGGGATGACTCTCAGCGGCAAGAGCGCTCGCGTCCTGTCACGCACTCATCTCCAATACGAGCTCCCTCTTCGGCGACTGGGAAGCTTCAGGCGATCCGCTCGGCGAGCATCACAATGATCCCCTCCGGGCCACGGACGTAACAGAGCCGGTAGATGTCCTCGTAGCGCACTACCTCGCCGAGGAGCTCCAACCCCAGATCCCGCAACCTGGCGACGGCGGCGTCGATGTCGTCGACCGAGAACGCGATGCGGCGGATGCCGAGCGTGTTCGGCGGTGCGTTCGTATCGCCCTCGCGCGCCGCCGGGCTGTCGAACCGCATCAGCTCCAACCGCCCGTGGCCGTCGGAGGTCTGCAGCATGGAGATCTCGCACTGGACCTCCTCGAGCCCCACGACACGGTCGACCCACTCACCCCCCACCTCTGCTTCGCCCACCTGCTCCAGCCCGAGCTCGACGAAGAACGCCTTGACCGCCGCGAGGTCGTCAACGACGATGCCCACGTTCTCCAGGGATTGGATCGAGCCGCTCATCTCCGTGCGACCATACTGGGACCTGCCACACCTCTACGCGCTACTGGTCGCTAGCTTCGGCCAATCGCGCGCGGCAGGCGACCGCGATGTCGCCGTGGTCCGCCTGCTCGAGGAGGCGATTGGGGCGATCGTCGCCTCGATCGAGAACATGAAGAGTCCGCGCGTAAGCCCGCCTTGCAGCCTGCGCATCGCCGCGGAGTTCGTGGGCGCGACCAAGCTGGAATGCCGCCAACGCGAAGGTTGGATCGACGTACAAGGCGCGGCGAAGTGAGCCCACCGCGGCCACTGGATCATCGGTCGCCAACTCGCTCATGCCGCGCACGTAGTACGCCTCGGCATTGAGCGGGTCCGCTGCGAGGACCCGGTCGGCGGATTCGATCGCGGCCGTGTACTCGCCTCCGTCGGCCGCTTCCAGGGCCTCGGACACGTCCCGGTCCGGGGATAACGACGCCTCTGCGGCCGATCGTCCGTGGGTTCTCTCCGTTCTGCCGAGAGGCCTGCGAAGGGGTCGCGACCCAGCGCCGGCGGCGCGCCGGACCTGCGCCCACGTCGGGACGGGCGCAGCCGGCCTGGCTTCGCTGATGGCGATTTCACCGAGTCGCCGGGCGGAGCTCGTCAGGCGATCGGTCGCGCCAAGGATCAGCTGGCCTCCGGGCTGGAGCGCCGACTCGAGTGACCTGACGACGGTCTCGACCGTCTCCAGGCCGAAATAGATCAATACGTTTCGACAGAGGACGAGGTCAAAGGCGACCTCACCAGGGGGCGGCGCCGGGTCGGCGACGAGATTGTGTCGCCGCAGGCGGACCAGCGAGCGAAGCTGCTCACCAACCGCGCTTCGTGCCCCTTCGCGGACCAGGAAGCGGTCGCGTCTAGCCGGGCTCAGGTCGCGGGTCGAACGCTCCGAGTAGGCAGCTTCCTCGGCGCGTCGAAGCGCTCGCACCGAGATGTCGGTGGCGAGGATGGCAACCGGCGGGCGGCCATGACCGAAGGCCTCGGTCGCCAGCATCGCCACCGAGTAGGCCTCCTCACCCGAAGCGCAGGCGGACACCCAGACGTTGACCTCGCTGGCTCCGCGGGCGTGGGCTGCCGCCAGGAGCTGGTGCCAGTCGACCGCCTCCAACTCGCTCGGCTCCCGCATGAAGAAGGTCTCCTGAATCGCCACTTGGTCGATCAAGCGGCCGATCAGCGCTGAGCGCTGAGCCGGATCGTCAAGCGCACCGAGAAAGCCGTCGGCGTCCATTCCCTGCGAGACCCGCCCGAGCGCCGCGGCGAGCGCCGCCACCTGCGACTTCCTGGCTTGGATTCCGCTCTCCCGCTCGATCAGATCGGCGACTCTCTCCAGCGGGTCGTTCACGCGACCCCGCGAGCCGGTCGCAACGCCGACAGTGCGTCGGCGATCTCTGCCGGAGGAACAACGAGATCGGCACCGTTCTCGGCTACCGCGCGGGGCATCCCGTAGACGACAGACGAAGACTCATTCTGCGCGATCACGATGCCACCCGCACGGTGGATCTCCGCCGCGCCGATGGCGCCGTCCTTGCCCATGCCGGTCAAGACGACGCCGACCGCATCGCTTCCCCCGCCCTGCGCCAGACTGGTCAGCAATACGTCGACCGACGGGCGGTGAGGCCCCTCGGGCTCATGCTCCAGGGCGAACCTCATTGACTTGGTCAGGAGGAGATGAGCTCCGTCCGGGGCAAACCAGATACCAGGGGTTGCGCGATCGCCCTCTCCCGCGATGCGGACCTCGATCGAGAGCTTTTGGTCGAGCCACCGAGCGAAGCCTTCGATGAATCCCGGCGCCATGTGCTGCACGACGAGAACCGGCACCGAGAAATCCGCCGGGAGCCCTCCGAGAATCATCTCCAGGACCGGCGGCCCACCGGTCGATGCGCCGATGCCGATTACTCGGGCGGAACGGAAGCCGAGGCTGGCGCTCGCTTGGGACGGCGCCTGCTTGCGGGGCAGGGCCACGGCTGGCCTTGCGACCCGCATGCTCGACAATCGCCTCAGCCGGCTGCGCATCGCCTGCGCCCAAAGGTCATCGGGACGGTCGAGGCGAAGCATGTCCTTGGCAAGGACCTCGAGAGCTCCGGCTGCCAAAGCCGCAACGGCCTGCTCGGATCCCCTGGCGACCTTTGCGCTGAGGACCACGATCGGCAGTGGACTGGACCCCATCAGCCTCTTCACCACATCGAGCCCGTCCATCCCCGGGAGCTGCATGTCCAGCGTCAGCAGGTCCGGTTCGAGGCGTTCGACGTCGACGATGGCCTGCTCGCCAGTGGGGGCGATGCCAACGACGTCGATCTCACCGTCTTGCTCGAGGAATCTGGAGAGGGCGGTTGCGTAGGCCAGCGAGTCCTCGCAGATCAGGACCCGGCGCGGGCTCCTGCCTGAAGTCACCTGCCGGCCAGGCGCTCGATCGTCTCCAGCAGCGCCTCCTGGTCGAACTCGTTCTTGACGATGTAGGCGTCGGCCCCCGCCTCGGCTCCACGCCTCCGGCTCGACTCGTCGCCAAGGGTGGTGACCATTACCACGGGCAGCGAGGCGCGCTCCTCATCGGCCCGAATCGCCTCCAGCAGTTCGAAGCCATCCATCCCCGGCATCTGCACATCGGTCAACACCAAGTCGAGGTCGGGGTTCTCGCCGATCCGTCGCAGCGCCTCGCGGCCGTCACGGGCGACCTCGACTCGGTAGCCGGCAACCTCCAGGATGCTCCGCTGCAACTCCCGGGCCGAGAATTGGTCGTCGACGACCAGCACCTGGCCCGGTGGCCGTTCAGCCGTTTCGTCAGATTGGTCCAAGGCCATTGCCTCCGGGGGAGCCTTCAACAGGTGGTTTGGGTCGAGCACGAGTGCGATTCGCCCGTCTCCCAGGATGGCAGCACCCAGGTAACCGGCGACCCCCGCAAGAACCGCACCGAAGCTCTTGATCACCACCTCTTCCTCGCCGATCAACTCGTCGCAGACCACCGCGAGGCGCCGCCCGAGCGATTCGACGACGATCGCCGGCGAGCGCTCTGGGAGCTTCCCCCCGACGCCAGCAAGCTCACCGAGCTGAGACAGGCGGACGACCTGGCCGTCGATCTCGATCGAGGGTCGATTGCCGAGAGAAGTGGTATCGGTCACTGCCACCACCCGCCCGACGCTGGTCATCGGCAAAGCGAAGGGTTGATCGCCCCGCTCGAACAGCAAGACCCGCATCAGTGCCAGCGTCAGCGGCAATAGCAACGTTACTTCGGTGCCCTTGCCTGGTTCGCTCTGCACTTCGAGCCCACCGCCAAGACCCTCGACGCTTCGCTTTACCGCGTCCAATCCGACGCCGCGGCCAGCGACCTCGGTGACTTCCTCTGCGGTCGAGAACCCGGTCTCTGAGAGAAGGGCTGCGAGGGAGCCGACCTCCTCGGCACGAGCCAGGACCTCTGCGGAAACGCCCCGGCCGTCGTCGGCGACCTCGATCGCGACCATCCCCCCACGCTGGTGTGCGCGCAAGTCGATCCGCCCCGTGCGCGGCTTTCCCGCTGACTCCCGCTCCTCGGGCGGCTCGATTCCATGCGCCACCGCATTGCGCAGCAGGTGGACGATGGTCTCCGAGATGCCCTCGAGAATGGTCCTGTCGAGCTGGGTATCGGCGCCGCTGATCGCCAGCTCCGCTTCCTTGCCCTCCTCGGAAGCGAGATCGCGAATGGCGCGCGGAAACGGACTGGTGATCATGCTCAAGGGCAGGGTCCGCATCTGGACCACCGAGTCCTGCAGATCGCCGAGCAGCCGCTCGCCCATGTCGAGCTCGTCGGAGACCTGCCGCCCTTCGTGCACGGTGCCCTCCAGCGCGTGCTCCAAGCGCCGGTGATAGAGCACGGTCTCGCCAACCGCATCGAGCATGCGGTCGACCTTCGCGGCATCGATCCGAATCGTCGGGACGCGCTCGGCAGCTGGTCCTGGAGCCGTCGCCGGCGCCTGTTTCCCCTCAGGCTGCGAGCTCCTTCCCAAGGTGTCCTCTTCTTCGGCATCTGTGAGGCGTGCCAGCTCTTCGACCAGGGACGCGGCAACCCCCTTCTCACCATTCACTGCTCGCCGCAGGGCGTCAACGGCGCGTAGCAGCGGATCGACCATCTCGAGTGGGATGGAACCGGTCTCCCGGGCCCGCTCCATGCGGTCCTCGATTGCGTTGGCAAGAGCCGCCGACTCCTGCCAGCCGATCATCGCGGCACTGCCCTTGATCGAGTGCGCGTCGCGCAGGATCGCGTCCACCTCGGCAGACCCGCCCTCACCAGACTCCAGCGTCAGCAGGTTCGACTCCATCCGCTGAAGGCAGTCGCCTGCCTCTTGGCGGACGAGCTGGTGGATCTCCTCGTCGGAAGCGCTCAAGTCGACGCCCCAGGAGTTCCCACCGGGGCGAGGACAGCATCGAGGTCGAGTGTCCCGACCAGCTCGCCGTCAACCAGGGAGGCGCCGAGGAGATAGTCGGACTCCACCTGCTCCGACGCCGGTGGCAGCTCCCCCACGTCGACGACATTGTCGACGACGAGCCCGGCACGCAGCTCACCGGACTCTGCAACCACGACGCGGCTGGGTTCGTCCCCGCTCAGGCCGAGCAACGTCGCCAGGCCGATCACCGGGATCACCTGCCCGCGAAGGTTGCGTACGCCGACGATCTCCGGCGGCGAGCCCGGAACCGACGTGATCTCCCCCAGATCGGCCACCTCGAGCACCTGCTCGACCGGGAGGGCGTAGTGCTCTCCGGCCACGCGGACGCGGACGTGAACCCCGCTCATCCCCGCCCAGCCCGCTCCGCGTCCATCCCGTCCCGAGGCAACTCGCCTTTGGAGCCCTGAGCGGCAAGGCGGGTCAAATCGTCGAGTCCCTGCTCCAGCTTCTGGATCAGGCCATTGACGGTTTCCGCCGCCTCGGCCCTCTGGCGTCCCTCCGCCGCCAGCTGCTCGGCGGCGGTGCGGATCTGGACCATCGCCGCTGAGACCTGCTCGGCGGCCTCCTTTTGCTGTTCGGTGGCGCGAATGCTCTCGTCCAGCACATCGGCGGTCGAGGTCATCAGCTCGCCCAC
>DASYIY010000097.1:0-22821 GCA_035997045.1 Solirubrobacterales bacterium | reverse complement strand
GGACGGTGGGCATCCAGTGTCCGGTGAACACCAAGGTCGAAGTGACACTCGTCGGCTGCACCGTCACAGTCCCGCCTCAGGCGGGGCTCAAAAGCGTCACCTTCAAAAACATCAACCCGAAAATGGGCGCCAAACAGGAAGTCACACTCGAAATCAACGTCAGCGGGCTGACCTTCGAACTGGACCCCGTGGGCGGAACCCCGACCTGCAAAAAAGAACAAAGGACGAACGGCACGATGACCGGCTCCGAGACAGAGACAGCGGAGCTCGGGGGCGTGATGGTCGGCGTCTGGGTTGAATGACCTGAGCCGGGCCGGCTGCGTGCGCCGTCGTTTCGCTCGGGCGGCGGCGCGCGCTTTCGTCGATGGGGGAGGCAGGATTCGAACCTGCGTAGGCAGAGCCAATGCGTTTACAGCGCATCTCCTTTAACCACTCGGACACTCCCCCAGGGAAGGTCGCGGGCGATTCTAGAGGAGCCTGGCTGGGTGACTACGCAACGCCGAGGCGCTCGGCCATCTGCTCGTTGAAACGGGTCAGGGCCGAGAGGGGGCGCATGAAGACGGTCAGCTCGGCCACCTTGCCGTCATCGTCGAGCTCGAGGAAGTCGATTCCCTCCAGCTCGCGGTCGCCGACCATGGCCTTGAAGCGGAGGGCGACGGTGCGCTCGCCGACCAGCTCGTCGACGTAGGTGAGGGCTTCGAGGGTGGCGGCGACGTGGGTCAGAACCTGGCCGACGATCTCGCGGCCCTCGAAGCCACGGAAGAGGATCGGGCTGTGCAGGACCACATCCTCGCGCAGCGTCGCGGTCATCAGCTCGACGTCCTTCGCTTCGGCGGCGCGACGGAAGGGATGCGGCTCGGCCATGGACCGAGTCTACTGGCGCTTTTCTCGGCTATATGCCGAATAAGGCGCCGATCGCGTGGGATACTCGGCCCGTGCCGAGCGACCGCTTCTACACGCACTTGTCCACGTCCATGGGGGCCACCGCGCTGCGCTGGGCAGGCAAGTTCAACATCCCCGTCTATCGGGCGACCGGCGGACGGCTGATGGGCAAGGTCGGCCAGGCTCCGGTGCTGCTGCTCACCACCACTGGCCGCAAATCCGGCCAGCAGCGCACCGCCCCGGTCGTCTACCTCGCGGACGGCGATCGCTTCGTCGTGATCGGCTCCAATGCCGGCAACAAACGCGCGCCGGCCTGGTCGCTCAACCTCAAGGCCGATCCAGACGCCGCGGTCGAGGTCGGGCGCAGCCGGGTGAAGGTGCGCGCCAGGGTCGCCGAGGGCGAGGAGCGAGCCGACCTCTGGCGCCGCTCGAACGTGCAGTACGCCGGCTTCGACGACTACGAGGCGAGGACCGACCGAGACATCGCCCTCTTCGTGCTGGAGCCGGTCGCGGGCTAGCTTGCTTCGCGGAGCATTTGCGCCTCCGGCAGGCGCTTCAGCTTCTTCAGCGTGTTGTTCTCGATCTGGCGGATCCGCTCGCGGGTGACGCCGAATGTCCGGCCGACTTCCTCGAGGGTCAGCGGCTCGGCGCCGGAGAGGCCGTAGCGAAGTTCGATCACCTGGCGCTCGCGCTCGGGCAGCGCTTCCAGCGCCCGCTGCACGCCCTCCTTCTGCAGATGCTCGCTGGCTTCCTCGAAGGGCTCCAGGACTGCATCGTCGGCGACGAAGTCGCCGAGCTCCGATTCGTCCTCGTCGCCGACCGGTTTCTCGAGCGAGACCGGCAGCTGGGAGACGCGGATGATGTCGCGGACGTCGGAGACGGGCCAGCGCAGCTCCTCGGCGATCTCGGCCGGCTCCGGCTCGCGGCCGAGCTTCTGCACGAGCTGGCGTTCGACGTGGGCGACCCGGTTCAGTTTCTCGACCATGTGGACGGGGATGCGGATCGTCCGTGCCTTGTCGGCGATCGCCCGCGTCACCGCCTGGCGGATCCACCAGGTCGCGTAGGTGGAGAACTTGTAGCCGCGGCGGTAGTCGAACTTCTCCACCGCCCGGATCAGGCCCAGCGAGCCCTCCTGGATCAGGTCGAGGAAGCTCAGCCCGCGCCCCAGGTAGCCCTTGGCGATCGAGACGACGAGGCGCAGGTTGGCCTCGACCATTTGGCGCTTGGCCAGCATGTCGCCGCGCTCGATCCGCTTCGCCAGTTCGACCTCCTCGGCGGCGGTGAGCAGCTCGACCTGGCCGATCGAGCGCAGGTAGAGCCGCAGCGAGTCGAGGCTCGGTTCGACCGTCAGGTCCAGATCGGCTTTTTTCGAGCTGCCGTTGGCCTCTTCCGCGCGCGCTTCCTTATAAGCGTCGACGCCCTCCTCGGCGATCACTTCGACCCCGACCTCGACCAGGTGCGCGTGCAGGCCGGAGATCTGCTCCTTGGTGACCTCGACCTCCTCCAGCGTGGTCGCGATCTGCTCGAAGGTGAGGTAGCCGCGCTCGCGCCCCAGCGCGATCAGACCGCGAAGCTCCTCTGGCTCCGCAAACGGCTGTACGTCCGAATCCTGATCCAGTCCCTGCGGGACCGTCTCCAACGGTTCGATATCACGGCCTCCGGTGCGACCCTCTCCCATTCCCGGGCGGCCGGCCCCAACGCTCCGACCGAAGCGAAGTATAGGCAGAAGAATCGGTTCGTTGAGCGCGGCAGCCACCGGCCGAGCGGCCGAGTTGCTTACTCTGCATAAGCCGTGGTGACCCGTACGACGATGACCCCCTCGCTCTCCGCGCCGGATGTGCAGGCCTCGGTGCCCGCGACCCAGGTCAGCCTCTCGCGCGTCGGCGTCACCGGGGTCGAGAAGGTGATCCGGGTCAAGGCCGATGGCACCGAGAACCTCTTCCACGCCAACTTCGAGTGCTTCGTCGACCTAGAGCCGCGCCAGGCGGGCGTCCACATGTCCCGCTTCGAGGAGGTCGTCGGCGAGGCGATCGACCAGGTCGTGCTCGGCGAGGCCTTCCGCGCCGAGACGCTCGCCGCCCACATCGCCGAGCGGGTGCGCAAGAGCCAGCACGGCCGCCGCGCCGAGGTCTCGGTCTCGGCCCGCTACCCGGAGACGGTGAAGACGCCGGCCACCGGTCACTCGACCCAGGAGATCTACGGCCTCTTCGGCACCGCCGTCGCCTCCGAGCGCGGCAACCGCACCCTGACCGGGGTCCAGGCGCAGGGCATGACCGCCTGCCCCTGCGCCCAGGAGATGGTCGCCGAGCTTGGCCGCGAACGGCTCGCCGACGCCGGTTTCGACGCCGAGCAGGTCGAGCGGGCGATCGATGCCGTCCCCGTCGCCACCCACAACCAGCGCGGCATCGGCACTCTCTACATCGGCTGCCCGGAGGGCGGCGACGCCTGGATCGACGCGCCGGAGCTACTGCGGATCGTCGAGGGATCGATGAGCTCGGAGATCTACGAGCTGATGAAGCGCCCCGACGAGCTCGCCGTCGTCGCCAAGGCCCACTCGCAGCCGCGCTTCGTCGAGGACTGCGTGCGCGAGATGATCCGCGCCGTGGTCGAGGGCTATCCCGACCTGCCGGCCGAGGCCTTCGTCATGGCCCGCCAGGAGAACTTGGAGACGATCCACCGCCACAACGTCGTCGCCGAGCGCTACGGCACTCTCGGCGACCTGCGCCAGGAGCTCGCCTCGGGCGAGCACCAGGCGCGCCACACGACGATGCGCGAGTGGCTCGAGGCACCGAGCGCCTAGCTCGCTAGACCCTCGGCGCCGCGACACCCCACCAGTCCCCGGTGCAAGGCTCCCGGTCCCGGTGCAACGTTTTGTCCGTGCATTACCCGGATAGCGCGTTGCACCTCAAGTCAGGAGCGATTTCCGAACGAGCTGCATCACAGGACCGGGGTTCGTTTCGATCATCCGATCGGTTGGGCGAAGTACTTTGTAGCCAGCGGCCATCAACGCGATAGTCGATTCCCCGTCTCGCTCGAAGGCAGGACGATCGCGGTGGTACCGGTAGCTGTCGACCTCGACCACTAGGCGCTCCTTCGGCCAGAAGAAGTCGACAAGCCTCCCCTCGAGGAGAACGTTGACCGCGGGCGTCGGAACGCCCGCCTCTCGACATAGGGCGAGGAAGTCGATCTCGGGGTTGGAACGAGCGTCGACCGCGCTCGGATCGACTTGACCGCACAGGCGGCGGAGCGTGCCGCGACCTTTACGACCGACCCCTTCCTCCAAGACCCGATACATCTCCGGCCAGCGGATGCGGTTGGCCCTGTCAGCCGCGACCAAAGCCCGCTCCAATTGACGGGGGTCGAGACGCGCTGCGAGGTCGAGCAGGGTTCGCTCGGGCGTCGTGACTGGAATCATCGCCTCAACCGTGACGTGCTCGGGCGGCAACGAGCGGGTCTGGTGCAGGCGAACACCGTGCGGCCGGCGGTGACCCGAGCTGCGAGTCACCTCAACCGGGCCCCGCGAGCCTCGAATTCCCCAGAGCGCCGCGGCGCTTCCATACGACAGCACCGCATGAGGCCCACAGGCAAGAACTGCGGCGAGCCGGTTCCCATGGATCCCGATACGGCTATGGCCGAGGGCGAAAACTCCCCGATGCAGAACGACCAGCCTTCCCCCCTTCACCCGATCTTCAACCTGGCCCCGGCCGAGGCCCAAGCCCATCAGCTGCCTCCAGGCGACTACGCCGTGCTGGCCCTCGGCCAACTCGCGAATCGCGGCGGTCGCCTCACGACTCGGTGTAACGCTTTGTCCGTGGAGTGGATGGACAAGACGTTGCACCGGGGGTTGATGCCGACCAGTGGCGCGCGGTGTAACGCGCTGTCCGTGCGACCCATGGACAAAACGTTGCACCCGGGGTTGGGATGTGTCGGTCGTCGTCATGGGCCAAACCGTGGCAGCCGGCGGCGCGCGGTTGGCGCGCTGGGAGTTAAGGCTTGCGCGCGGCTTTGGGACGCGGGTGCGTCGGCGCTCACCGAGCGCTTTTGGGACGGGTGCGTCAGGGCCTGCGAGCGCTTGGGACGCGGGTGCGTCAGGGCTTGCGGGCGGCTATGTGACCCGCTCGCGCTTCGCGCTCTTCCTCGATGCGGCGGCGCAGGCCGAAGAAGTAATCGGCGCCGCTGATCAGGGTGGCGGCGGCGGCGAGGTAGACCACGGCGTTGACCCAGGGCGGCGCCGGGTTGGCGGCGATCAGGGCGAACACGGCGGCGATCTGCAGGACCGTCTTTACCTTGCCCAGCCAGCTGGCCGCGATCACGACGCCGCGCTCGGCGGCGATCGCCCGCATCATCGTGACGGCGAACTCGCGGGCGATGATCACCATCGCCACCCAGGCTTCGAGCCGGTCGAGCGAGACCAGGGAAACCAGGGCGGCGACGATCAGCAGCTTGTCGGCGATCGGGTCCATCAGCTTGCCGAAGGTGGTGATCGAGTTGCGCGAGCGGGCGAAGTAGCCGTCGAGGCCGTCGGTGAGCGCCGCCAGGGCGAAGACCGCGGCGGCGAGGGCGTCGCCATTTGGCGTCTCGCCGAGCAAGGCGACGACCACGACCGGCACGGCGAGGATGCGCAGCAGGGTGAGGGCGTTGGGCAGGTTAAGCGGGAACATCTCGCCAAGACGCTACCCGCCGGAGGTCGACGGGCCTAAATGTCGGCCGTGGCTCCACTTTTCGGCCCGTCGGCGGGAGTGGCGAGGGCGGCGTCGCGCTTGGCGAAGAACTCCTCGCCCTCGATGCTGATGTGGGGTACCCAGCGCTCCATCCAGCGGGGTAGCCACCAGGCGCGTTTGCCCATCAGGACCATGATCGCCGGCACCAGCAGGCAGCGGACCAGAGTCGCGTCGATCGCGATCGCCACCGCGAGGCCGACCCCGAACTCCTTGACGATCGGGTTGCCGTTGAGGACGAAGCTGGTGAAGACGCAGACCATGATCGCCGCCGCTGAGGTGATCACGCGGCCGGTGTTGGCGAGTCCTTCGATCACCGCCTCCTTCTCGTCTTCGTTCTCCCTGAAGTGTTCGCGCATCTGGGTCAGCAGGAAGACCTCGTAGTCCATCGAGAGGCCGAAGAGGATCGCGAACATCAGCAGCGGCACGAAGCTGACGATCGGGATCGGGTGGTCGAGGCCGATCAGCGAGGAGCCCCAGCCGAGCTGGAAGACCGCGGTGACGACGCCGTAGGCGGCGGCGACCGAGAGCAGATTCATCGCCGCCGCCTTCAGCGGCACCAACAGCGAGCGGAAGGCAAGCAGGAGGACGATGAAGCTGAGGCCGACGACGATCGCGATCATCAGCGGCAGCTTGTCGCCGATCTGGGTGGCGAGGTCGATGTAGCCGGCGGTCTGGCCGCCGACGTAGGAGCGGGCGGCGGTGCCCTTCAGGGCCGCCGGGATCGTCGTCTCGCGCAGGCCTTCGACCAGGCTGACGGTCTCGTCGGCCCACGGCGCCGATTTCGAGATCACGGTGAAGACCGCCACCGTCCCGTCCTTGTCGAGGGTCGGTTCGGAGACCCCGGCGACGTCGGCCGCTTTGCCGACCGCGCCCTCCAGGCCGGGCAGCACCTTTTTCGCTTCTTCGGCACTGTCGAATTCGGAGGCGATCAGCAGCGGCCCATTGACGCCCGGGCCGAACCCGAAGGTGAGGCTGTCGTAGGCCTGGCGCGCGGTGGTCGACTTGGGCAGGGCGCTGAGGTCATTCTGGCCGAGCTCGAGCTGGAAGATCGGTATGGCGAGGACGATCAGGATCGCCAGGGCGGCGATCGCGGAGCGCCAGGGGCGATCGGCGACGCCGCGCGCCCAACGGCGCCAGCCGTGGGGTTCGGCCTCGTCCGGGTGGGTCTTGCCGAACTGCACGCGTAGCGAGTTGATCCGCGGCCCGAGCGCGCCCAGCATCGCCGGCAGCAGCGTGGTCGCCGCACCGACCGCGATCACGACGGCGATCGCCGCGGTGAAGCCGAGCGTGCTGACCAGCGGGATGCCGGCGAAGGCGAGCGAGCAGAGCGCGATCACGACGGTGAAGCCGGCGAAGACGACGGCGCCGCCCGCGGTCGCGGTGGCTCGCGCCACCGACTCCTGTACCTCCATGCCGTCTTTGAGCTGCAGCTTGTGGCGGGTGACGATGAAGAGTGCGTAATCGATGCCGACGCCGAGGCCGATCATCGTCGCCAGGGTCGCGGCGACGCTCGGCACCTGGACCACGTGCTCGAGCAGGCGGATGATCGAGAGCGAGCAGGCGAGGCCGAGGATCGCCGAGAAGATCGGCAGCACCATCGCCGTCGCGGTGCCGAAGGCAAAGAGCAGGATGACGATTGCCGCAGCGATGCCGATCGCGTCGCTGGCGCCGGTGTCGGGCTTGGAGAGCGCCTGGCCGACGTAGCTGCCGACGGCGACCCTGAGCCCGGCCTCTTCGGCCGGTTTGCCGGCATCGAGGACCGCGTTGGCCTGCGCTTCGTTGAGTTCGCCGGGGCCGATGCCGAGCACGACGGGCACGTAGGCGACCGAGCGGTCTTTGCTGAGAAAGGCAGCGCCGGCGGGCGTGAGCGGGTTGACGGCGGAGTTGACGTCGTGCATCGCATTCAGCCGCTTGACCGCTTCGCCGATCGCGGTGGCGTACTTGGGCGCGGTGAGTGAGGCGCCGGCTTTCGCCTGGAAGACCAGCGGATTGCTGCCGTAAGCCTGTTCGGGCAGGTTGTCTTCGAGCAGTTCGGTGGCCTGGGTCGAGCCGGTGCCCGGCAGGGTGAGGTTGTCGTTGGTCTTGCTTTCGCCCGCCTGCCCGGCGAGGACGAGACCGACGGCGAGGACGATCCAGACGGCGATCGTTAGCCAGTGGTGACGGGAACAGAAGCGCCCGATGGCGTAAAGAGGCGCGGTCACGCGAGCATCATCCCTATTTATTCGGCCGGATTTACAGGCGGCGGCTCATCGCCAGACTCGAACGCGTCCGGGACCGCCCCCGTGAGGCCGCTGCCGAGGCCCTGACGAAGGATCGCCAGATGCTGCGCGTGGCTGGCCGCCAGCGCCGAGGCTAGCGCCCTCGGGGCAGTGAACTGCAGGTGGGCCACCCCGCTCTGAGCCTCGGAGAGCGCCGCGTTTTCCTCTTCGAAGGCGAGCACAAGCGCATCGGCCTGACTCTGCGGCCCTGGGGTTTCGAGTTCGGCCGCTTCGGCGTCGGTTTCCCCGCCGAGGCCCCGGATCCCCTTGGTAAGGGCGTCGACGTGGGTCTGATCCTGGCCGCGGAAGCTGCGGGCGACGGCGAGCATCGGCCCGCGCAGCTGCGGCAGAGCCTGCTCGTAGGCAGCGACCGCGGTCAGTTCCTGGGCGAGGATCGCATTGAGGACGGAGACGTCGGCGGCCTTTTCGCTGTCGGTCTCGGCCCCGTGCCCGGGGCGCCCGCAACCGCCGGCGAGAAGCGCCGCGACGACAACCAGAAAGACGACGGCGCGACCGAAGCCGCGCCGCTGTCTGCTGAGGCATTTACTTAGCTTCAAGCCCATGGACGGGCGCGAAGCATATGTGGAGTTTGTACCGCTTTTCGCCGCGAAAGACTAGGCCTTCTTTGCTGCTTTCTTGGCTTTTGTCTTTTTGACGCCTTTTTTGGACTTGGTCTGAGGCGACGGACTCTCGTAGTTCATGAAGACCGCTGTCGCCGGAATGCCCTCCTCGCCGGACTTAGCCAACCGTTTCGCGCTACCCGAGTGGATCTTGATCAGCTGCTCAAGGGTTTCGTTGACGAGATCGACCGATTCATTCCAGCCCTGCTCGTCGACGACGCCAGGGGTCCAGCTCAGGTGTCGATCTTCGCGCAGATCGAACGTTCCACTGGCCAAGGCCCCAACCACGTCATCCACAATCATCTGGACGCTTGACGCAGTGACGCCCGGCTTCACCGAATCGGGAAGCGACTGCCAGTCTTGATCTGTCAAGTATGCCCTGGATGTCGCTCTGTAGTAGTGCTCAACCGCACCACGTCGCGGCTCCGTCTTAACCATCTCGATGCATTCGAAGTCCTTGAGGACTTTGACGTGGTAGCTGACCTGGCTGAGACCCTCTTCCAGCTCCTTGGAAAGTTCGTTGGGGCTCGCCATCCGCTCGTTGAGGATGGTCAGGATTTCAACGCGCAGCGAGTGCGCGAGCGCCTTGACGAGGCGCTGATCGACCCCGGTGCTCTTGCTCTTCTTGCCTTTGCTCTTGGTCTTTGTCTTTGCGGCCAAAGCGACTCCTCCGATTCATTTGGTCGGCCTCTAACCACTCCATCCTATTAGACACAAAGCCAAATTGGCAAACCGAAAACCGGGCCTTTCCGTCCGTTTTTATGATTACTGGAACTTTTTCCAGTAATTGATTGGTCTAAAGCGCTGTACCGGGTGGGTCGCGACCCCCAACCGCAAGTGCTGACGATTGCGAAGGGGGTGAGGCGGGGTGAAAATTGCGAAAACTGAGCAGGTCGTACCGCTGCTTTCGACAAACAAGACGCGCTAATGCATTGCCGCATGGGCGGACCGGTCCTTAAGAACTAGGATCGGTCCGCCAGCCATGCGCTTGCGGCCAACAGCGGGGATTATGGCTTGTACCTAGGCATGGGAAAGAGCCCACAGTCAAGTAAGTCGCTTGAAATCGAAACGCTCGCAGCCGAGATCCACGCCTGCCGGCGTTGCCCGCGCCTGGTCGAGTGGCGCGGGGCTCAAGCCGCCGACCCTCCCCGCCGCTTCCAGGGCGAGGACTACTGGGCGCGACCGCTGGGCGGTTTCGGCGATCCGGCAGCACGACTGGCGATCGTCGGCCTGGCGCCGGCCGCCCACGGCGCCAATCGCACCGGCCGCATGTTCACCGGCGACCGCTCGGGCGATTGGCTCTACGCCGCCCTGCACCGCGCCGGCTACGCCAACCAGCCGACCTCGGAGCGCCGCGGCGATGGCCTGCGGCTCAATGACGTCTATGTGACGGCGGTCGTCCGTTGCGCCCCGCCGGACAATCGCCCGTCGCCGCAAGAGCGAGACACCTGCCTTCCCTACCTGGAGCGGGAGCTGGCCCTGCTCGAGCGCTGCCGGACGATCGTCGCGCTCGGCGGCTTCGCCTGGGACGGGGCGCTGCGCGCGATCCGCGCGCTCGGCGGTGAGATCCCACGGCCGAAGCCGCGCTTTGGCCACGGCGCCGAGGCGCGGGCCGGCCGCTGGACATTGCTCGGTTGCTACCACCCAAGCCAGCAGAACACCTTCACCGGCCGGCTCACCGAGCCAATGTTCGACGCCGTGTTCGCGCAGGCATCGGAGTTGGCCAACTCCTAACGCGCGCTCGATCGAGTGGCCGGATTCGAGGGGGTTCCGAACCCCATCAGCGCGATCGTCGCAGGAATACCGGGCTCACCCGTGATGGCAATTCTCTCCCCCGAGCGCTTTTGTATGTCCATCAGCTTGATCAGCGTTTCTCTCATGAGTGCCATGCATTCCTGCCATCCAAGCTTGTCGAAGACTCCGGGTAGCCAGCTGATGTGCGTACCGGAACTCGCAGCAAAGACCCCGCTGCGCAGCGCCCCAATGACGTCTCGAAAGATCGACTGGATGTAGCTAGTCATCAGATCCGACCTGATGGTCGTGGGAACATTCCGCCAGTCTCCGTCGTCGAAGAAGACTGCGGCCTTGGCGCTGAAGAAATGCTCGCGCGCTCCGCGGCGGCGCCTGCTCTCGACCCGCTCGAGGAAGCCGAGTTCCTCCAACATCTCGACGTGGTGGTAGAAGGCCGGCACCTCGAGGTCGATTTCGCGGCCGATTTCGCTGGTGCTCGCGGTCCGCTCGTTGAGCACCGCCAGACAATGCTCGCGCAGGGGGTGCGAGAGCGCTTTGATCAGGCGGCGGTCGATAAACGTCTTCAGCTTTCCGCTCGCGATTACGTCCTTGATCGACCTCGCAGCCATCGGAAATCTCCTCCCGCTAGTTTGAATAATGGGTACCAAGATAGATCGTTTGGCGTACCTCAAACCGTAGGCGGGCATTAGCTGAAACTAATTTGAGCAATTGACTGGTCTCAAGCGTACCCAGAGGAGAAAAGGGGCATCGCATGAAAAGACCGCGACTCAAGCGCACCACGCAGCAGATGGAAGCGCCGAACGGCGACCTGTACCTGCTCCGGCCCAGCGCCGGCGCAGACATCCACATCGAGGATCCCGACGAGGCTGGGCGGCAGTTGCTGGCGGCCCTCGACGGAAAAAGCACGCGCGAGCAGCTCGTCGACGAGTTCGGAGCCGAGGAGGTGGGCGACCTGCTGGCGCAGTTCGAGGAGCTTGGGGTGGTCGAGGACGCCGCCGACGACGACCTGATCCCGGCCAAGGTCGTCGAGCGCTACGACCGCCAGCTGCGTTACTTCAGCGACATCACCGCGGGGCCGACCGCCTCGCAGTGCCAGGAAATGCTCGCCGACGCGCGCATCGCCGTGCTCGGCGTCGGCGGCCTCGGCGGCTGGTCAGCGCTCAACCTGGCCTGCGTCGGCGTCGGCGAGATGCTGCTGGTCGACTTCGACCGAGTCGAGCTGAGCAACCTCAACCGCCAGGTCCTCTACTCCGAGTCAGACATCGGCCGCTACAAGGCGGTCGCCGCGGGCGAGCGCCTCAAGGCCTTCAACTCGGCGATGAAGGTGGAGACGCGGCTGCAGAAGCTCGACAGCGAGGCGGCGATCTCCGAGACGATCGCCGGGTACGACCTGGTGATCGACGCCTGCGACTGGCCGGCGCACGACATCGAGCACTGGATCAACTCCGCCTGTTTCGCCGCCCGCATTCCCTTCATCGCGATGAGCCACTTCCCGCCGGTCGCCCGGGTCGGGCCGCTCTACGTGCCGGAAGTGACCGGCTGCTTCTCCTGCCAGGAGATCGGCTACCGCCGCACCTACCCGCTCTTCGACGTGGCGATCGAGCAGCAGCGCGGCAAGACATCGCCGGCGGCGACGCTGGGCCCGGCCTGCAGCCTGATCGGCGGCCAGATCGGGATCGACGTGCTGCATCAGCTGACCGGACTCGCACAGCCGTCGACGCTCGGCGTCGGCCACATCATCGATCTGCGCACGATGGAGGTCGAACGGGAGCCGGTGGTCCCAGAGCCGAGCTGCCCGGTCTGCGGCGGCATGCAGCCCCATTCCGGCAAGGAGCTACAGGGAGCGGCACCGCGGTAGGCAGAGCGAGACGAGTCAGACCTGGGTGGCAATGATGCCGAGCAGGCCCGCGATGAGGACGCCGCTCAGCTGGAACACGGCGCGCTGATATGAGGCGAAGCGGTCGTCGATGCCGACGAGGCGATTCTCGATGCCGCCGAGGCGAATATCGACGGTTTTCTCGATCTGACCTAGGCGGCGATCGACTTCATTGAAGCGTTCGTCGACGCGATCGAACCGTTCGTCGACCCGCAGCTCGAGCTGATCGATCTTGCACTCGACTCGATCGACCTTGTGGTCGAGCACGTCGAGCCGCCGATCAGTCCACGCTTCCCTCATCGCCTCCATGATGCCATTTTAGCCGCCACTGAAGCTCAAACATTTCGCAGACATTAGGTTTCTGCAACAGAACAATCGTGAAAGACGCTACGCGCCCTTCCTGCGAGCGAAATGCCCGGCGAGCGGCATGAGGAAGAGGATCAACCAGCAATATGGGGCGAGGTCCGGGTTGGCGAAGGCGACCGGGATCGAGGCGGCGAAGACGAGCGCGATCCAGAGGGCATGGCGGCGCCCCTCGCGCGCCTCCTCGGACGCCGTGCTGGTCAACCCCGCCCGCTGCGCGTCGGCGAAGAGCAGCGTGCCGGAGAGCATCACCCCGACCAGGTTGCCGGCGTAGAGAACCTCGGCCGCCGTGCTGCCGCCGTAGTCGCCGAGAACCTGGCTGCTGAAGGGGATCAGCACGATCCAGGCGAGGTAGAAGAGGTTGAGCCAGATCAGCCTTCCGTCAAAGCCGGTGACCTCGCCGAAGAAGCGGTGGTGGACGATCCAGAAGCGGCCGATCACGGCGAAGCTGAGCGCATAAGCGAAGAGATCCTGGTGATGGCTCCAGAGAACCCTGCCCAGCTCTCCGTCCTTGACATGTTCGCCCACGCCGAGGTTCAGCACCAGCAGCGTGATCGCGATCGCGAAGACCCCGTCGCTAAAGGCGACGATCCGCGAGAACTCGATCTCGTTCTCCTCGCGATGCTTCGCCTTCCGGACCCCGGCCATGCCCAATCTTCGCCCCCGCGGGCGGCGGAACCCCGCCCCCAGCTCCACTCCTACAATGGAGCCCACCCGCCGACGTAGCTCAGTTGGTAGAGCACTTCACTCGTAATGAAGGGGTCCCCGGTTCGAATCCGGGCGTCGGCTTCCATTCCAGGGCGGTGCCGAACAAAAGTGAAGCGCTACACGCCCCTCATCCCGAACATCTCACGTGGACACCGCCGAAAGCCACCCGGCCCGCCGCTCCCAAAGTGTCAACACCAGGCGCTATGACCGCATAGCCCGCGCCTACAGCACGCTCGAGCCGCTTTACCTGATCTTCCCGCCGGCCCGCCGCAGGGCCGTGGCCGCGCTCGGGTTGAAGCCCGGCGACACCGTTTTGGAGATCGGCGCCGGGACCGGGCGCAACTTCCCCTACTTGGTCGAGGCAGTCGGCCCGAGCGGAACCGTCATCGGCGTCGATGCCTCGCCCGGGATGCTGGCCGAGGCACGCAAGCTGATCGAGCGGCGCGGCTGGTCAAATGTCCAGCTGCTCCAGCAGGACGCCACCCAGCTCGAAGTCGACCGTGACGTAGATGGCGTGCTGTTCAGCCTCAGCTACTCGGCAATGCCAGAACCGCGGCCCTCGTTGGCACGGGCCTGGGAGCGGCTGCGCCCCTCCTCGCGTGTCGCCGTCCTGGACATGGGACTGACCCAGGGCGGCCCCTACCGCCTGCTCGCTCCAATCGCCCGTCTTCTCGTCAAGTACGCCCCCGGCGATGCCTACTCCGATCCGTGGAGCGACCTCGCCAACTACGGCCCGGTCGAGACCAAGCGCTTCTTGTTGGGCTTCTTCTACGTCAGCTCCGTCACCAAGCCCGAGCATCCGTAGGCCCAACCCGAACGGTGGGCGAATTGGTCAGTCGGAAGAATCGAGCGGCGAGAGACGAATTACCTGGATCGTTCTCCCTTCCGCCCGCGCTACGCGATCCTGGGACTAACTAGCCCTCGAAGGGCGGAGCAACGCCCCAGCCCCAGCGGGGCACGGGCGCCTCGGCGACCACGTCCTCGGCGGCGGGGTCGGAGTTGTGGACGGCGAGGCGCGAGCCCCACTCCGCGTAGCCCATGATCGCCGCCCGGAACTCGGGGTCGGCCGGCAACTCAACCTCGTCGGCCGCCTGACTGAGGAGAGTGACGAAAAGGCGCCGCTGCTCCGGGGCGATCGCGAGGCCGCGGTGATGGGCGAGCATCGCCGGATAGCCGCCAAAGCTCGCGGTGTAGTCAGCCGGACCGCCCATCACCTCAATCCACCAGGCGAGGACATGGGTGCGGTGCCGCTCGCCGACCGTGCCGCCGAAGAGGGGCGCCAGTGTTCCCTCCTCTTCGACCAGGTCGTAGAAGTGGTTCAGCCAGCGCTCGAAAGCCTCGCTCCCGCCGCCCCACTCATAGATCGTCGGCGTCTCCTTTGCTGCCACCCGAAGAGGGTAGACCTCGCTGGGGTACGGTCCGCTCATGTCCCGTCCCGTCTTTCTCGCCGTCGATGAGAACAAGAACTCGCTTCTCGCTATCGAACGCGAGTTGCGCGATCGCTATGAGCGCAGCTACCGCACCGTCTGTCTCGGATCAGCGCCGGAAGCCGAAGCGGAACTGGAGCGGCTGGCGGGGGCGAGTAAGGAGGTGGCACTGGTCTTTGCCAGCGAATCGCTCGGCGGCGCGTCGGGAAGCGAGTTTCTCTCCAAGGTGCGAAAACACCATCCCCGTGCGCAGCGTGGCCTCCTGATCGACTACGCCAACTGGGGCAAGGGCGCGACCGGGGAGGCGATCTTCAAGGCGATGGCGCGCCGCCAGATCGACTACTACTTGATCCGCCCCACCCGCACTCCCGACGAGCTATTCCACCAGTCGGTCTCGACCTTCCTACTCGAGTGGGCGCACGCCCGTCGGGTATCCGCCCACACGGTGCATATCGTCGGCGAGTCTTGGTCAGGACGGGCCTATGAGCTGCGTGAGGTACTTGGCCGCTGCGCCCTGCCTCACACCTTCTGCCTCGCCGAGTCCCCGGAAGGCCGCACGCTGGTTGCCGAGGCCGGCGACGGGGAGCCGCTGCCGTTGGTGGTGTTTCCCGACGGCCAAGTCCTCGCCAACCCGAGCAACACCGAACTCACAGTCGCGGCGGGTGGCCCGGTGGTGCCACCGAGCCAAGTCTTTGATCTGGTCATCGTTGGGGCCGGGCCGTCGGGCCTCTCGGCCGCCGTCTACGGAGCCTCCGAAGGGTTCAGCACGCTCGTCATCGACCAGGGTGGGATCGGCGGACAAGCGACTTTGAGTTCGCTGATCCGCAACTACCTGGGCTTCCCGCGCGGCATCAGCGGGCGGCGATTGGCAGAGGACGCCTATGAGCAAGCGTGGGTGTTCGGGGCGCAGTTCGCCTTCATGCAAAAGGCGACAAGCCTGTGCCGTGATGGTGAGCGCATCGTCGTTGGCCTTTCCGACTTTCGCGACATCAGCGCTCGCGCGGTGATCCTCGCGACCGGCGCCGAGTATCGCCGTATTGAGGTCAAGGACCTGGAGGCCCTGGCCACGAACGGTGCCGGGGTCTTCTATGGCGGACCCGCGACGGAGGCACCCGCGATGGTGGACCGGGACGTCTTCGTCGTCGGTGGCGCCAACTCGGCGGGACAGGCCGCCCTGCACCTGGCCGAATACGCGCAGCGGGTGACTCTCGTGGTTCGCGCCGACGCACTCGACGCTGGCATGTCGCACTACCTCGTGCAGCAAGTCGAAGCGGCGCCGAATATCGAGGTCCGACTGAGGACGGAGGTGGTTGGCGGCGATGGCAAGGAGTGGCTTGAGCGCCTGACATTGCGCGACCGCGACGGCGCGGTCGAAGCGGTCGACGCCCACGCACTCTTCCTAATGATCGGCGCCCGTCCTAACACCGACTGGCTGCCTGAAGAGGTGCTGCGCGACGCCAGCGGTTTTATCCGCAGCGGCATCGAGCTCGCCGAGACCGCCGCCTGGCCACTTGAGCGCGCTCCCTTTTCTTTGGAGACGAGCATGCCGGGAGTGCTCGCCATCGGAGACGTTCGCGACGGCTCGATGAATCGGGTTGCCTCGGCGGTGGGCGAGGGCTCGATCGCAGTGCGTCTGGTTCACGACCTATTCGCAGCCGAGCGGCGCGCTTTGCGCGACTCCCAAAAGGAACGCCGGGAAGCTAGGTAGCGGCAACCGAACGCCTTGCCCCAACTCATTCATCGTTCCGGCGCGGCGACGTGGGTGAGCTTCTCGGGGTTTCGCAGGTTGTCGATTGCGACGATGCGGCCGTCGTCGAAGGCGAAGGCCATCGCGCTCGGCACCGTGCAGTGGGAGGCGCGCGGTGCCAGCCTCCGCCGCGGACGAACACCACCAGCTCCGCCCCGTCGGGCTCATACAGACGCACCCGCCGGCTATCGCCCTCGCCATCTCGGGCCGTCAGATCCCTCCAGCTCGCATCGCCCATCTGAGTACGCGCAGCCCCTCGCTGGCGAGGACTCAGGCGCTGCCATGGCGGCCCGAATCCAGGCGTCGGCTCTCAGAGACGGGTCTTAGCTCTCCGGGCCCTTCCCGATCGCCTCCTCGATCGTCGACCAGGGAGAAGAGCGCAAGCACTTGGATAGTCCCCGGTTCATGCGGTGTGGCCACAGGGGGCCCTGGTAGACGAAGGCCGTGTAGGCCTGGAGCAGGCTGGCTCCGGCCAGGATTCTCTGCCATGCATCGTGCGGGGTTTCGATTCCACCGACCGAGACCAGGGTCAGCCGGCCTTGCGTCCTCGCATTCAGTCGCTCGAGCACCTCCAGAGCGCGCGTCTTGAGCGGTGCGCCCGATAGGCCTCCCCGGTGCGGCAGGCAGCCGATTTCCTCACCGCTTGCAGACGCCAGCTCCAGCTGGGTCGTGGTGTTGACCGCGACGATCCCGTCGAGCTCGAGCGAGAGCGCCAGGTCGGCAACCTCATCGACCTCAGAGTCGGTCAAATCGGGCCCGATCTTGATCAGGATCGGGACCTTGCACTGCATCTCTTGAACCGTCTTTCGCACGCTCCCAACCAGTGCGGTGAGGCTCTCCCGCGATTGCATCTGGGTCAGCCCCGGGGTGTTGGGGGAGCTGACGTTGATGACCAGATAGTCGGCATGGGACGCCAGCGCCCGGGCGGAATCCTGGTAGTCCGGGACGGCATCGGCGATGTCGACCGCCATCGTCTTGCCGATGTTGACGCCGACGATCTCCCTCCGGTGCTTGGCCAGGCGCCCAGCAACCACAGCAGCGCCGTCGTTGGGGAAGCCCATCGCGTTGACGATCGCTCGGTCGCGGGTCAGGCGCGTAACCCGCTTGCCGGGATTTCCCGGCTGAGGCTCGGCGGTGATCGTGCCGATCTCGACGAACCCAAAGCCCAGCGCACCCAGCGTGGGAAACCAGGTCGCGTTCTTATCGACCCCGGCCGCGACACCGAGAGGTGTCTTCAGCCGCAGCCCCATCGGACCCACCGCGAGCGCCTCGTCGCGGGGCCTGAGCAGCCAGGCGATAAATACGACGACCCCGGGGATGGTCGTGAGCAGTCGCATCGCGCGACCGGCCAGCCGGTGGGCGCGCTCCGCGTCCAGGCGAACCAGGACGCTCCTGAAGAAGGCTCGATAGATCAAGGCCGAGAATCGTAAGAGCCTGGACGAGCCCGCGTGTCGTCGATCGCCACGGCGAGCAGGACCGTGCTCGAAGCGATCACCGCGACCAGCAGGCTGAGCGGCGCCGTGGCCAACGCCAGGACGACCAGCGTGCCACAGGCCAGCAACCGCGCCCGCGGCGCCTGTCCGGTGGCGCCCCGCATGTAGCCGAGCTGGGCGAGCAGGAAGATCGCCGGGCCGCCGAAGATGAGGACGGCGGTGCTGAGGGTGCTCGGGTCGTGCGGGCCGGCGATCGCCAGCTCGTCACCGACGGCGATCGCGACGATGCCGATCACCATCGCGATCAGGGTGTAGTTGCCGATCCCGACTATCCGCGACGGGTCACCGGCCCCCTCGACCGCTTTGATGCCGATGTCCTCGGCACGGTGGAAGTAGCACCACCAGAGCGCGACGGTGCCGGTGAAGGCGGCGGCGAGGACAAGCAGGCGGTCGGCCTGGACCGGCTGCCCGGCGAAAGCGTTGCCGATCGTCAGCACGGTCTCCCCCAGGGCGATCAGGAAGAAGAGGCGGAAGCGCTCGAGCAGGTGCTCGGCGTAGATCTGGCTGTCTGAGCTGAAGGGGCTCTTGCGCCCCGGCAGCGGGTGACCGGCGATCACACCGCCGTAGGTGATCAGCACCGCGACGGCCCAGACGGCGAGGCGGGCGTCGCCGTCGACCGCGATCCCGGCGATCCAGATCGGCGCCGTGGCGATCTCCCAGACCAGGGCGTTGACGAAATGCATGTAGAGGCGGTGGCCGCGGAAGGCGGCGACGGCGAACGCGGTCCGGCCGATCTGGATCGCCAGGTAGGCGATCGCGAAGAGGCCGGCGCGATCGCCGAAGGCCTCCGAGATCGAGGTCGCCATCAGCAGGCTGGCGAACATCGTGCTGAGCAGCATCAGCTGCACCGGCCGGCACTCGCCATCGAGCCAGTTCGAGGTCCAGACGGTCATGAACCAGGCGTACATCACGGCCAGGGTGAGGACCAGCGTCTCGGCCATGCCCCGGGCGTCGACGTGCTCGAGCAGGTTGTGGGCGAGCTGGCTGACGGTGAAGACGTAGACGAGGTCGAAGAAAAGCTCCAGCGGCGTAACCGCCCGGGCGACTTCGCGCGGGCGCACGAGCGAGGAGGCCTGTGGGCGGTCTGCGGCGGGCGTCATCGTCAGACCTGGAGCTGAAGCGGTTCGCCGGCCGCGAGCCGGGCGCGCTCGATCGCCTCGGCGTAGACGCCGTGAACGGTGCTGCGCGGCCGCAGTCCGGCGACCCCGTAGGCCTCCTCCATCGCCCGTGCCAGCGTCCGCTTGAAGCTCGTCCCGTGCCAGCCGTGAGCCTCGGCGGCGCGGCCGACGTGCAGGTGCGTGAGCTCGTGAAGGAGCGTCTCGAGCACGTCGCCGGCGCGGACCCCGGGGTAGGCGGTGACCGAGAGTCGGAACTGACTCGGCACGGCGAATCCGAGGCGGTTGGGTCGCTTGCGCGCCCGCCGCACCTTCAGCTCGGGCTCGCGCTCCAGCAGCGGCCCGGCGGCAAAGGCCGGCAGGCCGCGCAGTCTGGTCATCTCCTCGCGAAGGTCGATCCCCGCGACGACGAAGTAGGACGGAACGCGCCTCAAAGTCCGCACAGCATGCCGCCGTTCGCGGATGACAAGTCGATGTAATTCGGCGTGAGAATTGGGCTGCGCTACAGTTTTCCTGCGCAGGATGCCCGTGGGAGGCAGGGCGTGAGGATGTCCCACGGAGCAAGGAGAGAGATGAACCACAGGTTTGCGGTCTTCGCCCTCGCAGTCGTGTCCTGCGTTTCCCTGACCGCGTTCACAGCGGGGCTCTCCGCGGCCTCAGGCCCGGCTAGCCAAGCCTCGGCATCGGCCAAGAAGGGCAAGGGTCAGAAGAAAAAGGCGCCGAAGCGGAAGATCTTCGCGGTCTGCAAGCACGGCTGCCAGTTCCGCACGATCCAAAAGGCGGTCAACGCGGCCGGGGCCTTCAAGCACAAGAAGACGAACGCCAAGACCAGGGCGATCGTCGAAGTCATGCCGGGCAAGTACGTCGAGGGAGTGGTTCTCGACGGCACCCGGAGGAAGTTCGACTTCGAAGGCCTGACGATCATCGGGGCGAAGAAAAATCCGCGCAAGACGATCCTCGAAGGCAAGGACGCAAAGGGAGAACTGGGCGCGGCCCAGAACGGCATCGAGGTCGTCGACGTCGACGGCGTGATCATGAAGAACATCTGGGCCCGCAACTACGAATCGAACGGTTTCTTCGTGCACGCGGCGACGCAGAGCGGCCAGCACTGCGACGGGTACACGATGAACAACCTCGTCGCCTCGGGCAATCGCTCCTACGGCCTCTTCGCCAAGGGCTGCCTGGGCGGCAAGATGATCAACTCCACCGGCTTCCGCCAGGGGGACTCGGCCTTCTACATAGGTGAAACTCCCTGCGACACCACCACCTGGACCAACCACGGCACCGCCCCGGCCCCGTGCCAGGCAAAGCCGAAATGGTCCGTGCTCAGAAACGACGTCAGCTACGAAAACGTGCTCGGCTACTCGGGGACGAATTCGAAGTACGTGCTGATCGCCGAATCGGACTTCTTCAACAACGGCGCCGGCATCGTCCCCAACACACTCGACAGCGAGGGCTATGAGCCCAACGGCTGGAACGTGTTCGAAAAGAACAATGTGTTCTGGAACAACTACAACTACTTCCTCGCCGGCTCGGCTTTCAAAACGGTCTCCGCGGGCCTGGGCCAACTGTCGGGGATAACTGTCAATTACCCGACCGGGGTCGGGATCGTCCTCTACGGAGGCGCCGGCAACGTCGTCCGCCAAAACAACGTGTTCGGCAACTACAAGTGGGGCATCGCCTCGTTCTCGGGACCGGGCGAAAGCTTCGTCGCCAATGTCGGCGACGACGCCAAGAACATCGACAACCAGATCGTCGAAAACTCGATGGGGCGCGGCGGGACGGATCCCAACGGGGAATTCGACTTCTGGAACGACGCCACCGGCGGTGGCAATTGCTGGTCGGGCAACAGCGCCGGCTCGAGCTTTGCGCCGGGCAACGGCTCGGTCCCGCTGAGCACGATCTACCCGTCCTGTCCGCAGCCGGCCGTGCTCGCCGACCAGGTGCGCAGCCTCAACCTGGGCGCCGGCCTGCAGGTGATCCTCGGCGACGAAGGCAACCCCTCCACCATCCTCGGCTACGCCGGTCAGAGCCCGGCGCAAAACCAGCAGTGCTCGTGGGTGAGGCGGGTCCCGTCGCACCCCCCGTTCGAAGGCTTCACTCCGGTGGAGGTCGCGGCTCAAGCCGGCGAACTGACGTGCAAATAGCGCGGCCGGGGCCGGTGTCCGCACGTCGGTCCCTGCTCGTTGCCGCGGTCGCGGCCGCCCTCTGCGGGCTGGTGGCAGGCGGGCCCTCGGCCACGGCCGGGGGCAAAACGGCAGCCAAGCCCAAGCTCGTCAGCGTCGCCGACTTCTACTTCGGGCCCGACCAGGTCACGATCAAGCGCGGCGATGCGGTCAAGTGGGTGTGGGCGACAAGCAACACCTATCCGCACGACGTGCACCTGAAGCAGGGACCGAAGGGGCTCCAGCACAAGGGCTCCTACTCGACCCGGACGACCGCCGTGACCAACGCCCGCTTCAGGCGGACCTTCGAAACGCCGGGCACGTACCGCTTCATCTGCACGATTCACCCGACGCAGATGAAACTGACGGTGACAGTGCTGAAAGGGAAGGGAGGCAGTTGACCGGCTGGCGCGTCGCCCTCCCCTCCCTCCTCATCGCCTGCGTGTTCGTCCTCACCCCGAGCGCCTTCGCCTCGAATACCAGGGTCTCGATTACAAACTACGCCTGGGCGCCGGAGCAGGTCCACATCGACCTCGATGAGAAGGTGACCTGGGACTGGCTCGGGCCGGACCTCGCCCACTCGGTGACCGGCACCTCAACCAACGCGCGCCAGTGGGACTCCGACCCCGGCACCGACGCTCCCTACCACCGGCCGGGGTTCTCTTACACGATCCAGTTCACCCAGCCGGGTACCTACGCCTTCGAGTGCAAACTGCATCCCTTCGTTCGCGGCGAAGTGGTGGTCTCGAGCAACCCGGGGGACCCAAACTCCGATCCCGGCCCCCAGGCACCGCTGAGGATCGACGTCAAGAAACCCACCCTGAGCAAGGTGACGCTGAGGCGCAGCCACGTCGCGGGATCGAAAGGAGTCGGCCTGAGCGCAAACGTCAGCGAGCGCGGGACCCTGGAAGCCGAGTACTACCGGAGCGGCGCGCGGGGAAAGCGCACCTACAGCGGCTATGCGGAATGGAGTGTGTCGAGCGGCGCCAACGAACTCGAGCTCGGCGCCCGCTGGAAGCACTTCAAGGCCACTCCCGGCCGCTACGAAGCGGTGCTGCGCGCCACCGACCGGGCCGCCAACACCTCAGCGCCGGTGACCAGGCACTTCGTCATCGTCGCCGACAGCTAGCTCAGGGTCGCTGGCCGTCGAACTTGTAGCCGACGCCGCGCACGGTGACGACCAGTTCGGGGCGCTGCGGGTCGCGCTCGACCTTCTGGCGCAGGTTGGAGATGTGGACGTCGCAGGCGCGCTCGTCGCCGTCGAACTCGGTCTGCCAGAGCTCCTCCATGATCTGGCGCCGGGGGAAGACCTCGCCCGGGCGGCCGACCAGCAGGCGCAGCAGCTGGAACTCGGAGCGGGTAAGGTTGACCGGCACGCCGTCGACGGTGGCGACGTGGCGGACGAGGTCGATCGCCACCGGGCCGGCTTCGATCTTGACCGCCTGGTTGAGTGGGCCGCGGTCGAGCTCGCGGCGGCGCAGCTGGGCGCGCACGCGGCCGAGCAGCTCGCGCACCGAGAAGGGCTTGGTGACGTAGTCGTCGGCGCCGACCTCGAGCCCGACGACCTTGTCGACCTCGGCGTCCTTGGCGGTGAGCAGGATGATCGGCACGGCGCTGCGCGAGCGCACGTCGCGGCAGATGTCGAGGCCGCTCGGTCCCGGCATCATGATGTCGAGGATCAGCAGGTCGTAGGG
>DASYIY010000096.1:0-4038 GCA_035997045.1 Solirubrobacterales bacterium | reverse complement strand
AGCGCGGATGACGGCAATGCGCAGTGCCGCTGAGAACGCGGAGGAAATGATGGATGCCCTGACCCTGGAGATGAACCGGGCGAGGCAGGCCGAGATCACCCAGGAGATCCTCGAGGTTGTCGCCGGCGCCGAGGCGCTCGGGTAAGACTGCGAAACGAGAAAAGGAACCAATGGCTGAGAGCAACGGAGCAAACGTAGGACACGTCGAGCAGGTCACCGGCGTCGTCGTCGACGCGGTTTTCCCCGAGAAGCTGCCCGAGATCTACTCGGCGGTGAAGATCGAGATGGCCGGCGACGAGGACCGCGAGGCGACCGAACTGGTCTGCGAGGTGCAGCAGCACCTCGGCGACAACCGGGTGCGCACGGTGGCGATGGACGCCACCGACGGCCTCCAGCGCGGCGACAAGGTGATCGACACCGGCGGCCCGATCACGGTTCCGGTCGGCGACGCGACCCTGGGCCGAATCTTCAACCTGCTCGGTGAGCCGATCGATCTCGGCGAGCCGGTGCAGACCGAGGAGCGCTGGCCGATCCACCGCCCGGCTCCGGAAGCCTCTGAGCTCGCTCCGACCCAGGAGATCCTCGAGACCGGGATCAAGGTGATCGACCTGCTCGCGCCCTACGCCAAGGGCGGCAAGGTCGGGCTCTTCGGCGGTGCCGGCGTCGGCAAGACGGTGCTGATCCAGGAGCTGATCCGCTCGATCGGCGAAGAGCACGAAGGCCTCTCGGCCTTCTGTGGCGTCGGCGAGCGCTCGCGCGAGGGCAACGACCTCTGGCTCGAGATGAAGGAGTCAGGTGTCATCGACAAGACGATGCTTGTCTTCGGCCAGATGAACGAGCCCCCCGGAGCCCGCCTCCGGGTCGCGCTCTCGGGCCTGACGATGGCCGAATACTTCCGCGAGCAGGGTGGCCAGGACGTGCTGCTCTTCATCGACAACATCTTCCGCTTCGTCCAGGCGGGCTCTGAGGTATCGGCGCTGCTCGGCCGCATGCCCTCCGCGGTCGGCTACCAGCCGACCCTGGAGACGGAGATGGGGGAACTGCAGGAGCGGATCACCTCTACCGAGCGCGGCTCGGTCACCTCGGTGCAGGCGATCTACGTCCCCGCCGACGACCTAACCGACCCGGCTCCGGCCTCGGTCTTCGCCCACCTCAACGCGACCACGACCCTCTCCCGTGCGATCTCGGAGAAGGGGATCTACCCGGCGGTCGACCCGCTCGACTCGACCTCGACGATCCTCAAGCCCGACGTCGTCGGCGAGGAGCACTACCGCACGGCGACCGAGGTCCAGGAGGTCTTGCAGCGCTACAAGGAGCTCCAGGACATCATCGCCATCCTCGGCATCGACGAGCTCTCCGACGAGGACAGGCAGACGGTAACCCGCGCCCGCAAGATCGAGCGCTTCCTCTCGCAGCCCTTCTTCGTCGCCGAGCAGTTCACCGGCCGCAGCGGCGAGTACGTGCCGGTGGGGGAGACGGTGCGCGGCTTCCGCGAGATCCTCGACGGCGAGCACGACGACCTCTCCGAGGGCGCCTTCTACATGAAGGGCGGCATCGACCAGGTCACCGCCGACGCCGGAGCGGCCGCGGCCGCCTAGGCAGACGATGGCTGCCGAGCACATGGTCGACGTCGAAGTCCTCACCCCGGAGGGGGAGGTCTTCAACGGCGAAGTGCGTCAGGTCTCGACCCGCACCGCGGTCGGCGAGCTGGGCATCCTCGCCAACCACACGCCGCTGCTGGCCTCGTTGCAACCGACCGAGCTGCGCCTGCACGTCAGCGACTCGGAGACGAAGCGCTATGCCCAGTCCCACGGTTGGCTGCAGGTCTTCGGCAATCACGCCAAGCTCCTGGTCGAGGAGGCCCTGGCGCCCGAGGATCTCGATGCGGCGACGCTGAAAGAGCAGCTTGCCGACGCCGAGCAGCGGCTCAAAGAGTCCGAGGACGGCAGCGGCGCCCAGGCCCGGGCGGAGAAGGACCGCGACCGGGCCGAAGCGTTTCTCGCTATCGCCGAGGGAAGTCAAGTCTCGACTCGATCGGGGTGAGGGTCTCCACCCCCTGGGTGGCTACCCAGGGGCGTGGCTGTGGCCGAAGGTGGTCTTACCAACCAACTTCTGCCCAAGGAGGCACGCAATGTTCAGCACCAAGATCCGCCCGGCGATCGTCGCCCTCGTCGCAACGGCCAGCCTCGCGTTCACCTTGGCGGCTCCGGCCGCTTCGCAGGCCCAGTGGCACACGATCGTCGTCGGTGGCCACATCTTCACCCACGGCAATTTCACCGAAGGCGGCGTCAGCCCCTGCGTCCGTATCGACGAACAGCTCGGCAAATGGCAGGGCGCGGTCGGCGATGACGGCGAATGGGTCAATCGCAAAGGCATCGGCAAAGCCGGCAAAGCAATCGCGGAAGAGGAACTTGCGAATGCCGAAGGGGAAGTCAACCGCGCCAGTGGCGAAGCCTTCGAATACGGCTGCGACACGATAGCCGCGGCCAGGTCCTCGCAAGGCGCTGCCGGGCACCAACACGCGCCAGTAGCGCAGCAGGTGCAGCTCAAGCGGTGATCGGGAAGATCCCGGGCTGAGACGCGACTCGCTCGAGCCATTTCCCCACAGCCGGGCAGTGCCCGAGGTCGAAGCCGGCCTCGGGCGCCACGTGGGTATAGGCGTAGAGCGCGATGTCGGCGATCGTCAAGCGCTCCCCGACGAGGTATTCGCGGTCGCGGAGATGGCGCTCGATCGTGTCGAGCGCCGCGAGGCCGGCCTTGCGCTTGGCCTCGATGTCCGCGGCCGGTGGAGGCTCCTCCAGGATTGAGACCCAGAAGCGAAGGACCGCGATCGCCGGCTCGTGCTTGTACTGCTCGAAGAACATCCACTGCAGCACCTGGGCGCGTTCGTAGGGGTCGTCGGGTAGGTAGCGGGTGCCGTCGGCGAAGTACCAGAGGATCGCGTTCGACTCGGCGAGCGGGCGACCGTCCTCGAGCACCACCGTCGGCACGTTGAGCGACGGATTCAGCCCACCGAGCACCCCGGCTCGATCCGAGCGATCGACGACCGAGAGCTCCTGCCGCTCGAACTCGATGCCGAGCAGGCCGAGGATCAGCCGGACCTTGTAGCAGTTGCCGGAGACCGGGTTGTCGTAGAGCAGCACCGTCATGATCGGCCCCGGCGATTCGGGGGCAGTTCTGCGAGGTCTACCACAGGGCTGCGGCGAATCGACGCCGCAGCGGCGATTTGGTGGTTCAAATACCTTCCGCTGCACCCATGGGCCTTGGAAGCGAAAGACGATCTCCGATCCCTCTCTGCCGGGAGATCTCCGGATGAGCGACGAGATCGTCGATCTTGCCTCGCGGCTGGTCGGCTACGAGACTTCGTCTCCCGAGGCAGTGCTGGAAGCTGCCGGGTTCATCAAAGGCTGGCTCGAGGCGCGGGGGATCGAGACCTCGCATGACGAGGTGCGGGGGTTGCCGGTCCTGAAGGCCGAAGTCGGGCCGCTGGACGCACCCACGGTGGTGCTGCATGGCCACATCGACGTCGTTCCCGGGCACACCGGACAGTTCGAGCCGCGGGTCGACGGGGATCGGCTCTACGGGCGCGGCACCTACGACATGAAGGGCGCGATTGCGGCGATGATGCTGGTCACCGCGGCGATGCGCGATCAGGAGCGGGTACGGGTGCGGTTGGGGATCGTCGGCGACGAGGAGTCCGAGGAGGAGGCCGAGCGCGGCAGCGACCATCTGGTCGACGACGGCTTCCTCGGCGACTTCGCGATCACCGGCGAGCCGACCGATCTGCACATCGGCGTCGAGGCCAAGGGGGTGCTGGCTCTGCGCCTGCAGGTCAGGGGTGTCGCCGCCCACGGCGCCACCCCGTGGCTCGGCGACAACGCCGTTCTCAGGGCGATCGACGTTTTCCGCAGTATCGAGTCGCTACCGTTCGCACGGCACAGCTCTGAGCTGTTCGACCGCCCCTCGATCAATCTCGGCCGGATCGTGGGTGGGGACGCGCTCAACAAGGTGCCCGACCGATGCGCCATCGACGTCGAC
>DASYIY010000095.1:0-14357 GCA_035997045.1 Solirubrobacterales bacterium | reverse complement strand
CCCGTACATCCGCTGGAAGCGCTCCTCCTCGCTGAAGCGCTCGTTCCAGTCCTCGCGGTCGCGGCTGAAGTCGAGCTCCTGGGTCTGCCACTGCTGGCGCTCCCAGAGCAGGTAGAGCTCCTCGTAGGTGAGCAGCTTGATGTCGGCAGTGCGGTCGGCTGCCTCGTTGAGCGCCGGATCGGCGGTGGCTTGGAAGTCGGCCCGCTCGGTCCGTGACTCGGTTCCGGATGCCTCGGTAGTTCCCATTCGCTGCTCTCCTCGAATCGGCTGCGCGGTTCGAGCGAGCCTAGCACCGGGCTGGCTGGTCAGCCAGTCGAATGCGACTCGCCCGGCGCCAGCACCACCACCGAGGAGGAGGTCTTTGCCTCGACCTCGGCCTTGAAGGCGGCGGAGTCGGTCTCGACCGGTGGAAAGGTGTCGAAATGCATCGGGATCACGGTGCCCGCGCCGATGAACGCCGCCGCAACCACGCCGTCGTGGCGATCCATCGTGTAGTGGCCGCCGATCGGCAGCAGGGCGACGTCGACCGGGTTGCGTTCGGCGATCAACTTCATGTCGCCGAAGAGGCAGGTATCTCCGGCGTGGTAAACGGTCACTTCGCCGAGATTGATCAGCAGGCCCGCGGGGGTGCCGGTGACGGTTCCCGGCGTCGGGCTGTAGGGCGCCTCGGCGGAGCCGGCGATCGTGCTCGTATGCCAGGCCGGAACCAACTTGATCCAGCCCCAATCGAAGCGCACGGTGCCGCCGAGGTTCGGATCGTTGACCTGCTCGACGCCTTGCTCTTCGAGCCAGTTGGCGATCTCGACGATCGCCACGCACTCGGCGCCCGTGCGGGTCGCGACGCCGACCGCGTCGGCCATGTGATCGACGTGGCCGTGGGTGATCGCAATGTGGGTCGGGTCGACATCCTCGGCGCTTGCCAGCGCTGCGGGGTTGTTGGGCTTGAGGAACGGATCGACCAGGACCCTGGTCTCGCCCTCAATCAGTTCGAAGCACGAGTGCCCGTGAAATCGGATCTCCATCGCTCAGCCTTCTCCTTCCGCGTCGTTGGTGACGGTCAACTCCTCATGAAGTGCCCAGCCGACGGCAACTCCAACCATCATCCCCATCCTCGCCTCCTCGGCGAGCAGCGAGCGCACCGCCAAGACCCGCTCGTCGGGATCCGGCGCCGTCGCCGCCTTCAGCGCCTCGGCCTCGTGCGACTCGCCGAACCAGCCGCCCTCGGCGAGCGCCGCGGCCAGCACCTTCTGCAGCTGCGGCGCGGCGCGGGCGACGAGACGCTCCGCCTCGGCGAAGCGATCGGCGTCGATCAGCCGCTCGATCGCGGCCTCCAGCTGCTCGTCGCTGTAGTCGGCTGCCACGAAAATTGAGCCTAGTGCGATTCGCGCAAGGCCGAGGCAGCGAGACCGGCCAGGCCGCCGACGGCGCCGCCGATCAGACCGGCAAAGGGATCGGCCGTGGATACGAAGATCGGCAGGGCAAGCAGCACCGCCGCGGCGACGATGACGCCGATCGCGTCGTAGTCGTCGTCGATCGCGCCGTGGGCCTCCGCCCGGCGGATCGCGAACCAGGCAGCGACGGCGCCGAGTGCCATGCCGTTACCGCCGGCGATTACGACGATGTCGCCCTGGGCGTTGGCGATGCCGCTCGCGACCAGCATCCCCAGCGAGCCGCAGGCGAGCAGCAGCACGGCGGTCGCGACGTTGCCGAGGCGGCGCTCGAGCGCAACCCCGAAGATCGCCAGCCCGACCGCGACGACGAAGAGGTAGCCGACGTCGACGTAGGCGAAGGGGGCCGTGAGAAAGCGCCACCACTGATCTTCGAGCGGGACGACGAGGCCGCCGAAGGTGCTGAGCGCATCGCCGGTCGCCTTCTGCACGAGCAGCAGCACCGCCGAGCCGAGAATCGCCGCCATCGTCGCGTAGGGGCGGAAGGGCCGAGACGATTCGGTGCTGCGAGGGCGGAGGAACTTCGGTCGATGGCGGCGGCGGGGCTTTGCCTCGAGGCCGTCGCCGCGTCGTTCCAGCTTCGGCGCGCGCTTGCGCAGGCGGGCGCCACAGTACGGGCACTCGGTTACGTAGGGACTGACCTCCGAGCCGCAGTTCTTGCAGATGACGCTGAGCTCAGTCTCGCTCATGGTCAACCGAGGATAACCGCCCATCGCTAAGCACTCGCAAGGAAGTGCCGATGACATACTGCCCAGACACCCATCTTCGAGGATCCTAGGAGGAAAACAGCGTGGAGTTGAAGAGCCTGACCGAGCAGAAATCACTGCTGGCAACCCTGGCCCCCGGCAAACGAGCCCGCCTGCGCCGCCTGCTCTTCGAGTTCGGCCCCGGCAACGGCACCCTGATGCTGCTGCCGATCGACCAGGGCATCGAGCATGGCCCACGCGATTTCTTCCCCAACCCGGCATCGAAGGACCCCGACTACCAGTTCCGTCTCGCCGCCGAGGCCGGTTACTCGGCCCTCGCCTGCCAGATCGGGATGGCGACCAAGTACTACCCCGACTACGCCGGTCAGGTGCCGCTGATCCTCAAGGTCAACGGCAAGACCGACATCCCCTCCTCCGCCCATGCCTTCTCCTCCTGCAACGCCAGCGTCGAGGACGCGGTGCGGCTCGGTGCCGACGCGGTCGGCTACACGCTCTACGTCGGCTCGTCGCGGCAGGACGAGGACCTCGCCCAGCTGCGCCAGGTACGCCAGGACTGCGACCGCTTCGGCATGCCACTGATCGTCTGGTCCTACCCGCGCGGCGAAGCGGTCGACGCCAAGGGCAGCGCCAACTCCTTCTACGCGATCGATTACGCGGCGCGGATGGCGATGGAGATGGGCGCCGACGTGGTCAAGCTCAACATGCCGAAGATCAACGCCGACAAGGACAAGGACGCACCGGCTCCCTATAACGAGATGCAGGTCGACGAGGCCGAGGCGATCCGCCAGTGCGTCGAGTCGGCCGGCCGTTCGCTGGTCGTGCTTTCCGGCGGCTCCAAGGTCGACGACGCGACCGTGCTGGGCCACACCCGCGAGATCATGCAGGCGGGCGGTTCGGGCGTGATCTTCGGCCGCAACGTCTGGCAGCGCGAGTGGAACGACGCGCTCGAGGTCATCGCCCAGATCAAGGAGACCTTGCTCTCCAACGTGCGCCGCATTCCGTAGCTCTGCCGCCGAAGGTGTAACGCGCCGTCCTCCTATTGCACGGACAACGCGTTGCACCGAGAGGCCGGTGCTTCAGGGGCCATCGCAGTGCGACCAGAGCCCTCGCCCGGTCCGAGCGGCGCTCACGGCAAGGCGTTGGAAGAGGGGCGCGTAGCGGGTGTTCGGCGGGAACGGCAGCGGCCTTGCGTAGCCTCGACGAACGAGCATGGCGTTGAAGAAGCGCCCGTCGGGCAGCCAGATGTAGACGAGGGTCCGGCCGTAGCTATCGACCGGTTCGCGGGCGACGCGATAGCGGACCTCGCGGCCCTTCCCGAGCACCCGCTTGGTGAAAGCCGAGGCCTTCGGCCCAAAGCACTGCACTGGCGTGTCCGGCTTTACCGTCTCGGGTGTGTCGACACCGACGATGCGGCTAGAGCCGAGATTCCCTGAGAGGATCGCCGTGTCGCCGTCGACGGCGCGCTGAACTCGGGCCATCCCACTCGCGCCAGCCTGCGGCCCTTCGGTCTTGGCGTCGTCTTGCAGCGTGTCGTAGCCGATCACGGCGACGATGGCGATCATCAATGTCAGGCTGCCGGCGTAGGGGTTTGGCTTCACGGTCCTCCTTTAGTTCTAAGCCTGTAAGCGGCATGTCTCTCCCCCCTTCCTCGCCTTAAGCTGCGCCGGTGGGTCTGACGGAACCGGATATGCATCAGCCGGCTAGTTCGATACCTTCAGCCTTGTGAGCGACGGGGCACAGGCTCCAGGGGGAGCGGCGGGCCAGGCGGATCCGGTGTTGCGGCGTGTGGCCGATTCCCTGCGAGACAAGGGGTTGCGGGGCACGGTCGAGAGGGCCGCGGCCCGAGCTGCGCTGACGCGGGACACACTCAGGGCCGCGCGGAAGATGAAACGGGACGGGAGACGAGTGCGGAGCATCCTGGAGAGCCTCGACTTCATCTTCGGCTTCGAGGTGGGCCGGGTCGGTCTGCGACCGATTCAGGTCACGTCGGAGATCGAAGGCCTGCTCGAGCTTCTCCAGGCCGACCCTCCCCGCTCGGTGCTCGAGATCGGCACGGCGAAGGGAGGGACACTCTTCCTGCTCAGCCGGGTGGCGGCCGCCGATGCCGAGCTGCTCACGGTCGACCTGCCAGGCGGGCCCTTCGGCTCCGGCTATCAATCCGACTGGCTTCCCGTGCTGAAGGCGATGCCGCTTCCGGGCCAGCGATTCAAGGCCGTGCGCGGAGATTCCCACGACGCGGGGACGCGTGACCAGGTGGCCGAGTGGTTCGGCGATGAACCGGTGGACTTCGCCCTGATCGACGGCGACCATCGCTACGAGGGGGTCCGTCGCGACTTCGAGCTGTATGGCGGCTTGGTCCGTCCTGGCGGTTGGATCGCTTTCCACGACATCGTCCCCGGCGACGAGGAGATGGTCGGCGGGGTACCGCGGTTCTGGCAGGAGCTGAAGGAGAGGATGCCGGTCACCAAGGAGCTGGTCGACGACTGGGAGCAGGGCGGCTGGGGGCTCGGCTTGTGCCAGGTGCCCGAGGAGGGCATCCAGCCTGGGGTCTCCTAGATGTAGTTCCTGACCACGTTGTTCATCGGGCTTCGGTCCAAAGGGGAGGCCCACGATGGTCAGGCGCGTCCTCGAGCAAGGCTGTCGCTGACGGAGGCGGCCGAGGCGGCCGGAGTCAGCGAGCGCACCTGCCGCAAGTGGGTAGGTCGATATCGCTCAGAAGGCGAGGCGGGCGCCGCTTTGCGCCGCTGTTTCGAGGACCGGAGCTGCGCGCGGCGCGGACCGACCGGGGGCTCTGGGGGAAATGCTGACCTTGAGCCGTCGTGCGATCGCATAATTGCCTGCCCTGCAAGCCCTCGTTCGCCTTTGCTACGGTCCCCCGCGGCCCACGGGCCACCCTGATCTATGCGAATGCGACAAAGCATCTCCCAGTTCGAGACGGCCTTCGAGCAGGAGACCAGTTTGGAGCGCCGCCGCCGCGAGCAGCTTCGCCGCCGCGCGGCAAACCGCTCGCGGGCACGCCGGATCACCCGCGTCGAGCAGGAGAGCAAGGTGCGTTTCAGCGTCCTCGCCGTCTGCCTGACGGTCACCGTCGTCGTCGTCGTCGTATCCATGTTCGAGGCGCTCGCCTTCCTGATGTCCTAGTGGCCCCGCGCCTCACAGCCCCGGTTGAATAGACTCGCGCGCCGATGGCACGACGTTCGCTGAAGCCGCAGCTAAATCAGATCCGCGCCTGGGTCCGCCAGGGCCGCACGGACGCTTGGATCGCCCACCAGCTCGAAGTCAGCACCTCTGAGCTGCGCGAGTTCCGCAAACAGCACGGCTTCACCCCCGACGAGGAGGACGCCGCTTCGGGCGAAGTCGATCTGCGCGACGAGATCGAGGCCGAGATCGAGGCTGCCGCCGCCGAGGAACCCGAAGAGGAGGAGGACGAGGAGTCCGATTCCGACGATGACGAGGAGGAGGGCGAGCGCAAACCGCGTTCTGACGAGGCGGGCGGGGACCGGCCAAAACGGCGCCGTCGCCGAGGCCGCCGCGGAGGACGCGGCCGTCGCAAAGACCTCGAGGCAACTTTCGATCACGGCGAGACCGATGGCTACGGCCTTTGGCTCGATCCGGCGGTCAAAGACAACCCCGTGTATGCCGAGCATTGGGCCGGCAAGCGGGAGGTCACGGTTCGGATCGATGCCGATCAGATCGTTATTCGGCGGCCCGGGGCACCTGAGCCCGAGGGCGAGTCCGACGACTCTGGCGACTGAGCGCCGATCTCAGTCGGCCTCCGCTTAACGGCTTCGGCAGCCGAGCCAATCTCAGTAGGCCTCCACTTAACTTTTTCGGTGGAGAGTTGCTTGCTGGCGCCGCCAGCTGGCGCCGAAAAAGTACAAGACGTTCCGGCCTACTGAGATTGGCTCATCCGCGTATCTGGGATTCGGCGCAAGGGAGCATTTGCCGGGCCGCAGGTCGAGGGATCCAGCTTGCCGTTGATTCGCCAGATGGCGGTGGGCCCGTCACGCTTGATTGGGGTGGCAGCTTTGTCGTTGCGTAGCCAGGCTGCCTCGGGGGAGGAGATCGGGTCGCCGGTGTGGATGAAGTTGAGGAAGGGCGTCGTGACCAGGTAGTCGAGATTGGCGGCGTTGACCGCGGTGCGGAAGGCGGTGCAGGTGGGGATCGCGTTGTAGGCGCCGTGGGGGCCCTTTTTGCCCAGGTAGATGACGCGGTTGGAGAGGTCGGTGCCGTAGAAGCCGTACTGGAGGAAGCCGGCGGTGGTTCCGGCGAGGCCGATCCGGGCGCTGCTCTCGTCGCGGGCCCAGACATAGGCGGAGTCGAGGTCCAGGCCGGGGACTTCGGAACCGGAGGCGAAGCGGTCATTGAGGTAGTGGCGCTGGAGCGGGTACCCGATCGCAATTATCAGCAAGGCGAGGGCGACGAACCCGACGGCCAATGAAGCGCGTGGGCCGGCGGGTCCTGTCACGGATTTGGAACCACCACCCACTGCGGGGGCGGCTGACGCCGCCTCCTCGGGGTGGTCCCCCAAATCCGTGCCACCCCCCGGCAAAGGTCGTCCTTTTGACTGCCAGATGAGGGCGGCCGGGATTACTACGACGAGGAACGCCAGGGAAAGACCAAAGATGCGGGCTGGGTCGCGCAGCGCCGCGTCGGAGCGGTCGGTGATCGCTAGGACGGCGAGCAGGAGCACTAGCAGCGCCCACTCACGCCGTCCCTGCAAGCGGCGAGGGGCCAAGGGCAGCAGTGTCAGGCCGAGCAGGAGGGGTGGGATCGCGTAGCGGATGTTGATCCCGAAGCCGACCGGGGCCCCCTGGGCCCCTGCGGCGCTTAGGGGGGTGAAGAGGTAGGCGATGAGGCCGAGCACCGCCACGGCGCCCATCCAGCGCAGGACGCTGTCCCCGGCGCGGAAGAGGGCCAGGAGGCCTCCCAGCACCGCCCCAGCGATCACCAGCGGCCAGAGGGCTCCGAACGCCTGATGCAGGCCCGGCTCGAAGTAGTGGCGCCAGACGCCTGTGTCGGTCGCGTAGTGGACGATGCTGAAGTCGGGCCGTCCTTCCTGCAACCGCTCCGGATGCGGCAAGGAGATCGGCCCCAGGCTCGTCGCCTGCGGCAGTGGATTGCCGGCGACGATCAGGTTGCGCAGGTACCAGTAGCCCCCGCCGAGCAGGGCGGGGATGAACCACCAACCCGCAGCCGCCCACCTCTTCCCCGCCGGTGCGAGAACGAGCACGGCAAGCGTCAGCCCGGCGGCCATCGCCACAACTGTCGACTTGGTGCCGACCGCAAGGCCCGTGGCCAGTCCCGCGGCGGCCACGGCCCACGCCATTCCCGGAGTCCAAGTGGCGCGCGGGTCCTGTCCTGGGGGAGGGGGGCCTGCGGGCAGTCCACGGGCTGTCCTCGGCCCCCCTCCCCCATGCCACCCGCGCGAGACATGCCAAGCATTGACGAGGATGGCTACGGCGGCGAGGAGAAGCGCGGCGGCTACGAGGTCGTTCTTGGCCGCCCCTGGCTCGCGGACCACGAGCGTGTGACACTCGAGGACGATCGCAGTAGCGACCACGGTCAGATGCCCACGCCCGTACGGCCGCCCGATGCACCACGCAGCTAGGAAGCTCAGGGCGAGGAAGCCGAAGTTCAGGAACAACGACAGCGTGTCCCTGTGCGTCAGCAGGATTCCCGTCGCGTGCAGAAGCTCCGAGTTCTGCGGGTAGAGCCAGTTCGTGAAGACGGTCTCCGTGTAGTGCAGCCCGGTGACGGAGTGGCTCTGCACCATGTCCGCGGCGAAGGGCATGTGGTACCAGAGGGAGTCGAAGTTGAAGATCCCTCGGTCCAACGCGTCCTTGGTCGTCAGTCCCCAGTGCGCAAATACCAGGGCGATAACCCCAACGGTCACAACCCACGCCAGCCAAGACGCCTCGCCCGCGGGTGGCGTAGGGGGAGGGGGGTCGAGGACAGCCCGTGGACTGCCCGCAGTGCCCCCCTTCCCCTGCGACAGGACCCGCGCCGAGACTGCCGCCAGGACGAGCGACGCTACGACAAGAACCCACGCGTAAAAGAGCCCAACCGTCCCAAGAACCTCGCCGAGCCAGATCAGCAGGGCAATGGCCGTCACAGCCTCTACCAGTCGCGCTGGGGCGCCCTCCCAGGCCGGAAGCAACCTCCGGCGCAGTTGGAAGGCCGAGAAGCCCAGAGAGAGCCCTACGGCGGCGAGGGCGGAGGCACTGAGGATGTATGAGCCGGCGCTAACCACCGGGCACTCCGAGAAGGAGGACTAGAGGCCGCGGACCACGACCGGCGTCTCGCCCGGAGCGACCATGCCCTGGGCCCTGGCCTTGGCGTCGAGGACGATCGGGTCGCCGGCGTGCTGGACCCGCCAGTGCAGACGGGTGTTTTCGTGCTGCGCTTCGTGCAGCTTGACCCTGGCTGCCGTCGTCGCGGTGTAGGTCTTGACGAAATCGATCACCGGGTTGAGGTACGAGTAGGCGACAAAGAAGAGGACCAAGGTCAGGGCGACGCGACCGACGCGATCCCAGTGGACGCGGCTGCCGCCACGCCGCGCGGCCGGTTTGCGCCGTGCCGCCGGTTTGCGCCTGGCCGTAGATTTGCGCGGCGCCGGGCGGCGTTTCGCACCGCTGGCGGTGCGTTTCCCCGCGTGGGCGCGTGCTGCCATGTCCGGACCTACGAGGCCGAGCCCCGCATTCCTTCACTAAGCGGACCGCTGGTGGAACGCCTGCAACCCGGGGAATTCAGCCGCGGAGCCCAATTCCTCCTCGATCCGCAGCAAGCGGTTGTACTTGGCGACGCGGTCCGAGCGCGACGGCGCGCCGGTCTTGATCTGGCCGGCGCCGGTGGCCACGGCCAAGTCGGCGATCGTCGTGTCCTCGGTCTCGCCCGAACGGTGCGAGATAACTGCCGAGTAGCCGGCCTCCGAGGCGATCCGGATCGCCTCCAGGGTCTCGCTCAGGGTGCCGATCTGGTTGACCTTGACCAGGATCGAGTTGCCAACGCCGAGCTCGATGCCGCGGCGCAAGCGCTCGGGGTTGGTAACGAAGAGGTCGTCACCGACCAGCTGGACCCGCTCGCCCAGCTTCTCGGTCAGCAGCTTCCAGCCGTCCCAGTCCTCCTCGTCCATGCCGTCCTCTATCGAGAGGATCGGGTAGCGCGAGCAGGCGTCCTGCCAGTAGGCGGCCATCTCCTCCGGCGAGAGCGAGCGGCCCTCGTGCTCGAGCACGTAGGCGCCGTTCTCGAAGACCTCGCTGGTGGCCGGGTCGAGGGCGATGAAGACATCGGTGCCGGGCTCGTAGCCAGCCGCCTCGACTCCCGCCAGCACCGCCTGCAGCGCCGCCTCGTTGGACTCGAGATTGGGCGCGAAGCCACCCTCGTCGCCGACCGCGGTCGAGTGTCCGGCGGCAGCCAGGCTCTTCTTCAGCGCGTGAAATACCTCGGTACCGACCCGCAAGCACTCCGAAAAGCTGGCGGCGCCGGCCGGCACGACCATGAACTCCTGGAAGTCGACCGAGTTATCGGCGTGGGCCCCGCCGTTGAGCACGTTCATCATCGGCACCGGCAGCAGACTCGGCTCGGAGGCGCCGTAAAGCTTCGCCAGGTAGCGGAATAGCGGTTCGCCGCCGACCATCGCCGCCGCCTTGGCCGTTGCCAGCGAGACACCGAGGATCGCGTTGGCGCCGAGCCTGCCCTTGTTCGGCGTTCCGTCGAGTTCGATCATCTTCGCGTCGAGGCCGGCCTGGTCCCCGGCATCGGCGCCCTTCAGCGCCGCGGCGATCTCACGGTTGACGTTGGCGACCGCACCGGTAACGCCCTTGCCCGCCCAGGCATCGCCGCCGTCGCGCAGCTCGACCGCCTCGAACTCGCCCGTCGAAGCGCCGGAGGGAACCGCCGCCAGGCCCCGCGCGCCGGACTCGAGCGCGACTTCGACCTCGACGGTAGGGTTGCCGCGCGAATCGAGGATCTGACGGGCGTGGATGGATGAGATGGCGCTCACGGAGCCGCCATCCTATTCACCCAGCCGGAGTTATTCGCCTTCGGGGACGACTCCGGCCGGAAGTTCGGTGGCACCTTCGGGAGCTGCTCCACCTGCTTCGACCGGGCGCGGGCGCTGGGCCAGTTTTTGCCCTTCGCGATTGATCGGGCTGACCGAGCCCGGCTGCGCCGGTTTGACCTGCAGAATCGGAGCCGGACAGGCTTTTGCCGGAGTTTTGGGATTGGCTTCGAAGCAGGCTTCTTCCGCTTCCGGCGCCCGGCCGTCGCCCTTGAAGTTGGCGCAGCGTTCGATCAGGAAGTCCGAGGCGCAGAAGGTGCGCGACTTCCAGCGGCTGCCGTAGCCGCGCACAAAACGGGCGAACGTTTCCTGCTTGACCTGTTCGGCGAGCTGGGTGCTGATCTGCGATTTGGTTTCGTCGAGCGACTGGACTTTTTCCGGGGTGATCTTCATCACCTCGTAGACGGTGTAGGTCTTCGCTTCTTTCAGCGGCCCTTGCACTTCGCCCTGGGGTGCGGCGAAGATCGCCGCGTCGAGCGGTTCGGGCAGCTGCCCTTCGGTCACGCCGGCCTGCAGCCCACCGCTCGCTTTGGTCGTGTCGGTCGAGTCTTCTTTGGCGACTTTGGACCAGCTCTTGGTCGAGTCGTCTTTTTCGAGCTTGGCCTTGGCGTCTTCGACTTTGGCCTTGTCTTTGTTCTTGATGACGCGGATTTCGCGCGTTTCCCCCGTCGTGTACTGGCTCGACTTCGCCGCTTCGTAATAGTTTTCGATTTCGGCCTTGCTCGGCTGCGGCGCTTCTTCGGTGACCTGTTCCTGGATTTTGGAACTGAGGACCTGGATCGTCACGCGCTCGTTTACGTCGGCGATCGTGAAATGCGCGTTTTTGAGGAATTCTTTGTATTCCTGCTCGGTTTTGAAGGCCTGTTTCTTCAGTTTCGCCAATTCGTCGGCGATTTCTTTCTTCGTCACGGTGATGCCCATTTCCGCCGCCTGGCCCTGGATCCAGATCGAGTCGAGGACTTCGCCGAGGGATTTTTCCCTCAGTTCGTCATATTTTTTGTCGCCCGGTTTGGGGACAGGTTTGACCTGTTCCTGGGCCGCGGTCTGGAGCAGGGCTCGGTGGAACTTGGCTTCGGTAACCGGGCTGAGTCCATCCGGAGCGTCTTCGATCACCGCCACGGAGCCGGAGGGCACGCTGGGATTGCCGATCCCCTGGGCGACCGCGAAGATGACGAAGAGCAGAATAAAAAGCGCGCCGAAGGCGAGCAACGCGAGTCGCTGCAGCCCGGCTGACTTCTTCCCTTGCCCCTTAGTCGATGCCACCGATCGGGCAGCATAAATCAAATGCTCGGCAAAGGGTCGGGAGGCAGCGGAGTTATTCGCCGCTGGAGGCGGCGGCGGCTGGCGCTGCGGCGGCTTCGAGTCCCGGCGGTTGCGGGACCTGAGCCAGTTTCTGCCCTTCCGGGCTCAGCGGACTGACCGTCCCCGGCTGCGCCGGCTTGACCTGCGGAACCGGTGCCTCGCAGACTTCGGGCGGACCGCCTTCTGGCTCTGCTTCGTAGCAAGCGGGGTTCGATTCCGGCGGGCGGCCGTCTTTGAAGTTCGAGCAGTGTGAGACGACCGCGAAGTCCGCGGCGCAAAACGTGCGCACCGTCCAGCGGTCGATGTAGTCGCGCAGGTAGGCGCTCGAGGCCCGTTCCGCCGCCTGCTCGGCAAGCAGCTTGACGATCTGCGGCTTGACTTCGTCCAGGGGCTTGACCCCTTTGCCGGTCGCGTACTTGCTCGACTTCGCCGCTTCGTAGTAGTCCTCGATTTCGCCCTCGCTCGGCTCTGGCGTTTCATCTTCGATCCGTTCCTGGACCTTGGTGCTGAGCAGTTGAGTCGTCAGGAGCGTTTCGACGTCGGCCTTCGTGTAGTCGGATTCCTTGAGGTACTCGTCGTATTCCTGCTTCGTTTTGTAGGACTGGCTCCGCAGCGTCCCCAGTGCTTCGTCAACCTCTTCCGGCGTGACCGAGATGCCCATTTCCGCCGCCTGACCGCGGATCCAGATCGGGTCGAAGATGCCGCGCAGCGCCGCTTCCCGCAGCGTGTCGTATTCGGTGCTGCCCGGTTTGGGAAGCGGCTCGATACCCGACTGGACGGCTGTCTGGGCGAGGCTGCGCCGGTACTCCGCCTCGGTGACAGTGCCGAGGTCGCCGGGAACGCCTTCGACGATCGCCACATCGCCCGCAGGCACTTTGGGATTGCCAATTCCCCGGGCGACAGCGAAGACGACGAAGAGAAGGACGAGGAGGGCTGCGAAAGCGAGCAGCGCAAGCCGCTGAAACCCAGCCGACTTCCTCCCTTGCCGCCAAATCAATAGCACCAATCAAGAAGACTAAAGGAACACTCCGGTACCGGTGTGACCTCCTCTCAGCCGGGCACGCTCGCCTCGGCCGCAGCCTGAGCGTGCTTGGCGTCGCGAATCGCCCCGGCCACCGCGACCACGGCGGCAAGTCGCGCCTGCGGTTCGTCCGGCACGTGGATCGCGACCGTCTTCTCCCGCCACTCGTACAGGGCCCCCTCCAGCTTCTCGCCCAGAACCCCAGCGGCTTGCGAGTCGAGCTCGATCCCGGTGACGCTGAGCCGCCCGCCGCGGAACTCGACGCTGCGGGCTCCGGCGAGGCCGAGCTCGATTCGTGCCCGCTGCAGCGTCAGCAGGTTCTCCGCCTCCGCCGGCGGCGGGCCGAAGCGGTCGCTGATCTCGTCGCGGATCGCCCGCAGCTCACCGGGCTCGCGGGCAGCGGCGATGCGGCGGTGGACGTCGATCTTGGCCGCCTCGAAGGGGATGAACGCGGCCGAGAGGTAGGCGTCGACGGGGACGTCGAGGCGGACCGGTTCCGGTGCCTCCTCCCCGCCCTCGCCGGCCTCGCGCGCCTCGCCGACGGCCTCGTCGATCATCTGGCAGTAGAGCTCGAAGCCGACCGCGGCGACGTGGCCCGACTGTTCCTCGCCGAGCAGGTCGCCGGCACCGCGGATGTCGAGGTCGCGCATCGCGATCTTGAAGCCGGAGCCGAGCTCGGTATGGTCGGCCAGGGTCGAGAGCCGTGCCGCCGCGTCCTCGGTCAGCGCCTCGGCCGAGGGGTAGAGCAGGTAGGCGAAGGCCCGCTCGCGAGAACGCCCGACCCGGCCGCGGATCTGGTAGGCCTGGGCCAGGCCGAGCTGGTCGGCGCGCTCGACGATCAGCGTGTTGGCGCTGGGGATGTCGAGCCCCGACTCGATGATCGTCGTCGTCACCAGGCAGTCGGCGTCGCCGCGCAGGAAGCTCAGCATCGTCTCCTCGAGCTGGGTCTCGTCCATCTGGCCGTGCGCTTCGGAGAAACGGGCTTTCGGCAGCAGGCCGCGCAACCGCTCGACCGTCTCCGGCAGCGAGTCGATCCGGTTGTGGAGGAAGAAGGCCTGGCCGCCGCGCTCGAGCTCGCGCTCGATCGAGTGACGGACCAGGTCCTCGTCGTAGGGGCCGACGTAGGTGCGGACTGGGCGGCGGCCCTCTGGCGGCGTCTCGATCGTCGAGATGTCGCGCAGCCCGGCCAGGCTCATCTGCAGAGTGCGCGGGATCGGCGTCGCCGAGAGCGCCAAGACGTCGACCTTGAGCTTCAGCTGGCGCAGCAGCTCCTTCTGCTTGACCCCGAAGCGCTGCTCCTCGTCGACGATGACGAGGCCGAGGTCCTTGGCGCGCACGTCGCGTGAGAGCAGCCGGTGGGTGCCGATCAGGATGTCGACCTTGCCCGCCTCGTAGTCGGCCAGCACGGCTTTGATCTCGGCCGGCTTGCGCAGGCGCGAGATCCCCTCGACCACGAAGGGCAGGTCGGCGAGGCGCTCGCGGAAGGTGCCGAAATGCTGCTGGGCGAGGATCGTCGTCGGCACCAGCATCAGCACCTGCTTGCCGTCGGCGGCGGCCTTGACCGCAGCGCGCAGCGCCACCTCGGTCTTGCCGAAGCCGACGTCGCCGCAGACCAGGCGGTCCATCGGCTGATCGGCCTCCATATCGCCCTTGACCGACTCGATCGCTTCGATCTGGTCCGCCGTCTCGCGGTAGGGGAAGGCCGCCTCCATCGTCATCTGCCACTCGCCGTCGGCGCCGAAGGCGTGGCCCTTGCGGGTCCGCCGCTCGGCGTAGAGGTTGAGCAGCTCGCCGGCGATCGCGCCGGCCGCCTTGCG
>DASYIY010000094.1:0-8965 GCA_035997045.1 Solirubrobacterales bacterium | reverse complement strand
ATCAAGCTGCTCACCTACGAGGAGCTCTACCTGCTCTGGGAGCGCCAGCAGTGGCAGACCCAGGAGCTCGACTTCAGCCGCGACCGCGAGGACTGGAACGAGCGCTTCAGCGAGGAGGAGCGCTTCCAGCGGATGTACGGGCTCTCCTCCTTCTTCATCGGCGAGCAGAAGGTGGCCGAGGAGCTGGGGCCGATCATGCGCGCCGCGCCAACCGAGGACCAGCGGATCTTCCTCTGTACGCAGATCGCCGACGAGGCGCGCCACGTGCGCTTCTTCGAGCGCTTCTACCGCGAGGTCGGGGTGCTGGAGTCCGACGAGCTCTCGCAGATGCTGGAGCAGACCTCCGAGCACCTCAACGAGAACTTCGGACGACTCTTCGACGAGATGCTGAAGCAGCGCACCGACCGGCTCTCGGTCGAACCGGAGGACACCGAGGCCCTGGTCGAGGCGGTGACGCTCTACCACATGGTGATCGAGGGAATGCTGGCCCTCACCGGACAGCACTTCATCATGGACTACAACGAACGCGAAGGGACCCTGCCGACCTTTGTCGAGGGCTTCCAGAACGTCGCCCGCGACGAGCACCGCCACGTTGCCTTCGGCTCGGTCTTCCTGCGTGAGAAGGCGCGCGAGGACGAGCGCTACAAGCAGGCGATCCAGCGCACGCTGGAGGAGTCGCTGCCGGTGGCCGACGGGGTGCTCTCGCCACCCTGGGCGCCGCAGGGCGACGACTGGGAACTGTTCGGCTACTCGCTCGCCGACACGCGCAAATTCGCCGGTACCTGCCTGATGCGCCGCCTCAAGGTGATCGGCCTCCAGTAGGAGGCCGATCTACCGGGCGACGCTGGAACCGATTCCTAGCCTTCGCTGGGCGCCGCGGCGCCTTCGGGGCTAACCGAGACCGGCGGCGCTTCTTCGGCCGGCGGAGCGCTTTCCGCGGGCGGCGGCGGGGGCGGCGGAGTGCTTTCGACCGGCGGTGTCGCCGGAGCAGCCGCGGAGCCGTCGCCGCCGACCGTGACGACCACCGTGCCACCGGCCGATGGTGCGCCGGCAGCACCGATGGAGGGGGCCGCGACTTCGAGCCCAGTGGTGGACTGCGGTGTGGCTTCGGCGTCTTCGGTGCCGCCGCTCACTTCGTCAGCGGCTTCGCTGTCGAGCGGTTCGGCGGGAGGTGACGTTTCGGCATCGGTCTGAGTGGGTTCGGCGGTGGCTTCGATCGGCTCGGCCGCTGCGTGCTGGCGGACCGGAGCGACCTTCACGTTTTGCGCCGACGCCACCGCCGGCGTCGGGCCGGTGTGTACGCGGGAGATCGTGGCCCCGCCGCCATTGACCGGCGGCGCTTCGCTCTGCTGCTTGACCTCGACTGCCCCGGCCGTGAGCACCGCTGCGGTGACGACGCCGGCAACTGCCTTGGTACCGATCGCACCGCCGACCGCGCCAAGTCCACCCGCGGCCCCGCTGGAGCTGAGTGCGGCGCCGACGCTGCCGACTGCGCCGGCACCGGTGGCGCCGGCTCCCGTCGCAGTCGCGGTCGCCGCGCCACCGGTGCCTGCACCTCCCAGGCCAAGCTTGGATGCGATGAAGCCCTTCAGAGCGATCAGCGGCCCGACCGGTACAAGCGCCGCGAGCACCTTGTCGTTGGAGCGCAGTTGCGAGCGGAAGTCGCTGCATTCCTCGCAGTCGCGGACGTGCCGGCGCACGGGGCCGGAGAGCTTGCGCAGACCCTCGGCCGCCTCGGCGAGGTCGATCCGCACCTCGCCGCAGGTCAGCTGGCGTGCCTGGCTCGCCTCGGCGAGCGAGATCCGCGCCCGCACCAGCAGCGACTTGACCGAGGGCACGCTGGTCTCCATCGCCTGGGCGATCTCCTCGTAGGACATTGCGTCCATCTCGCGCAGGAGCAGTGCCGAGCGCTGGGTCTCGGGCAGCTTGCCGACGTCGGTGAGGAGTTGGCGGAACTCCTCGCGGTTGTGGACCTTCTCCGCGGTCGAGGCCGCCTCGACCGTTGGCACCATGTCCATCGATTCCTGTGCGTCCGCGGTCGGTTTGCGCAGGTGGTTGAGGCAGCGGTTGCGGGCGATCCGGTAGAGCCACGGGCGCAGGTTGATCTCGCGCTCGTCGGCCAGCATCGCCCGGTAGGCATTGACGAAGACCTCCTGCAGCACGTCCTCCGCGTCCTCGGTGGAACCGAGCATCTGGCGGCAGAAGCCGAGCAGACGGCCCTGGTAGCGGTCGACGATCGCCTCGAAGGCGCCAGGATTGCCGCCCCGAGCCATCGCGATCAGGTGTTCATCGCCTTGAAGCTTGAGCAGTGGTGAGCGCCGGGCTAGAAGTCCGCGGCGACTGGCGTGAGTGAGAGCTGAAGCCTCCAAGCGAATCCTCCGATGACCAGGGAAGGCGTTTGTCTTCTAGCTCAAGAGACACCGTAGCACCGGGGTAGTTGCGGTTCCTCGCCAGTTTTAGTGCAATTTTATGAATGCGAAAATGCCCGGGGCGGGATTCGAACCCGCAAGCCCCCCAGTGGGGCAACGCCTTTTAAGGGCGCCGCTTTTACCAATTTCGCCACCCGGGCACGGCGATGGTAGCCAGGAACTCGTTATAGGCTCAAATTATGGAGGCTCACGGGGGGCGGATCGTCGCCAGGGCGCTGAAGTCGCGAGGGGTCAGCCACCTCTTCACCCTGTCTGGGGGACACCTGTTCTCTATATACGACGGCTGCAAGGCCGAGGGGATCGAGATCGTCGACGTGCGCCACGAGCAATCGGCCGTGTTCGCGGCCGAGGGATTCGCCAAGGCGACGCGCGGATTGGGCGTCGCGGCGCTGACGGCTGGGCCGGGGGTCACCAACGGGATCAGCGCGATCGCCGGGGCTCAGGCCAATAACTCGCCGATCTGCGTGCTCGGGGGCCGGGCGCCGGAGCTGCGCTGGGGCTCGGGCTCGCTGCAGGAGATAGACCACCTTCCCTTCGTCTCGCCGCTGGTTAAGTCGGCGGAGACGGTGAAGGGACCGGAGAAAATTGCGGCCCGCACGGCGGCGGCGCTCGACACTGCGTTCGCCTCGCCCTACGGGCCGACCTTCATCGACTACCCGCTCGACGTGGTCTTTACCGAGGCGGAGCTCGAGATCCCGTCCGCGTCGGCCCCCGAGGCACTCGCGGCCGAGGGGATCGAAGAGGCGGCGGCGCTGCTCGCCGCTGCCGAGCGCCCCGCGATCATGGCCGGCAGCGGGCTCTACTGGGGGCGCGGGGAGGACCAGCTGCGGGCGCTGGCGGAGGCGCTGGGGATTCCGGTCTTTCTCAATGGCCTCGGCCGTGGCTGCCTGCCCGCCGACCACGAGCTTGCCTTCAGCCGCGCCCGGGGTGCCGGGCTGGGCGGGGCCGACGTGGCGCTGGTGATCGGCGTGCCACTCGACTTCCGCCTCGGTTTCGGCGCCAGCGTCGCCAAGGGCGCGAAGCTGATTCGCCTCGACGCGGCGCCGAACGAGCTGAGCGCGAACCGCCCGCCCGACCTGGACATGGTCGGCGACGTCGCCGTCAGCCTGGCCGCGATCGTCGAGGCGGTGGGGAAGGGGGGCCGGCGCACCGCGCCCTGGCTGGCCGAGCTGCGCAAGGTCGAGGCGGAGAAGCGCGCCGCCGAGCAGGATGAGCTCAACGACTCGCGCTCTCCGTTGCATCCCGTCCGCATCTACAAGGAGCTGGGCGAAGTGATCGAGCGCGACGCGATCGTCGTTGGCGACGGCGGCGATTTCGTCTCCTACGCCGGCCGCTTCGTCGAGACCTTCCTGCCCGGCTGCTGGATGGACCCGGGGCCGTTCGGCTGCCTCGGTGCCGGTCCCGGCCAGGCGATCGGTGCCAAGCTCGCCCACCCCGAGCGCCAGGTCTGCCTGCTGCTCGGCGACGGCGCCTTCGGCTTCGCCGGGATGGAGTTCGACACGATGGCCCGCCATGGCCTGCCCGTGGTCGGCGTGATGGGCAACAACGGCATCTGGGCGCTCGAGCACCACCCGATGAAGTTCCTCTACGGCTACTCGGTGGCGGCCGAGCTGCGGCCGGAGACTCCTTACGAGCAGATGGTCGAGGCGCTGGGCTGCGATGGGGTGCTGGTGCGAGATCCCGCCGAGCTGCGGCCGGCGCTGGAGCGGGCTTTCGAATCGGGCCGGCCGACGCTGGTCAACGTCCTCACCGATCCCGAGGTCGTCTACCCGCGCAAGTCGAACTTGGCCTGAGCGCGCGGCGCCGGCTCTCGTCCCGAACAAAGAATCGGCCGCCATCGCTGGCGGCCGATTCAAGTTGGTCCCTCAGGACGGGCAGGGGTACGTCTTCAGGGACCAGTTCTTATTTGGTGGACTCAGACGGCGGGAGGCGCCATGATGCGGCAATCGTCCGAGCCCTGTACCGGGTCAGTTGGTAGGTATTGCCCCACCTCTTTCCCGATGTGCGGATTATCTGCCTAGCTATCCGTTACGTCTAGTTGCCTCTTTGGCAACTACCAGTAATTCGCGGTAGAAGCCTACCAAGTTTTATGGGTTCGAACGCCTTCTTGACCCATATGTAGCGCCTTGCGAAACCCGACTGTCCACCAGGGCCACGTATTTGCCCCCGATTGAGAATACGGGGTTACCCGCAATCTAGAGCCGATGCAGCGGCTATCGCGGTGCCGTAGAGGATGTCGTGCTCGGAGACTTGGATCTGCTCTAGTCCAAAAGCGCGCATCGCCTCGACCAGAATGACCACGCCAGCCACGATGTTAGGCGCGCGGTCGGGGTGCAGGCCGACTATCTCGGTCCGCTTGGCCAGAGGGGCAGAGGCCAATTGCGAGAGCAACCGCTGGATTAAGGTCAGCGTCAGCGTATGCCCGTGTACTTGCTTCGGATCGTAGGGCTCGAGCCCGATCTCGATCGAGGCGAGCGAGGTGGGGGTGCCAGCGACCGCGATGCCGGTTTTGGCGGCGGCACCGGGTTGGCTGGAGATCGCGCTCTCTATAAGGGTGCGGACGTCGGTAGCAAGGGCCTCGAGCTCGAGTGCGGTTGGTGGGTCGCTGGCGATGTGGCGCTCGCTGTGGCGGACGACTCCGGCTTGTAGCGAGGTGTGGAAGGCGATCTCGCGGCCGGTGCCGACGATCAGCTCGGTCGAGCCCCCACCGATGTCGATGACCAGGGTCGGCTCGCTGGGCGATTGCTCGCAAGTGGCGCCAAGGTAGGTGAGGCGTGCCTCCTCCTCGCCGCCGAGCACCCGGGCCGAGAGTGCAAAGCGCTCGCGCAGCTCGGCGACGAAGGCGCTGCCGTTGGATGCGTCGCGAACGGCGCTGGTGGCGATCGCGTCGATCTTCTCCACGTCGTCTTTCCGACAGATCTCGACGTAGTCGGCGATTGCTCCACAGGCCGCCTCGATTGCCTCGGCCGAGAGCTGCCCCGAGAGGTCGACACCCCGTCCCAGCCTGGTCACCCGGCTCTGCCGCTCGACCTCGGACACGCGCCCCGCCTCGACATCGGCGATCAACAGCCGGGTCGAGTTGGAGCCGATGTCGACCACGGCCACTCTGTGCGAATCCCTTGTCATGCCGGCGGCACTCTAGACAGCGCCGCGGGGCAACCGCGCCTGCACAGCGCCAGGAGCACCACCGCATGCAGTCGCCACGTTGCTAGCATGGCCCTACGCCGCGGGGTGGAGCAGCCAGGTAGCTCGTCGGGCTCATAACCCGAAGGTCGCAGGTTCGAATCCTGCCCCCGCTATAGCCCGGAAACCCGCTTATCAAGCGGGTTTCCGCGTTTTCGGGGGACCTCAAAAACGCGAAAAATGGCCCCGGGGCAAGCCCTGGGGCAAGATGAGTTTCGGCAGAGGTCGATTCCACCCCTTGCGGAGGGCCTCTAGTCCACCTACGTTCGCCGCGAGAAACGTGAAATAAGCGACCCCGGCGGCGGTGGAACGCCCCGGGGCCCGGCACCGAAGTACGCGCCTTCGGTGCGAGAGAGACGGTACCGACGTAGGCCGCACTGGACCGCGTCGCCGGCTCGTCCTCGCTCCAGCGTGCTGAACATCTTGCCAGCCTTGCAAGGTTTTTCAGTCTTCCCGCCACTAGAGCAATAGATGGACACCGAGCCAAGAGAGACACGAGAACTCGTCGCCGACCAAGTGCGGCGCTTTCGTGCGGGCGATGGCGACGCGGCCGAGCCTCTGGCCCGCCGTGCGCTTCGCATGTCCCTGCGCACCGCATCTGCCTTGATGCGAAGTCGGGAGGACGCCGCAGACGTCGCCCAGGAGGTTGCCGTAGACGTCCTGGGCTCGCTGGGAAAGCTCCGCGACCCCGAAGCCTTCGATGCCTGGGTGCATCGGATAACCGTGCGTCACGCCATGCGCCGGTTGAAGAAGGGGCGAAGCACGCGGAAAGTCGAGGCGCCGCTCGCGCTCCTGGACGAGGAAGGCCTCCGTGGGGCGATCCCAGACAGCGACATCGACTCCAGGCTCGCCGCGCGGCATGCGCTGGTCGGAGCCCTCTCGCGACTGCCGGCAAGACAACGCATGGCGCTTGCGCTTCGCTACGTCCACGACCTTCCCGACGCCGAGATCGCCGCCGCCCTCGGCTGCCGGGTGGGCACCGTCCACGCCCTTTTGTCTCGCGGCCGCAGATCGCTTCGTGCAGATCACCAACTCGTCGAGGTCACGCTCGACCTAAAGGAAGGTTGACCATGCTCTCCGATCATGATGAGGCTTTTGCCGGAGCGGCCTTTGCTCCGGTTCGGGACATAGAGCCGGACGAGGCCCTCGTCGCGCGTGTGGTCGCGCGGACGAGCCGAAGGAAAAAGGCATCGCCCCGCTTCGCCCTGGCACCCGCGCGGCCACGCTTCGCCCTCCAGGCGCTTGCGGCGCTGGCACTTCTCGGGGCGGCCCTCTATTCGGTGCCGGTCACCCGCGCGGCGATCGAAGGAACGGGGGAAAGCGTCGGCGGCGTCTTCTCCGGCTGGCTCGGCGGCGACTCCGCCGAGGCCCCCGGAAAGCCGCTCGAGGCGGGCGAAAAGCTGCTCGAATATCAGGAATATCTCCACGACACCAAGGAACCGCGGGTGGTCGCCGAAGCGGGCCGCTACAAGCTCTATTCCTATATCGGCGTGTCTGGTGGCCTGGGCTTCGAATTCGGAGGAATCGGTGTCGGCCTCGGCAATGAAAGCGCGGCGGAACTCGGCGACGCCCCGTTGCATCTCCTCGATCCGGGGGCGATGCCGCACGCCGACGCCCAGGGCCATGTCCCGCTGTTCGGGCTCGCGGCCCGATCGGTGAGCAGCGTCGAGCTCACCTACGAATCGGGGCCGCCCCTCCGGGTCTCCGGGGTCGACGGGGGCTTCGTCCTGCTCGCGGAACCGAGCCGCGGGCCGATTGAGGTGATCGCCCTCGACGCGGGCGGCAGGGAGATCGGCCGGGAACCGATCGACTATCCACTGGTTGACGAATCGCCTGAAGCGCCGCCGCCGGGGATCGAACGGAGCGGCCATGCGTCGTCAGGGAGTCACGAACCCTGAGCCTCTCAGGGCACGTCCATAGCTGTATTTTTGGCGCTCGTCCCAACAGGGGCGCCGGCTCGGCGTCGCGATTCGCGTGCAGGTCGGGCAGACGGGCCTCGGAGACTGAGATCGGCAAGCTAATGGGGCAACAAATGGGGCAACACGAGGTCTGAGAGAGGCCTATTAGCCCTGCTGCGCCGCTGAGGATCCATCCGGGGCATCACGCGCTCAGGCTCATAGTCAGCCGCGACGACGAGAAGGCCGCCGACCTGCTGTTCGGGGCGCTGGCCGATCCGACCCGCCGCGACATCTTCCGCCGCGCCCACAAGGGCCGGTTCTCGGTCTCGGCCCTGGCCCGCGAGTATCCGATCAGCGTGGCGGCGGTGCAGAAGCACGTCGCCGTGCTGGAGCGGGCCGAACTGGTGAGCAAGCACCGGGTCGGTCGCGAGTCGATCGTCCGCGCCGAGACCGACGCCCTCGCACGCGCCCACGCTGCGCTCGACCGCCTGGAGGCGGTCTGGCGCGACCGGGTCGAGCGGATGGACCAGATCCTCGAAACCGACAAAGGAGACAGCTGATGCCCGTCACCGCAGTGAACAGAGACCCCGACGCCCTGACCATGACGATCACCGCCGAGCTCGACGCCAGCGCCGACCGCGTCTGGGAGCTATGGTCGGACCCGCGGCAGCTGGAGCGCTGGTGGGGGCCGCCGTCCCATCCGGCGACCTTCGTCGACCACGACCTCTCGCCCGGCGGGCGCACCACCTACTTCATGACCGGGCCAGAGGGCGAGAAGTTCCACGGTCGCTGGCGGGTAGAGGACGTCGAGCCACCCAACCAGCTGCGCTTCGCCGACGACGACACCGACGACGAGGGAACGCCGAACGACGGGGGTCCGGCGGAGATGACTGTGACGATCGCCGAGGTCGATGGCACCACGACGATGTCGATCGAGTCTCGCTTCCCCGATCGCGAGGCGTTGGAGCGGGCGATCGAGATGCGGATGGAGCAGGGAATGACCGAAGCGCTCGGCCAGATCGACGGGCTCCTTGTGGGCGCCGGCGGGTAAGCGCCCGAGCGAAATGGCCTGCTTCGAGTCGAGCTCCTGGGCAACGCCTAGGGCAACATGAGCTTCGAGAGGCTCACCCCGCCCGCCGGTAGCGGATGTGCGTGGCGAGCGGAGAGTGGAGCACCTCAACCGGCTCGAACCCGAGGGACTCGACTCCGTCGAACAGTCGCTCGCCGGACCCGAACAGGACGGGGACCACGTCGAGCGTGAGTTCGTCAATCACTCCGGCGGCGAGCGCCTGACGGACGGTCGAGGCGCCGCCCGCGATGTCGATGCCATCCTCGCCGGCCGTCTCACGCGCCTGCGCGTAGGCGGCCTCGAAGCCCTGGGTGACGAAGTGGAAGCTCGTGCCGCCCTCCATCTCGATCGGCTCGCGGGCGTGGTGGGTGAGCACGAAGACCGGC
>DASYIY010000093.1:0-57604 GCA_035997045.1 Solirubrobacterales bacterium | reverse complement strand
ACCGCGGCGCCGGTGCGCTCTTACCGCACCATTTCACCGTTGCCTGTTCGCGACTCACGTGTGGCCGCGCCATCGGCTGTGTATTTCTGTGGCACTTTCCCGCGGGTTTCCCCGGGTGGGCGTTACCCACCGCCATGCCCTCTGGTGTCCGGACTTTCCTCGAGGGGTTTTCTCTCCCCCCGCGGTCGCTCGGCCCGCGCTTTCGATGGTAGCGCCAGCCGATCGATTGGCCTGGCGCCGAACGCAGATGCATCGAATATCCTGCGCAACGATGCCGGTTGCGGTCATAACCGGGGCAGGTAGTGGTCTTGGCCGCGCGATCGCCCTTGAGTTGGCCGAACGAGGGTTCCTGGTCCACGTCACCGACCTCGACCCAGACGCCGCCGCCAGCACGGCTGCCGAGATCGGGACAGGGGCCAGGTCTGCTGGCCTTGACGTTCGCGACGAGGCGGCATGCCGGGCGCTTGCCGCCGAAGCGACGACGCGCGGCGGCGCGCTCGACCTCTGGGTCAACAACGCCGGCGTGCTGATCACCGGACCGTCCTGGACCCAGGACGAGGCGACCCGCAGGACGATGATCGAAGTCAACGCGCTGGGGACGATGAATGGGACCGTCGCGGCGCTGGAGCCGATGGTCGCCGGCGGCCACGGCCACGTGATCAACGTGATCTCGCTGGCCGGCATCGTCGCCGCGCCTGGAGAGGTCACCTACTCGGCGAGCAAGCACGCAGCGATGGCCTTCACCCTGGGCACCCTCTTCGACCTGCAGCGCGCTGGGATCGAGGGCGTCACGCTCTCAGCGGTCTGCCCAGACGGGATCTGGACCCCGATGCTGGAGGACAAGCTCGACGACCTCGAGGCGGCCGGCTCCTTCTCCGGGCGCCTGCTCACCGCCAAGCAGGTCGCAGCCGAGGTCGGCAAGCTGACCGAGCACCCCCGCCCGATCCTGATCCTGCCCCGCTGGCGCGGCCCCCTGCTGCGCCTCTTCGACCTCTTTCCCAGGCTCGGCCTGCGCCTACTGCCCTGGGTGATGCACGACGCAAGGCGAAAGCAGAGGCGCTACAAGCGCCTGATCGAATCCGGCAAGTGGCCTAAGTAGGCCGTTAAACCTTGCGGAAGACGCCGACGACTTTGCCGATTACCGATGCTTCAGCCGTGCGGATCGGCTCCATCGTCTCGTTCTCGGGCTGGAGGCGGATGTGGTCGTCTTCGCGGAAGAAGCGCTTGACCGTGGCCTCCTCGCCGATCAGGGCGACGACGATCTCGCCGTTGGCGGCGTCGTCGACTGGGCGCACGACCACGTAGTCGCCGCCGAAGATGCCGGCGTCCTTCATGCTCTCGCCGCGCACGTTGAGGATGTAGTCGCCGTCCTCGCCACCGATCACGTCGGGGACTTCGATGTACTCCTCGACGTTCTCCTCGGCGAGGATCGGCTCGCCGGCGGCGACCTGGCCGACGAGGGGCAGCCCGTTGCCAGGCCGGATCGCGCTCTTGGCCTTGCCGAAGAGCAGCTCGATCGCCCGCGGCTTCGAAGGGTCCCGCCGCAGCAGCCCGATCTTCTCCAGGTTGGCGAGGTGCGCGTGCACGGTCGAGGACGAGTGCAGGCCGACCGCTTTGCCGATCTCCCGCACCGTCGGCGGGTAGCCGGTCTTGGCGGCGTACTTGCCGATGAAGTCGAAGATCTCCTTCTGCCTTTTGGTCAGATCAAGCTCCACGCTCACTCCCCTCCCGGTACTGCAGCCGAGTATCGAAATCGTTCGAACACTTGTTCGCAAGCGTACCGCGCAACCCGGACAGCCGCAACCGAAACCGCCCTCGAGCCCCAAACATCTAGAATCGTCGCCCCCTCAAGCGGCTGTGGCGGAACTGGTAGACGCGCAAGGTTGAGGGCCTTGTGTCCCTAACGGGACGTGATGGTTCGACTCCATTCAGCCGCACTCGGAAGCCCCCGCAAATCGGGGGTTTTCGCTTTTTAGAGCACGTGAGCGTGGAGCCGCCCCGCGCGATTCGTGCGCCAGTCGGTGCGCCAGTCAGCACAGCGGCATCCGGGCACGAACCTACGCTCATCGTGTGTGAACTTCCTGTCGCTGACGGATCTCTTCGTGGCTGGACTGGCCCTCGACATCACGGGGGCCTGGCTCCTAGCCAAGGGCCTGCTGATCTCCCCCGTGTCAATAGCGAATGTCTCAGCAACGCTTTGGGGCGGCAACCCCGAGACCGCTCGGGACCGATGCGCTAATCGCGTCGATGCCGAGTTCGGACTGGCCTATCTTGTTATTGGATTCTTCCTCCAGGCAATCGGCTACTCGCTTGAAATCAGTGGAGTTGAAACCCAGACTGGACTTGAGCGGTTGGTCGCGGCGCTCGCAATGGCACTCGTAGCCAGTTCAGTCGCCACGTCGGTCTACGTCATTTTCCACCGGGGTCGTGTGGCAAAGCTGATCGCGGAAACGGAAGCTGAGGACGCTCGAGGCAGAGAAGCGCACAACAAGCAACAAGAGGATGCTGAGGAAACCAAGCCCTAAGCACAGCCGGTGAAGGTCGCCCGACCGCCTATGCGAGTGCGGTGCTGATGTAGGCGTCGACCAGCTCACGGGCTTGGTCGCGGGCGCCTGGCATCAGATGCCCATAGCGCGAGAACGTCTCTTCGATGGTCGCGTGACCCATGAACTCCTGAATCGCCTTCGGGTTGACCCCTGCGTCGATCAACAGGGAAGCGAAGGTGTGGCGGCACTCGTGGAACGTGATCGGCTGGAGAAGGTCGGGGTCACGTCCCTCCCGCTCCGCCGTCTCGCGCTCGTGCTCGTTGGCCTCAGCCCAGGCGCGCTTGGTGCGGTCAGCGATGGCCTTGGGCCTGAAGGGATCGTTAACACCGCGCCCGAAAACCAAGTCCGAGTCTGCGCCAAAAGCACGCGCTTCAAGGTGGTCGCGGAGGACAGCGAGGATCGGCACAGTGCGGACACCGGCCTTCGACTTCGGCGCAATCGGCCCCTCGCATTGGTCCCAAGAGCGCTGTACGGAAATCTCGGAGCGTCCGAGGTCGATGTCCGAGACACGCAGAGCCTGAAGCTCGCCGCGCCTCAGCCCGGCGTAGAAGGCGGTGGCCCAGATCGCCCGATCCGAGTCCGGGAGCGCGGCAATTAGGCGCGCTGCCTCAGCCGCCGTCGCGATCCTCTCGCGGCGACCGCGCGCCGCAGGCAGATCGACTTCACGAGTCGGGTTGATTGTCACCAACTCCCGGCGCACGGCATGGCGGTAGATCGCCTGGAGCGGGTTCATGGTGTTGCGGATCGTGCTCGCCGCGAGCTTGCCGGCAAGTAGCCGGTCCACGAAGTCCTGTAGCTGGGCGCGGGTCAGCTCGGAGAGCCGAACGCCTCCGAACTCAGGGAGGACGCGCAAGTTGAGCGCGCGTCCGTATTCGCGCAGAGTGCCCGGCTTGTAGTGATGGCCGGAGCGGTCCCGCACTGCGCCGCTGCGCGCCGCCTCAAGCCAGAGCCAGGCCGCCTGCTCGACCGTGACCTGGGACGGCGTGCGCAGACTCCGCGATCTAGCCGCAGCCTGTGCATCCGCCCGCCACGACTTCGCTTCAGACTCGCGAGCGAAGGTGCGCCGTAGCTTCCGACCTTCACGCGCCAGGTAGATCGAAGCCTCCCAACCCGCATTGCAATTGCAGCGCCCTCCCCTACGTGCGTTGCACTCCTTGGAGTGTCGCTTGCGGATGCCCTCCGCCATCAGCCCCCACCCCGCTCCGTGAACTGACCGACTCGCGTCCCGCCAGGAGTCCAGCCCATCCCGTCGAGCAGCTCGCCCGGAGGAAGGTCGAGGGAGCCGGCGAGCTTGACGAGCGTGTCGATGCGGGCAGTCCGTTCGCCGCGCTCAAGCTGGCCTATCGCTGTGCGGTGAAGGGAGGCACGGACCGCCAACTCTTCCTGGGAGAGCTTTGCCCGTTTGCGTCGGCGGGCCAGATTGTTCCCGAACTGGGCGGCGATGTCGTTCATCGGCTCTCGCCTCCCCCGAGCTGATCAAGCAAGCCGTGCAGCGCTTCGTGCTCGGTGATGACGCGGCTGTGCTCGTTGCCGCTGTCGATGACCTGAGCAAGGTCGCCCAGGATGGTCCGCAGATCGTTGTCGGGGACGATCACCAACTCGTCCAGCGCCGCGAGAAGCCGCCCGTAGGCGGCATCCTCTCGGCGCAGGCGAGCGGGTTCTTTGAGCTGATCCCGGTACTCCTTCAGCTCTTGCCGGACACCCGCGCGAGCGCTCTTGAAGAGGCCACGCAAGAAGCCGACCTGATCGGCGGGGATGTTGAGGGTGACGGCGGAGCCGCGACCCGTAGGGTTCTCGTCAGCCATGAGGAGGATGCATCTCCTTGTGGTCAGGCGGCCCGTTCGCGTTAGCGCGCGACGGGCCGCCGCTTTTAGTTTCCGAGAGCGTAGCAGCGCTGTCGAGAATATTTCGACAGCAGAGCTACTCGCCGCGGATGATCTGATGAATCCGCGAGCGATGCATGCCGACCTCTTCCGCGATGTCGCGCAATGAAAGGCCTGCCTTCTGCGCGTCGGCGAAAGCTTTGCGCCGTGCCTTCTGAGCAGCGTTCTGTTCGCTCTCGAATTTCGCCTGGGCTGCCCGTACTGCCCGGCGTGCCTTCTGCTCAGCGGCATCTGCCATGGCGAGGAGCCTAGAAGCTGCTCTGGGTGGTGCGCGGTCATGCCGGGCCGCCGAGGGCGCTCTTGGCATTCTCAGCAGTCCACCGCTCAAGCTCGCTAACGGGCACGAGTCGCTTGCGTCCTCGTCGGACAAGCCGAAGCTCCGGCGCCACATTGGCATCAAAGAAGTCTGGGCCGACACCGATCGCTGCGGCTGCCTCAGCCGGCGTGAGGGCGATACGGGGGATCGAGGTCGTCAGCTTCTTCGCCATCTTGGGCCTATGTCAAAAGTGAGCGGCGCATCCGTCGGGCTCTACGTCCGGCGCGAGCCGCCAGCGCCCGCACGAGTTGGCGAATTGGGTGGGGAAAGTGCCTCATGCCCTATAGGTCAAGTCGGGGCCGGGATTTGATCCACGGATTTCGCTCACGCCCCTCTTGTCCATCGCTGACCGCTGTTGCACCGGCTTGGCTCATACCTAGTAGTCCAGCCAGGGCGGGCCGGTGCGCCACCAATTCGGGATTTCAGGGCATCAGTCAGAGCCACCAGACAGCCCCACGACCCATGCAGCCAGCCACCTATTCAGCTAGCCCACAGCCACCCCCAGGCCACCCATCCAGCAGCCATCAGAGCCACCCCTAGCCAGCCAGAGACCACCTCCACCTAGAAGCCCTACAGCCCCCCACAGCCACCACCCTCACGCAGTATCCGTACGCCGGAGGCGAACGGACCTGCTGCGGCCCGAAGCCGCGAGCGCGTGGCGCAAAGAAGTGGATCAAGAACGCCCTCTCGATTGACCGTTAGGGCATGAAGCGAAGACAAACCGGTGGCGCACCGGGCCGCCCCGCCTGGACTACGAGGGTGGTGCCACTTCTTAACAAAGAAAAGCGGCGCATTCGCGTCGCGATTTGGACATAGCTTCCGATGCTTAGCATTGGAAAGCTCGGAAAAGGCCAGGAGAGCTACTACCTGGAGAAGGTCGCCGAAGGCGCGGAGGACTACTACTCCGGCGAGGGCGAGGAGGCGGGGCAATGGCTGGGCGACGCCGCCGCCGAGCTAGGGCTCTCGGGCGAGGTCGAGCCGGACCAACTCGTCGCAATGCTGACCGGGATGAACCCGGCAACGGGCGAGCCGCTAGGGCTTCGGGCCGTCGCCGGGAATGGAGCGGTCCCCGGCTTCGATCTCACCTTCTCCGCACCGAAGTCGGTCTCCCTGACCTGGGCGCTCGGTGGCCCGGAGGCCGCCGCTGAGGTCAAGGCCGCGCACCAGCGCTCGGTTGAAGTCGCGCTCGGCTACATGCAACACCACGCCTGCTGGACGAGGCGAGGGACCGACAGCGCAGGCGAGAGGGTCTTCCTCCAGGGCAACGGCTACCTCGCCGCCGGCTACCTGCACCGCTCATCGCGAAACGGCGATCCGCAGCTGCACACCCATGTCCTCATCGCCAACGCGACCCAGGGACCGGATGGCAAGTGGACCCGCCTCTACCACCCGGCGATCTACGACCACGCCAAGACAGCGGGCTACATCTACGAGGCGCATCTACGCCATGAACTGACCCGCCGCCTTGGCGTCGAATGGCAGCAGGTTCGCAACGGCATCGCGGAGATCGAGGGCTTCTCGGACGAGTGGCTGAAGACCTTCTCGACCCGCCGCGCCGAAATACTCGAGGCGGCCGGTGCGGACGCCTCAGCCCGCGCCCGACAGGTGGCAACGCTCGCCACCCGCGACGCGAAGGAGAAGGGGCTCGCGCCCGAGGATCTGCGCCAGCGCTGGCGCTCCAAAGGCGATGAGATCGGCTTGGACCGCGAGGCCATCGCGGCGACGATGGGCAAGGAGGTCGAGCTTGCCGCCCGGCTGACGCTCGACACGCTCGACCGCCAGGTGACGGTCCACGCCTCCCACTTCGACCGCCGCGACGCGATCCAAGCCGTCGCGGACCTTCTCCCCAACGGTGCCCCCGCCCATGAGGTGGAGAGTGCCGCCGACGCCTTCCTCGCTTCCGATGGGGTGGTCACGATCTCGGAGACCGCCAAAGGCACCCGCTACACCACGACGCGCATCTGGGAGCTGGAGCGCGAAGCGCTCGCCGCCGCCGAGCGAATGGCGAAGGAGCCGCGCGGCGAGGCGGGCGAGTTGGTCGCCGCCCGCGTGATCGCGGCGCGGCCGACCCTGAAGCCCGACCAGCGCGAGATGGTCCGCCGCCTGCTCTCCGGGCGCGAGGGAATCGTCGTGGTGATCGGAGAGGCCGGCACCGGGAAGAGCTTCGCCACGGTCGCTGCCGCCGAAGGCTGGGCACAGGCGGGCTTCGAGCTACGAGCCGCAGCGCCGACCTGGCGCGCGGCCAACGTCCTTCGCGGCGATGGGTTGGAGGCGATCACCGTTGCGGGTCTGCTCAGAGACCTTGACCGCGGCGAGGTCGCCCTTTCCTCGCGCTCGGTCCTCTTGGTCGATGAGGCCGGGATGGTCAGCTCGGAGCATCTGGCCCGAGTGATCGGTCACGCCGACGAGGCCGGAGCAAAGCTGGTCCTGGTCGGAGACCCCGAGCAGCTTGGCGCGATCGAGGCGGGCGGGTTGTTCTCCGCGATCGCGGAGAGGACCGAGCCCGTCCACCTTGACGAAGTGATCCGCCACAACCACGAGCTCGACCGCGAAGCGGCGAAGCGCATCCGTGAAGGAGAGGGCCGAGAGGCCCTGAGCCTCTACCGCTCCGCCGAGCGGGTCACGGTCGCCCCAGACGCCGAGCAAAGGCGAGTGGCGATGGTCGAGGACTGGTGGCAGTCATACGCCAAAGGTGAGGACGCGCTGATGGTGGCGAAGCGAAACGTCGAGGTCGAGCGCTTGAACGCGGTGGCGCGCGAGCTGGTGAAGTCCGAAGGGAGGCTCGGCGCTGAGGAGATCGAGGTCGGCGGCGCTCAATTCGCTGCCGGCGATCTCCTCATCACCCGCGTCAACGACCGCGCCGCCGGCATCTACAACCGCGAGCGTTGGGAGGTCGCCCAGGTGGACGCCGAGCGCGGGCGCATAGTTCTCGACGGCATCGATCAGGCGAGGCGCGTCGAGGTCGGTTCCGACTACCTGAGCCGCACCACCTTGGGCGGTGAGGCTCCGGCGCTTCAGCACGCCTACGCCGTCACCACCTACTGCGCCCAGGGCACGACCGTCGACCGGGCCTACGTCATGGCCGACCCGTCGATGGACAAGCAGGAGTTCTACGTCGCCACCTCGCGCACACGCGAGCAGACCTACCTCTACGCCACTCCGGAAATCCAAGGCGAGCGCAGCGAGTACGCACCTGCCGGTCCCGAGCGCGATGCAATCGCCCACGTAGCCGAAGCGGCGGAGCGCGACCGCGCCCAGACCGCCGCCCACGACGAGGCGCTACGGGCGGAACTGATGAAGCTGCCCGCTGCGGAGATCGCGGCGAGGCGGAGCGAGCTTGGCACCCCGGCCCGCTTCGAGGCCCAGCACCAGGAGAGCTACGCCCGCCAGGTCCGCGCCGTCGAGGAGCGGCGCGGCCAGGTCGAGCAGGCCAGCGCCAACCGCGAAGCGGTTGAGGCGCTCGGCTGGCGCGAGCGCCGCCAGAAGCTGCCCTACGCCACTGAACGCGAGGAGCTGCTTCGAGAACGATTGGCCGAGAACATCGCGAAGCTGGCACAGATGGAGCCGCCGAGCAGTGAGGCCCAGCGCGAGCGCGAGATTGCCGATCAGCTGCTTGCCACCCGCTCAGCGCAAGCGCTCGCGGCCGCCCGGATCGAGCCGCCCGCTTACATCGTCAAAGAGCTTGGGCAGCGGCCTGCCGATCCGGCGAAGGCCAAGACTTGGGATCGCGGCGTCCAGGGGGTCGAGGGCTACCGGCTCCATCACGGAGTGAAGGACGCGCGTAGCGCCTTCGGCCGCGAGCCGCAGGATGCCGCGGCGCGGGCGGCTCGCGAGGCGGCCCGGCGAAGGCTTGCCGAAACTCAGCGCAGGCTGGGCCGCGAGCAGCAGCTAGCGAAGGCCAAGCAGAGGACGAGGAGCATCGAGCGGGGCTACAGCATTGGGCGATGAGGCCCCGACCCGTTCGATTGAAGCACCGCGCTCGCGGCCGTCAACCCCTCCGGGGTCGGGCGCTTCGCGCCCTTGACTGCCGCTCTCGCGGCGCTGGTTTTGCGGGTAGGTCGGGACTGAACGCTGCTTCCTGCGCATGCACACGTTCCCAATGAGATACTCGCTGACTTATATTCCGCTACGTTGCGGCGATCATGCATCAGCTTTGGCTGGCGACATCAAAGGTCGCCGAACTCTCAAGCCCTGACGCCCTTGTCGCCCTTATCACCGTCGAGGGCCTGCTTTTCACAGCGCTTGCTGTCAGCGTGACCCTAGCTGGGGAAACGAAAACCGGTCGACCAAAGATCGTACGGGGACCAAAGCTCGCGTGGTCAATAACCGGCACGATTATCCTCGTCTCCTTCGGAGCAATCATGGCGTGGCTCGAACTCTTTGCCGACCATTGTCCATCGGGTTTTCGCAGTAATGCAATCGCAGCGGCAATCATGGTTGGAATCATTGTCCAGCCCGTCCTTGCCGGCTGGATTTCTTCGGGGGTGAAGTAGCGGTGGCCTCCCGTCCCAAGGTTCTAAGCGAAGCCGACCTGACCTGGTTTGAAGCGCTGGACGGACCAAAGTGGATGCGGAAGTGGCAGTACAAGAAACGGCAGCGCATCGCCTACTACAAGGCTCTCGATGATCAAGTTGAGATGCTGGCCAACTTTGGCTACCACGATCCCCTTGACGGCGAGACCCTCCGCGAACTACTCGCAGTTGTCATCAGCAAAGACGGGACCTTTGGGCCTTTCTTCCGCGACCAAGGAGCCCAGGATCTACAAACCAATGAAGGTTGGACACGGCTGTGGAGCGTCTGCTCTGGCCGTGTAGTCGAACGGTACCTTGCCCAACGAGACGGGCCCGCACCTTCAGGCCCAGGGTACGTTCTGCCGGAGACCTTCGCGAAATCTATCGACGAGCTTATCGAGCACGCGATTGCAGCCGGTGAGCTATCGGCAGCGGAGGGGAAAGCGGCCGGTGAGGAATTTCTTGTCCCGCCCGGCAAGCCCCAGTTGGTCGAGGAGGCACGAGCAGCACTAGAGGAGCTTCTCGCCACCGATATTAACTTCGCCGCCGAGGCAGATGATGGAGACGATATTCCCGCCAAAGAGCGGGAGCTTGAGATCTCTAAGAGCGCCCTACTGCGGTTGAGAACTGGCGAGCTCCGAAAAATCGCAGAAGACGAGAGTCTGCCGCTTGTTCGCGGGAAGGAGGCGCTTGCGAGCACAATTGCACGCAAGTACAACGCGAGCCGACAAGAAATCGCCGAGCTGATTCTCGACAAGCTCCAAGATAACCCCGAAACTGGGCACACAACCCATCTCCTCCCTCTCTCTACCGAGCCCGATCTTTCAACGGCGAGGAAACGCCTAGAGGAGCTTCAAGGCCACTACCTTCGTCTTGAGGTAGCTCATTGGCTGGTCTTCCTCGACTCCGACGGAGACGAGGGCAAAGTCAGATTCGGAGGCGAGATGCGCTACTACGATGTCGCCGCACAGCGCGATGGCGGTGAAGCCGAGATTGCGGCCCGCCGGCGGAGGGCAGTTGTGGAGGTCCGGTTGCGTAAAGGCATGACGTGGGCTGAAATCGACGGGCGAAACTTGACTCAGATTCGCCGGATGCGATCTGCCTTCGGACGCGCGCTTGACGTGCAGACTCAGCCAGCACTTCCAGTCACCATCCCCGCGCTCAAAGGTGTCGCAGCGACCTTGGATCGCAACACGCTGTTGATGCTGCGCATCCTAGAAACGGGGCTGCGTGATGAGTTCATCGACTATGCGAGCTTCACCGCCGCTGACTTCACGAATCCGAAGAAGGAGGGAACTGAAGCTGACCCACTGCGCCCGACGGTGAGACAGGTCAAACTCGCGGGCCAACACATCCTCTCATCGCCCGATGCCTGTCGCCTTATAGCGAAGGAGGGACAAAGAATGGTCACGGTTGAATTTAGGGCACGTTTCAAGGAGAGCTTGAAAGGCCCGAGCCATTTCAGCTCGGTAAAGGTCTCACTTGCCACAGATCAAGCAACTGTGATGACCGGCTTTGGCGGCGCTCCGAAAATCTCTCGTCGCCTCCACAATGAGCTAGTCAAGCGGTTGCGAAAGGCAATTGATCGCGGCATAAAAGAGGCTCATGAGCTTGACGCCATCGTGAATCAGATCGTTGCCCGATCCAGTGACACGGATGAAATTGAGACGGTGGACATCCTGCCACCGGCCGGCAGCGACGGTGTTGAGGCTCTGGCGAAAACTGACGGGGCAATAGCTGACGATGAAAACTCATCGAATGACGGACTCACTTCATCCGATGGTGCTGATCCAGCCGTTAAGACCGAGAGCACTTAGCCATCCGGCTCGGAGACTTCCGGCCCAGCTCCGATGTCGGTCCACCACGCCCCGATCTGGGAAATCTGGATACGCACGGTGCCGATTGGGTCTTCCCGCCAGAACGGCAGCACTAGAATCACCGCGTTCTCCAAAGTGAGCGTCGCTAGCGGCGGATAGGGATGAACGGCGATGTCATCTAGTGCGAGATCGTCGGGGAGGTCATCTAGCTTGAGACCGTCACGGTCGGTGTCCTTCTCCTCGGCGATGCGGGTTATCTCTTGGTCGTGCTTCTCCTCGGCCTGAACCTGGATCTCGTACTGTTTGGTAAAGCTGTTTTTGGCCATGGCAGCACTCCAAGCTTCTGCGCCTACGCGCTGGGCTTCGCCCTCCTCGAACTCAGCGGCGTAGGTGGACAGGCCCGTCGCCAAGCGCTCGTCCAACTGCTCCGCATAGCGCTTGGCTCCCATCAGATTTCCTCGGATTAGCTGACCGCCAACGGACACGGTGAGGCTAACTCCCACTGAGAGGTCGCCAATGTCGGTGAGCCTCAGAAGGCGTTGAAGGACGGGGTCAGTCTCGGGCAGCTCGACCAACAGTCGAGCTATCTGCTTCTCCAAACGAGAAAGAGCCATTTTTTCAAGCTACGACAGACCTCGGACGGAATAGCATCATCTAGAGCACGGACTGGGACCCTGGATCGCACCCAGCTCCAGGCCCTCCGTGACCTAACGGGTGAGGCGCCGGTGTGCGACCTGGTAGACGGTCGCGGCGCTCGACCCACGAGGGTGGTGGCGAACACCGAATGCGAAGGTGCGCAGCGCCATCGGTCGGTTCGGATGCCTCACGGCAACAAATATTGCGCCGAAATGGCCGTCTGGCCACGGCACGTAAGTCTTCACGCAACCGCCTAGCCTCGTGCCGTCCCGACCTTCGGCCTGGCATGCCTTGAGCCTGGATCGTGGGATGCCACCCTGGCGACGCAACTCCTTGCGGAATTCGCGAAGCGCAATCTCAGCGCTCGCCGGTAGCCGTTCAAGATCCTCCGTGAGGGCGTCTTCATCAAAGCCGACCGGAAAGATCGGTTCGGGCCGCCCTACAGCCATGCTCAGCCCTCGTCGTCAGTCGGCAACGAGCCGAAGTGCTGGTGGAACTCCTCGGGACCTAGGCGCTCCTCGCCGTGGCGAGCCAGGATCGCCTCTAGCGAGGTATCCCGCCCCTCAACCGCCTCAAGCGCGGCAAGTGCCGCCCCAACCCGATCCTCGGGGAGGTGATCAAGGACTGCATGGGCCCTCTCACGGATCGTCATCACTGGGGATGGTAGCCGGGCCGACGGCGCTCGTTGCACGTTTGTTGGTCTCTACTAGCGACAGCTGGCCAGCAACCTGCATCCGGATGAAGTCGATGAGCATCCTCGGGCCGAATTAGGCCGGATAGCGGGCCACGAAGTCGCGAATCCCGTCGATCATCCGTTCGACCTCGCCGTCATTGAGATTCCCTGGACGCCCGTGAGCACCCTCGGTCCTCTGCGCGTACCAAGCAGTCACGCTCTTCCGCTGGACCTCGGTGATTACATCGGCCTTGCGAAGGTCGACCCCGAGAGCCTCCACCGATTTCGCTCGGCCCTTCTCGTCGGTGGTGTCAATACCGTGCTTCTTCGTGAGCTTCCCCAGCTGCTCCTCCAGAACAGTTCCCGCCAGGACCGCCGCAGGCCCAATAAAGCCCTTAGCAAGCAGCTCATCGGCCATGCCGAGAAAGTCATCGAACAGATCGGCGTGAACGATCTCTTGGACCGAAGCCAAGCCGCCAAATCTGTAGTCGTCCCGTAGGGCGTGCACGATCGCCGTTAGTTGTCCTGCCTTCCATGATTCGTTGCCCAATTTGACGGCAGCCGTTGCCTCATCCTCGTAAGCACTCCCCGGGGGAGCAAAGCGCCTAATTGCCGCTCGTGCTCGCGTGACAATTCGCTTTGCGTCGTAGTCCTCTAGGTAGCCGTTATCGTTTGCAGAATCGCGGCGGTCGGCGATGATCTCGGAAAGCCGCTCGGCGATTTGATCGGGCGCAATGGACATGGTCGGAGCGATCTTAGGATCTCGCTCCGACATAGTCGTGCGCCACTCGTGCGCCAGTCAGCCCCCTAAACAGCCGGATTCAGCCGGACGCAACCGGATTGGATTTGGCTCCGTAGGCGGTTTTCCGCTCTACCATGCGGCGCAGTCTCAGCTTGAGGGCCTTGTGTCCCTAACGGGACGTGATGGTTCGACTCCATTCAGCCGCATGAGAAAGCCCCCGCAAGTCGGGGGTTTTCGTTTTTGTGAGAGACGAGCCCCCGGGGCAGACGTGACCGTAGACAGGGACTGACGATGGCGATTGTGTTGACGAAGCTGCTGCTGGCCCCCCTCTGCGTGGTCGCTGTGTCGCTCGCCGGGCGCAGGTGGGGAGTCGCCGTCGCCGGCATCCTCGGTGGGCTGCCCGTTGTCGCGGGTCCGATTCTCGTCGTGCTCACACTTGTTCACGGTCGCGCATTCGGGGCGGAGGCGGCCGCCGGGACGCTGCTCGGCTTGGGTGCGCTGACGCTGTTCGTCGTCGTCTACGGCAGGGCAGCGGAGCGAGTCGGGCCGATGCGGTGCCTGTTCGCCGGCTGGGCTGCATTCCTTGTGGGCGTCGCCTTCCTGCAGCTGCTCGACCTGCCACCCGGGGTCTCATTGATCCTCGTCGGGGCCGGCTTCGCCGCGGGCCTGACCCAGCTCCCGGCGCCCCCGGCAACGCCGGCGGCCGTCGCGGCACCGCCCTGGTGGGACCTGCCGGCGCGGGCGCTTGCGGCGCTGGCATTGGTGGTCGCGCTCACCGCCGCCTCGGGCGCCCTCGGGCCGCACCTCAGCGGACTTCTGGCGCCGTTCCCGATCGTCACCAGCGTGCTGGCGGTCTTCACCCACGCCCACGGTGGCTTCGGTCAGGTCAGGGTGCTGCTGCGGAACTTCCTCGTCGGCTTCTACGGCTTCGCCACCTTTTGCTTCGTACTCGCCTCTTGCCTGGACTCGCTCGGCGGCCCGGCGGCGTTCTCGGCTGCGCTGACGGCAGCGCTCGCGGTGCAAGCGACGATCTTCTTATTGAAATCACGCCGCCTACGACCGCAGTGGCGGAGGGCTAGATGACCCATCCCAATCGCAAGCAATTGCTCATCGCCTTCGGGATCGCGATGGTGGCGTTCGACATCGCCCTCCTCCTCATCGATCGGAAGCTGGAAGCGAGCGGCGGGCCGTCCATCCTCGGGCTCGAGTTTGCCGGCAGCGAGCGGCGGGCGGCCCAGATCATGGGCGAATGGGGAAGCCACGGCCGGTATCTCGCGCGGCTGTCGCTCTGGATCGACTTCGGGTTCATGCTCAGCTACGGAACCTTCTTCACGCTGGCGGCGCTTGCCACTCGCGACTTCGCCAGGGAACGCGGCCTGCGGGGGCTCGCGATCGCCGGGATCGCGACGCCGTTCTTCGCCGCCGCGGCCGCCCTCTTCGACGCCGCCGAAAACATCGCCTGGCTCCTCGTCCTCGGTGGCCACGGGGGAAGCCTTGCGGCGCCTTTCGCAACGGCCTGCGCGAGCCTCAAGTTCCTGCTGATCGGCCTGGCGATCGCCTACGCGTTGTGGGGGCTGGCCAGCCGGGTGCTACAAGGCCGCGGTGTTCCCGAGATCGACTAGCCCAGACCAACCAGAGATACGGTGAGGCGGTGCAGATCATCGGACTGGATCACGTTCAGGTTGCCGCGCCGGTCGGGAGCGAGGGCGACGCCAGGCGGTTTTACGGGGAATTGCTTGGGCTCCCCGAGCTGGAGAAGCCCCTGGCCCTCCGGGATCGCGGTGGCGCCTGGTTTGCCTGCGGAGCCCATCAACTTCATGTCGGCGTGACGAAGGACTTCACGCCCGCGACGAAGGCCCACCCCGCGCTGCGCGTCAGGCTCGCCGATCTCGATCCAATCGCCGAGCGACTGACGGCAGCCGGTGTCGCCGTGCAGTGGGACGACGCGATCCCAGGAACGCGCAGGTTCTACAGCACAGATCCGTGGGGCAACCGGATCGAGCTGATCGGCGCGGACTGAGCGCCGAGTCGACTACGACCGGCTTTTTGTCTTTCCCGGAACGCTGAACCGCGCTATCGCGGGGCTTGAGTCTTTATTCCCGGTTGCATCGACAGCGAAGACTTTGAGCACGTGGGGCCCCGGCTCGAGATGCCCGAAGCGCCGCGATGACGGGCAGGCCGCGATCGGAGATTTATCGAGTTTGCAGCGGAACGTCGACCCCGTCTCGCTGGAGTGGAAACGGAAGACCAAGATCGGAGGGAGCCGCTTCAACACGCTTTTGGAGATCGTCGTGTCCGGCGGCGTCGTGTCGGCCGCCGGAGGCGATGGCGGCGCGCTCCCGCCACTCGAAGAAGGAGCCGGCACCGGCGCTCGCATCGAGACGTCGATCTGGAAGCTGCCCATCGCGGCTTCGCCGCTGGATTCGTCGTTCAGGCCGTAGGCGACGATCCTGTAGGTGTCCCCGGCTTTGACCGAGAGGGTCGCCGAGCCCCCCGGGCCCATGCCGCCGAAGAGCAGTTGCAGAGCGTCGAGACCGTCGCCCCTGTAGATGCCCAATCTCAGGGCCGAGCCGCAGCAGCCGCCGATCCTCGCCTCGCCGGAGGCCGGCGCCGTCCACGAGTACCAGGCGGAGGCCCCGTTGGGACCGCCGATATGGACCGGCTCGCCGCTCTCCTCGGTCGCGTTCCAGTTGTAGCCGAAGGCGGAGCCGAAGTAGAAGGCCTGGCCTTCGAATTCTTCTTCCAGATGAGTGACGATCGGCTCCGCATCGGCGAAATCGTCGTTGGTCGGCGGTGGCGTGGCTTCGATCCGCAGCTGGAAAGTGCCTTCGGTGAGCGGTGGCGGCGCTTCCGGCATGGAGAAGGGGTTGCCGTCGACGGCGATCTCGTATTTGGTCGCGGCTTTAGCCTTGAAGGTGTACTCGCGCTGGCCGAAGGGGCAGTGCGGGCCTTCGCTGGCATTGCCGCTGGCGACGCTGGTCAGGGCGTTGACCGCGGTGCCGGTGAAGACGCCGATCACATCGACGAAATCTGTGTCGCAGCCGCCCACCGTGACCCAGCCGTCGTCGGTCGCTTCCCACTCGAACCAGACCGAGTGCCCGGCGGCGAAAGGCGTGCCGAGGTACTCCCCGCTCTCTTTGGTCGCGCCGGCGTTCGAGCGCGGAACTTCGATCGGCAGGCTGCCATTCAGCACCTCGCGGTTGGCGAAGTCGTCGTTGGCGGGAAGCGCGGCAAGGGCTGAAGGCAGCCAGAGCAGAAGGCAACCCAGCGCGAGCGCGAGCGCTCCGCCCAGCCGGGCAACTACCTTCCCCCACCCCGGTGCCATCGTCATCCGTCCGAAATCCTACAAGCCCATCTAAGGCATGAGCGGATGGGCACCCGAGCCGCGGTGAGCCGGGCTTGACTCCGGCCAGGGCCTTCGCCCTAGACCCCGCCGCGATGCCCGAAGGCATCGGCGGCCAGGCGCAATTTCGAGCCCTTCAGGCCTCGCTCTATTTCGTCTCGCACCAGGGGATCGGACTCCGCCGTCGCCGCCTGGGGGTCGATCATCCGCGAGAGCTCCTCACGGATGGCCTCGTCGCCGAGCAGGGCCAGTAGGTAGCCGACCTGACTTCTTGAGAAGGCCCGTTGCATCGGGCGGAGCTCGGTCTCCTCGTCTTCGAGCAGGGCATGGCGCAGCGCGCCCAGGATGGTCTCTTCGTGCAAAGGCAGCGCCTCGAGCAGCATTTCCTCGCAGAAGTCCATCACCTCCGGCAGGAAGTACTTGCCAAACGCCTTCAGAGCCGGTTCGGGCGGATCGCTCAGCTTCAGCACGCGAGCCAGGTGGCTGGCGGCAAAGAACCATCCCCAAGCCGCCATCTCGAAGCAGTGCTCGTCGCTGCCCGACGGAGGGGCGACGAGCAGCGTGTTGTTGAGCAGCGCGTCGGCTCGCGCCTCCGGGTCCCGGTCGTCGAAGCCCTTCAAGAAATCGCGCAGCTCCTCCGGGTTGAAGCCGATCGAAGAACCGGAGGGCGAATCCGAGCGGTAGAAGCGATGGGCGATCGCCGCGAGCTCGTTGAAGCGATCGTCCTCTTTGAGCGCGTGGCCAGCGGTATCGAGACGAAGGCGCGACAGCTGATCGAAAAGGTGCCAGCGGACCGAGATTCGTTCGAGCGCCTCGTCGTTTTCGCCGACGATCGGCACCACATAGATGAGGTGCAGGGGAACCTCGCAGAGTTCCGCCCGCATCTCCGTGGGATCTGCGTCTCGCCACGCCGCAAAAGCGGCGCACGTCTTTTTCCCGAAACGGGCGGATATGTACGCCAGCTGAGTCTCCGGCTCCCAGGGCTCGAGCCGGACCACGTGGGTTGCGTATCCCTCGAATCTCAGGCTCGTCAAGTAGAACTGCTCGCTGCAACAGAGCAGTACATCGCCCTCGCGAAACATGCGCCAGCCGAGGATCTCCTTAAGCGGGCGCTTCTCGCGCAGGAAGAACGCGTCGGCGTGGGGCACGATCGCTATCCGCTGCCCATGGCCGATCGCGTCGAACTTATCCAGGTACTCGTCGAGCCACTCGTCGGTTGCAAAACCCGTGTCTAAACCCTCGATTTCCCCGTCGACGTAGATGATCGGTCGCGATTCATGTGTCGCATCCGCTTTTTCAAGATGATCGGTCATCTCAAGGTAGGAAGCGATCGCGGCCAGCGTCTTCCCCCGTCCGTGATCGCCGATCACGATCACGCGCTGAGGCGTCGCCTCGTCCTCGAGCAGGCCGGAGAGGTATGGCGGAAGGGGTTCTAACACGAGCCCCGTATCCGGCTTGAGCGAGTACCAGGGAATGCCGATCGGCTCGATCTCCCCCCGCACCTCACCGATCTGAACCTCGCCGCCGACCCCGGGAACCAAGCTGCGTTCGAGCAACAGCTTGCGGGTATCGCGCATCATGCGATTGCTCCCGATTTCCCCCTTGACCGCCGCCATGACCTCGCGCTTCACCAGGTCGAATTTTTTCGACATCGGCTTCCAGAGCTTGTTGTGGTCGGCGAACTTCTCGAGCTGAACGGGCCCCCGGCTGCCTGCGGAAATCAGCTTGGCCGCCTCTTTGTAGCGTTTTAACTGTGCGAATTCGAAGAATTCCCACAGGTCGATACTTGCGTGTGGCTGGTCGTGACTCATAGTCACGGGATCTTTCTCCCTGCTGATGCTGAGCCTGTACCGTTTGTCGTTACGCAGTGTGCTGAGGGCCCCTTTCATCGCCTTCTTGCGATCGGTTTCGAGATTGTCGCGATCGGGCAGAACCGAGACGAGCTTTTCGGCGTCGATTTCTCCCTCGGCCATCACGAGCGCATGGAGAAGCGCCTCTGGGTCGGCGCCGATGCGTACGTCGTTGCCGTCCCGAGTAATGGTCCACTCCCCCAAAACTCTGACCCGTATAGGGTGTTCTGTATTGATCGTCCCCTCCTGAGCACTCGACCCTACTGGACCAAGACGATCTCCGACGCCTGCTGACGCTGGCGGACGCTGTGCTCTGACGCGACGCCTCCCTCCCTCTGCGTTGATTCATGAATGCGGCGGAGATAAGTACGACCGGCGGGCGGCGCCGGCGCTCAGACGGCCGGCATCGCGCCGGCCCGGAGACTCTTGGAGGGAAAAATGGGAGAAGGGGAAGTCATAGGGGCAGGGCGATGGCGGCGGAGTCGGGGCGGGCCATGAGCGGATCGAAACGCCCCGAGCCAAAGAGGCGGATCACCGGGCGCAAGTGCCTGAAGGTCACAGGGCAGATCGCGGGGACGGTCTGCGCGGTCGCACCGGTTGCCTACTCGGCGTTCGTCGGCTGGCCGATCGGCCCCGTCGCCGAGAAGCTGCTCGGCTTTGTCGCGCTCGCCCTGCTGGCCTTCCACGTCGTCAACACAAGAACCCGGGTTCGCCTCGGCCACTGGCGGGTCGAGCGCCTGCGGCCAAAGCTGTACCGCGAGATCTTCTTCGGCTGGGCGGTGCCGATCGGGATCGCCCTGGCGGCGCTGCTGTTGCCGGCCTCGCCTGAGGTGCTGCTGGGAATCGGCGTAGCCTTCGCGGTCTCCTGGACCTTCTATGAACCCCTGCAGGAGAAAATCCGCAAGATCGTCGCCGCTGAGGGCCTCGAACAGGGCACCGATCTCTACAAAACGCGACGGCCGTTCAAAAAGATCCTCGATGTCGAGGACGACATCGGCCAGATCGCAGAAGGGGACCACGGGCCGGGGCCGCAAAAGCTTCTCGGCGCTCTATCGAAGCCGCCCTGGCGTCCGGGACTAAGCAGGACGCGCACGGTCATAGTCGTCGCAATGGCGATCGGTTTCGCGGTGGCCTGGATCGCGGCCGGCCAGGCCGCCCTGCGGGAAGCGCTCAAGCCCCCGCCCGCGATCACGAAGCACCGCAAGGGGGGCTCGAGGAAAACGCGCGATGACTCTGCCGGTGGCGGCGGCAAGGGCCGCGCCGACGAGCCGGAAACGACGGAATTCGCCAACGACGAAGAAACGTGCCGGTTCCCACCGGCTCGCGGCGCGCCCGCGTGGGCGCGCGACAAGCTCAATGCCCTCTACTACGGAGGCGAGGCGCTGAACGCAAACCCGCCGCCCGGCAACATCGGTGGCTGTACGGAAAAAGCGGTCGTCGTCGGGACTCCGCACGGCGATTTCGTCTACACGATCGGCCACAATCGCATCGGCGAAGTACGCAGCGTTGCGGTCACCTCGCATGAGTTCGGACCGGCGATCTTCCTCGCACCCGCCGCTAAAAACGTAATCGACCTGATCCGGCACAAGATCGTGCCCCTGGGCGGATACCCGACCAAGAAAGTTGTGGAAGGCGACACCACCGCTGTTACCACTCCACAGGGAACGTTCGCCCTCGTCCGCAACGCAACGCACCTGCCCGGCATGCCGAATTTCGCGGCTCCGTATGTAGAGCTGCCGCCGACGGTGGCCAGCGCCTGGTTTGGCGCGATGCGCGAACGCAATGCGTGGCTGTGGCCGCAGCCACCCAGCGCGAATGACCTCGGCCGGGAATTCACGCTGACCGCCGACTCGGGCGGACTGGAAGTCGAATACACCGTCAAATACGACCCGTCAGGGGGCGCTGCACAGCGCGACCGGTACCGCTATGACCTTCCCGAACCACAGCTCGAACAGGGCGAATTCGAACGCTACGCGACGACGGCAAAGTGAGCCCGAATCTCGGCCAGCGGTGCGAGGTCGCCATCGCCTCGACGGCTTCGCGGGCGCGCGAATCGTCGTCGGCTTTGATCGCCGCCAGCCAGCTTTCGACCCAGCCGCAGGAGACCGTGCCGGCTACCTTGACCGCCAGTTGGTAATGGTTCAGAACACGCGCAGCGCCACCGCATAGAGCCACGGCAGGGCGTGATCGGGGATGCGATCGCGCCTGCGCCAGGCGACCGCGAACGCCTCGGCAACCGCGTCTTCCGAGCATCGCGGCCAGAGACCCGCCGCATCGCGAAGGCAAGAACTGGGCGTAGTGCTCGCGAAAGCAGCGCTCGAAGCGCTCGCGCTCGAGATCCGGCGCGCCCACGAGAGGGCGCTGCTCTCTAGGCCGAGGGCTCCATGACCTCGATCCGGCCCTCGTCGGCCGCCGCTTTAAGCGCCGCGTAGTCGCTTTCGTTCTGATCGGCGTAGGCCTCGGCAAAGGCGGCGATCGCCTTGTCGAAGGTGTCGCTCTTGCCGAGGTAGGCGCCGATCGCGATGCGGTCGCCGCTGCGGGCGTGGGCGTGGGCCAGGGTCGTGCCGCAGATCTGAGCGTAGGCAGTGAGGGCGCGAGCATCCATGCTCTCGACCTTGGCCGAGCCCTTCTGGTCCCAGAGCTGCCGCACGTAGAAGTCGCGCTGCTTGCCGTCGATGCCTTTTGCCTTTACCCAGCCGAGCAGGATGTCGCTGGCGGCCTGGGTCAGGCGCTGGCCCTGGACGACGCGCTCACCCTGGTTCTCGAAGGCACTCGATGCGGCGTAGGGCTCGAGCACCGAGCGCTGCGCTTCCTTGGCCTGGAGGAAGAGCGGGTCGCCGCCGTCGCGCCCCAGCATCAGCACGATGAAAGCGCGGGTGCCGACGCTGCCGACGCCGACGACCTTGAGCGCGGCGTCGACGAAGCGGTAGCCGTCGAGCAGGACGCGGCGATCCTCGGGCAGCGTGTCGCGGTAGTCGGCGATGATCTTCCGCACGGCGCCCTCGATGTCAGCGTCCTCGTCGACCAGCTCGTCGAGCGGGACGATCAGCGGCGGTTCGCTGACGATGCGCAGCTCACCGTCGACTTCGCGGGTCAGCTTTGAGAGGGCGCGCATCCGGTCCTTGGCGCGGGTCTTTTCCAGATTGCGACGGAACGTAGCGGTCTCCTTCTCGCCCACGGCGGACTCCCAGCCCCTGGCGATCGCCTCCACATCCATCTTCGTGTACCAGACCTCGAGGTTGCCGAGGCCGGCCATGCGCTGCATCGCCTTGCGGTACTCGGCTGCCATCGTGGCGACGATCCGCAGGCGCTCGCGGCGCTTGAAGCCCTGCGCACGCCCGGCGACGGAGAAGCTCGCGGCAAGCCGCATCACGTCCCACTCCCAAGGCCCCGGCAGGGTCTCGTCGAAATCGTTGACGTCGAAGAGCAACTCGCGATCCGGCGAGGCGAAAGCGCCGAAGTTGGAGAGGTGGGCGTCGCCGCAGAGCTGCACGTCGAAGCCGCTGCGCGCGGTGCCGGCGAGATCGGCCGCCATCACCGCGGCGGCGCCGCGGTAGAAGGTGAAGGGCGAGACCAGCATCCGCCCGTAGCGCAGCGGGACCAGCTGACCGACCCGCGAGGTCGCCTGGCTCTCGAGCAGCTCGACCGGATCGGGCCGGTCGGCGGCCGGCTTCCAAGCGCCGTGGCTGGAGCGCGGCGCCTGCGCCCGCGCCGCCTTGCCGGCGGCGGCGCGCTCGGCGGCAGAGCTGGAACCGTGCAGTGGGTCGGTCATCAGGCGGGTACGGGGTCGGGGTCGAGCTGGGGAGGATCGGGGCCGGCCTGCAGCTGATCGAAGCGCTGCGTCGGCAGGCGCCGCGTCGTCCAGTACGAGGCTAGCGTGAGCAGGGCGGCGAAGAGAAAGGCGGTCTTCAGCGCGTTCAGCTGCGCGTCTTCGTAGTGCCCGACCAGCGCCTCGGTGGTGGCGGCATCGACACCCGCGGCGGTAGCGCCAGCCCGAACCTCTGCGGAGGAGACGAAGCTCCCCCCCGCGCTCAGCTTCACTTCGAGCTGGCTCTGGACGTCGCTGGAGATTTGCGCGTCGCCCGCGACGTTGGCGCTGAAGGCGGCAATCAGGCCGGTGATCACGATCGCCCCGAGCAGCGCCGTGCCGAGCGAGGAGCCGAGTTGCTGCGCGGTGCTCTGCAACCCGCCCGCCTCGCTGCGGTCGTCATCGCCGACGGCCGACTGAACCACGTTGCCGAGCTGGGAGACGATCAGGCCCATGCCGATCCCGAGCACCCCCATCGCGATCAGGAAGGAGCCGTTGTCGAGTTCGGGCTCGATCGTCGCCATCAGCATCAGGATCGAGACGAAGACGATCCCCAGCCCGGTCCGCACCAGCGGTCGCGGGGCGAAGCGCTTGGCCAGCGCCGAGCCGGCGAGAGCGGCGAAGAAGAGGCCGGCGGAGGCGGGCAGCATCCGCACCCCGGTTTCGAGCGCATCGAGTCCCTGCACGACCTGAAGAAAGAGCGGGATGGTGAAGAAGACGCCCATCAGGATCAGGTTCTGGGCGAGGAACATCGCGACCCCGCCACGCAACTGGGGAATGCGCAGCAACGGCAGGTGGACTAGCGGTTCGAGGCCGTGCTCTTCGCGGCGGCGCTCCCAGGCGACGAAGGCGGCGAGGATCAGCCCGCCGGCCGCGATCACGAACGGCGTCAGCGAGAAGCCGAAGGGCTCGAGTGGCGAGCTGCGCGGCAGCAGCCAGCCCCAGTTGCTCGCCTGCAGGACGCCGAAGACGAGGACCGCCAGGCCGGCGGCCGAGAGCACGCTGCCGACCCAGTCGAGCTGCGGTGCCTCCTGCTCGCGCGCCGGGTCCTTGATCAGCCGCGTCCCGATCAAGATCCCGATCGCGACGACGACCTCGCCGATGAAGACGACCCGCCAGCTCAGCTCGGTGGTCGCCCAGCCGCCGAGAATCGGGCCGACCGCGATGCCGGCGCCCGCCACTCCGCCGAGCACGCCGTAGGCGATCGCCCGGTCGTTGCCCTTGTAATTACCGGCGACGAGCGCGATCAGGGCCGGGATCACGAGTGCGGCGCCGATGCCCTCGAGGATCGACCAGCCGAACATCAGCGAGGGCACGTTCCAGGAGGCGGCGGTCAGCGCCGAGCCGGCGCCGTAGATGACGAGGCCGATCGTGAAGGCGCGGCGCCGCCCCCAGATGTCGCCGAGCTTGCCGCCGGTCAGCATCAGCCCGGCCATCACCAGCGCGTAGAAGGCGATCACCGCCTGGATCGTGGTGACGGTGGTGTCGAAGTCTTCGACCAGCTGCGAGATCGCCACGTTCATCACCGCCTGGTCGAGCACCATTAGGAACTGGGCGGCGCCGAGCACGACCAGGACCCCCCACTTGGCCACCCTCAGCTCACCAGCCCGGCGATTCCGCGGATGACGAGGAGTGCACCGAGCACGACGGCAACCCATATCCCGGCGCGACGGCCGTTGCGGGCGAGCCAGTCACGGAAGCCGTCGACGGCGCCCTGGGTCGCCTCGGGCTTGAGGATGTAGCCGACAAGGGGCACCTCCAGCAGCAGCTGCTGGACCAGGCAGAAGGCGATCACCAGGAGGACCGTCGGCGCGACGCCGGCTTCGAGTTTGTCGATATGGCTGAGCCCGGTCAGGTAGGAGACGCCCGGGAAGCTGAGCAGGAGCCCGACGACGAAGGCGATCCGCGGCGAGCCGCGACCGAGCAGGCGCATCGGCAGTGGTTCTTTCTTCTCTTTCCCGTTCTTGGACTGCTTGGCGAGCTTGCGTCTTTCGCGACGCTCGCGCAGCGGCTGGTCGCGATCGGTACCGAGGACGTAGGCGACCAACAGCAGCAGGCCGCCGATCACGAGGTCCTCGACCGGCCCGATCGTCTGCTTGCTGGTGCTGACTGCGCCCGAGTCGTGCAGGGCGAAGACGATCGCCAGCCCGACCGTGATGCTGGTCGTGTAGGCGCCGAGCAGGTAGCCCAGCATCAGTCGCTTCGGGTGCTCGGTCAGCAGCATCAGCGTCACCGCGGCAAGCAGGGTCGGGTTGAACATCGCCAGCAGCGAGAGCAGGAAGATCGTGCCCAAGTCACTCACGAGCAGCGCTCGCAGAGGCCGCGCAGGACCACGTCGTGGTCGGTGACCTCGAAGCTGATCTCGTCCGAGAGCTTGGCGATCGCTCGCTCCAGCGAGGAGTCCTCGAAGGGGACCATGCGGCCGCAGTTGCGGCAGATCGCGTGGTGGTGGTGCTCGCCGCCGGGCTCGACCCGCTCGTAGCCGGCGGTGCCGCGGCTCACCTCCATGCGCTGAACCAGGCCGAGCTGCTCGAGCTGCTCGAGTGCCCGGTAGACGCTGGCGCGCCCAACGGCGGGCTTGCGGCGGCGCAGCTCGTCGTCGAGGTCCAGCGCGGTGACCGCGCAGTCGTGGCCGGCCAGCGCCTCGACCACGGCGGTGCGGGCGCCACCGCGACGGTAGCCGGCCTGCCGCAGCGAGGCGAGCGCATGCTCGGCCCAGGCGCTGTCAACCTTGGTCGGCATTCAGATGACTGTATCCGCCGCAGGAGCAGGTGGCCTGGCGCGACCCGCCCGCAAACGCGAGGCCGGCAGAGAGAGCGCGTAGACCGCGACGATCGCCAGCGCGACCGAGGCGCCGCCGGCCGTGCCCGCGTAATAGGAGAGGTAGAGCCCGCCGACGCCGGCGAGGATCGCCAGCGCGACCGCGAGCAGCATCATCGGCAGCATGCGATCGCTGAGCCGGCGCGCCGCCGCGGTCGGACCGACGAAGACGGCGACGACGAGCAGGTTGCCGAGGCCTTGGACGGCAACGACTATCCCGGCCGCGAGCAGGACCAGCAGGGCCGCGTCGGCGAAGGCGGGCGAGACGCCCAGCGACCGCGCCATGGCGCGGTCGAAGCCGGCGACGAGCAGCCTGCCGTGGAGGAGGCGGAGCGCGACGGCGACCAGCAGGGCGAGGGCGGCGGCGGCGAGGAGGTCGGCGTCGGTGGCGCCGAAGACATCGCCGAAGAGCAGCGACTCGATTCCCGGCGGCGAGCGTGGCGAGAGCGCCAGCAGCGCGCCGAGCCCGAACATCGTCGTCACCACGACCGCCACCGCGGCCTCGCGGCCGATCCCGGCGACCCGCGCGCAGAGGGCGATCGCCAGCGCCGCGAGGACGATCGCCGGGGCGGCCCCCAGCAGCAACGGGACACCGGCGATCGCGGCGAGGACGAGCCCGGGGAAGATCGAGTGAGCGAGCGACTCGGCTGCGTAGGAGAGGCCGTAGAAGACGACCCAGCAGCCCAGCGCGCCGCCGGCCGCCCCCACCAGGACGACCTCGGCGAGGGCGCGCTGCATGAACGGTTCTTGCAGGGGCTCGAGCATCTCAGTGGTGGTGATGGTGCGGCGGCAAGATCGCCCGGCCGCCGCTGCCCGGGATCTCGACGATCGCCCCGCCATAGGTCGCCTCCAGGACGCCGACGTCGGCGAGCACCTGCTCGGGGCGCCCCCAGGCGACCTGGCGCTTGTTGATGCAGAGAACGAAGTCGCAGCCGCGCGCCTGCTCGAGATCGTGGGTGGCGATCGCGATTCCCCGCCCCTCGGCGGCAAGCTCGGCGATCAGCGTTTCCAGCCCCTCGGCGCTGGGGCGGTCGAGCCCCGAGAAGGGCTCGTCGAGCAGCAGCACGCTGGCGTCCTGGACCAGCGCCCGGGCGATCAGGACGCGCTGGCGCTGGCCGCCGGAGAGGCGTCCGAAGGTCTCGCCGGCGAGGGTCCCGAGGCCGACCCGGTCGAGCGCCCGCGCCGCCGCCTCGCGCTCGGCCCGGCCCGGCCGCCGCCACCAGGGCAGGCGCGAGAGCGTTCCCATCGTCGCCACGTCGAGCGCCGAGACGGGGTAGTCGAGGCGCGAGCGCTCGGTCTGCGGCACGACGCCGCAGGCGGCGCCGACGCGCAGCGTTCCCTCGACCGGGCGCAGCTCGCCGAGCACGGCCCGCAGCAGGGTTGTCTTGCCGCCCCCGTTGGGACCGAGCAAGGCCAGCGTCTGGCCGGCCGCAAGGGTGAACTCGACCCCGGAGATCGCCGGCGTCCCGCCGTAACCGGCGCTGAGGCCGGCGGCCTCGATTAGGGGCTCAGCTTGCATCCACGCCTCCCCCCGGTGAAGCCGCGCGCCATCGCGTTGGCGTTGGCCGCCTCCATCTGCAGGTAAGTGGCGCCATCGGAGCCGGCGGGGCCGAGGGCGTCGCCGTAGAGCGTGTAATCGGCCGAGGCGCCGGTCTGGTCGGCGATCGCTTCGGCGACCTTCGGGCTCAGCGAGCTCTCGGGAAAGATCGCTTCGACGTGCTCGCGTTCGATCAGGCCGACGAGGGCGCTGAGATCCTTCGCCGAGGGTTGCGACTGCGTCGTCTGCGAGGGGATCACGGCGCCGACGACTTCGATCCCGTAGCGCTGGGCGAAGTAGCCGAAGGCGTCGTGATCGGTGACCAGCTTACGGCGGGCGGGCGGAACCGAGTTCATGCAGGTGGCGATTTCGCCGTCGAGAAAGAGCAGCTTGGCCAGGTAGGCGCCGGCGTTGCGGTCGAATTCCTTCTTGTGCGCGGGGTCGGCGAGCGCCAGGCGGTCGGCGATCTCGCGCACCGCGAACTCGGCGTTGCGCGGGTCGTGCCACCAGTGGGGGTCGTACTTCGAGGCCTCGGCACCGCTCGACTCGCCCGGCAGCCGCACCGGCACGCTCGCGCCCAGATCGACGACCTGCGCATTGCTGCCGCTGTCGGAGACGACCTGATCGATCCAGCTGTCGAGCTCGTCACCGTTGGCAAAGACGAGCTTCGCTTCCGCCGCCCCGGCGACGTCGCTGGGCCGCGGCTCGTACTCGTGCGGGTCGGTGTTCGGTTGCAGGATCTGGTCGACCGCGACGGCGTTGCCGCCGACCTCGCGCACCCAGTCGCCGATCTGGGTCGTCGTCGCAACAACCTCGATCTGGCCGTCGCGGGCGCCCGAGCCGCTGGCACAACCGGCCGCGAGCAGGGCCGCCAGCACCAGGCCGGCCGCAGCAAGGACCGGCGCCCGCGGCGCTCGGGCCAGCGCCCGTGCCGCAGCGGCAAGAGCGAAGACAGCACCCGCGACCACGGCGATCGTCGCCCCCGGCGGCGCGTCGGTCTTGACCGAGAGCCAGAGACCGATCGTTCCCTCGGCAGCAACCAGGGCGACGCTGGCGAGTTGCCACGTCCGCATTCGCTCGGCGAAGAGGCGCACCGTCAGCGCCGGCACGACGAAGAGGGCCGTGACCAGCAGCGCCCCAACCACCGAGAGCGCCGCCGTGGTCGCAAGGGCGATCAGGCCGAGCAGGGCAAGGTCGAGGCCGCGGTCGCCCACCCCCACCGCTCCCGCGGTCCCGGGGTCGAAGCCGGCGGCGAGCCAGCGGTGGCCGAGCAGCAACGAGGCGGCGAGGGCGGCCGCCGCGGCAACGGCAGCCAGGGCGATGTCGCCGCCGTCGACCAGCAGCAGACTGCCGAAGAGCAGGGTCTCGACGTTGGCGCCGGAGCCGAAGACGTCGCTGGCGAGGATCACGCCGGCGGCGAGGCAGCCGACGAGAACGATCGCCACGGCGCTATCGCGCCCCTCCTCGTCGCGACGGCTGAGCAGCGAGGCGCCAAGGCTGAAGACGACCGCGGTGCCGAAGGCGCCGAGCGGCGCGGCGAACCCCAGCCCGTCGGCCAGCACCAGCCCGGGAAAGGCGGCGGTGCCGACCGCGTGGGAGAAGAAGGCGAGCCCGCGCAGGACGATCCAGGTGCCGAGCAGGCCGGCGGGCACGGCGAGGATCAGCACCTCGATCAAGCCACGCTGGACGAACGGCAGCTGGAAGGGCTCGAGCAAGGGCGGGATTAAATCAAAATGAGATCCATTTTTATTTTCTCCCTCGCCCCAAAGCTGTACCTTGCGGCGATGCACGGGAGGCGGACTTGAGGGCGCTGGTCCAGCGGGTCAGCCAAGCCGCGGCCGACGTCGAGGGCGAGCGGGTGGCCCAGATCGGGCCGGGGATGCTGGTCCTGCTCGGCGTGCGGCGCGGCGACGGCGCCGAGGACGCCGACCGCCTCGCCGACAAGGTGCTGGCGCTGCGGATCTTCGACGATGCCGAGGGGCGGATGAACGAGCCGCTGGGCAAGCGCGAGGTGCTCTGCGTCAGCCAGTTCACCCTCTACGGCGAGACCCGCAAGGGCAACCGCCCCAGCTACCTCGAAGCGGCGCCCGGGCCCGAAGCCGAGCCGCTCTACGACCGCTTCTGCGAGCGCCTCGGCGCCGCCAAGGGCGTCTCCGGCGCATGCATGGGCGTGGCCCTGGTCAACGACGGCCAGGTGACGCTGATTCTGGAGACCTGAACTGCATCAAATTTCCTGCCTGCTGGACCGGAAATTTGATGCAGTTCGCTTGATTTACGGGGCCAGGCGCGAGATCTTCCATCGGCTGCAGTCGGTCTCGTAGAGGTGGCGCTCGTGGAGGCGGTCCGGCTCTTCCTCCCAGAACTCGATCCGGTCCGGCACGATCCTGATCGCGCCCCAGTCGGGTGGGCACTCGATCTCCTGGCCGGCCGTCTCTTCACGCAGTTGCTCAAGTCGCTCGCGCAGCGGCCCGAGCCCCTCGATCGTCTCGCCCTGCCGGGAGACGATCGCCTGCAGCTGGTGGCCGCGCGGCCGGCCGGCGAAGAGCTGCTCGGCGAGCTCGCGCTCCGCCACCTCTCCCCTGCCCTCGACCCGCACCTGGCGGCTCTGGACCGGCCAGTAAAAGACGGCCGCGACCCGGGGGTTGAGGCGCAGCTCCTCCGCCTTGCGACTCCAAAGCCCAGTGGTGAAGATCAACGCGTCGGCCTCCAGCTGCTTTAGCGAGACCACCCGGGCCGAAGGACGGCCGTCCTCGCCGACGGTGGCCAGAGTCATTGCGCCCGCGGCGGGCGGCTGCGCGGCGCGGGCCTCGTCGAGCCAGCTACCGAGGATCTCGAGCGGGTCGCCTCGTCCTGTCGTATCCATATGAGATTGGTATCATAATTCAAATGGGGATTGCAATCTGAATGAGAGGCGAACCGAAAAGAGAGACCCGCGCCGAGAAGCAGGCCCGCACCCGCGCCGAGCTGCTCGCCACCGCCGCCACGGTCTTCGGCCGCCGCGGCTACAAGGGCGCCTCGGTCGAGGAGATCGCCGAGCAGGCGGGCTACTCGCACGGCGCCGTTTACTCGAACTTCGACGGCAAGGCCGACCTCTTCCTCGCCGTGCTCGAGGAGTACATGGCCGAGCGGGCGCGCGAGCTCGCCGAGACCCAGGCGACCCTCCCCCAGGACACACCGATAGAGATCCGGGCCCGCGCCCTCGCCGACCAGTGGATGGAGCGCTTCGCGAAGGATCGCGAGTCCTTCCTCCTGCACATGGAGTTCGTCGCCCACGCTGGACGCGACCCCAAGCTGGCCGAACGGTTCGGCACCCGCTCCGCCGCCCTGCGCGAGGCGATCGCCGCCTACATCGCCCACTACCAGGAGCTCGAGGGAATCGAGGCCGCCCTCACTCCCGACGAACTCGCGCTGATCCTGCGGGCGCTCGGGATCGGCCTGGCGATCGAAGCGCTGGTCAGCCCCGGCGCCGTGCGCGAGGACGCCTACGGCGACTTCGTCGAATTGCTGATCAAGCTCCTGCACGAGCACGGCTCGGGAGATGGCGAACCTGGCAAAAAAGGAGCGCGTTCAGCCTCATGAGCAGCCCGACCTACAACCGCATGGGCCTCAACTACACCGACTTCCGCCAGCCCGAGCCGCGGATCGAGGCGGCGATCTGGGCGGCGCTCGGCGACGCCCAAAGCGTCGTCAACGTGGGCGCGGGCGCAGGCTCCTACGAGCCGGCCGACCGCGAGGTCATTGCGGTCGAGCCATCCCCGGTGATGATCGCCCAGCGCCCGCCGCAGGCGGCACCCGCGCTCGAAGGCATCGCCGAAGCCCTGCCGCTCGACGACAAGAGCGTCGACGCGGCGATGGGCGTGCTGACGATTCACCACTGGCCCGACCTCGAGGCCGGCCTGGCTGAGATGCGACGCGTAGCCCGGCGCAGGATCGTGCTGCTGACGCTCGACGCCGAGGCCGCCTCGGAGGCCTGGCTGATCGACGACTACTTCCCCGAAGCCGGCTCGATGGACCGCGAGGTGATGCCATCGCCGGCGCGGCTTCGCGCCGGTCTGCCGAGCGCCGAGCTCGACCCCGTTCCGGTGCCGCGCGGCTGCCTCGACGGCTTCACGATCGCCCTCTGGGATCGCCCGGAGTGGCTGCTCGACTCCGAGGTCCGCCGCGCCAGCTCGATCTGGCACCGGATGCCGCCCGGCGCCGCCGAGCGCGGGCTCGAGCGCCTGCAAGCCGATCTCGAGAGCGGGCGCTGGGACGAGAAGTACGGCCACCTGCGCACGCAGGCGGAGCTCGACATCGGCCTGCGCCTCGTCCGCGCCCAGCTTTGAGCGCGAGCGCGGTCCTCGCAAGGCTCGTCCTCCGTTGCCAGAATGGCCGCCGTGGAGAACCTGACCGAACGCCTCGAAGGGTCGATCGTCGTGCTCGAGCCCTTCGGCGAGGAGCACGTCGAGGAACTTTGGGAGGCAGCGCAGGCGCCCGAGATCTGGACCTGGCTCGCCAACCTGAACGAGCGCGAGAGGTTCGATCTCTGGATCGAGCTGACTCGGGAGGGCGAACGGTCGGGCAAGGAGGGCACCTTCGTCACCCGCGACATTGGCAGTGGTCGCGTGATCGGCAGCAGTCGCTACCTCAACGTCCGCCCCTTCGACCGCGTGGTCGAGATCGGCTGGACCTGGCTCAACCCAAGCGCCTGGCGCAGCGGCGCCAACGTCGAGGCGAAGCTGCTGATGATGCGCCACGCCTTCGAGGCGCTCGACTGCCTGCGGGTCGAGTTCAAGACCGACACCCGCAACGAGCGCTCATGTGCTGCGCTCGCCGCCCTCCCCGCCAAGTTCGAGGGAACCATGCGAAACCACAAGATCACGCCAAGCGTCGGCGTGCGGGACTCGGCCTGCTTCAGCGTGATCGACTCCGAGTGGCCCGAGGTCAAAGCCAGCCTGGAGGGACGCCTGGCCCGCGGCGGCAGGCCGGCGGACCCGCCGGACCCCGGTCAGGGCCTGACCCTGCGCTACGCCGACTCGGTTGAGGATCTCGCCGCCCTGGAGCCGGTCTGGAACGCCCTGCAGGCGCACCACGCCGAGATCACTCCCGAGCTCGGTCCCGGCACTCCCCCACGCGCCACCGCCGACGCCTGGCGCATCCGCCGCTCGAAGTACGAGCACTGGCTCGAGGACCAAGACACGTTCTTCGTCATCGCCGAAGCCGACGGCGACCCAGTCGGCTACGCCTGCGTCACGACCGGCATGCCCTACGCGAGCTGGGCAACGGGCGACCGCCTGGCCGAGCTGGAGACCCTCTCCGTCCTGGCCGGACAGCGCGGCAAAGGAATAGGCGTGTCCTTGCTCGAGGCCACCTGGCAACGCCTCGCCGAGCTCGGCGTAGAGGAGATGGCGATCGCCACCACGGTCACCAATGTCAACGCCCAGCGCTTCTACGAGCGCCATGGCTTCAGCCGGCGCTTCGCCGTCTACTACGGCAAATCCCCTCGCTCTTCGAAGCCGCGAGAGCCGGGCGCGAGCTAGCTGCCCAGCGCCTTGTCTATGAACGGGCCGAGCAGCTCGCCGGCCTGGACGGCGGTGGTCTCCGGGGGACCACTCGGGGCGGTGATGTAGCTGATTGCGAGGCGGACCAGGGACTCGGCGAGGAGGCTGACCTTGTCGGCGGGAGCCTGCGGCCAGCCCTGCTCGATCGTCGCGGTGAGGCGGGCGGTGGCCCACTGGACCACGGGCATGCCCTGGGTGGTGACGAAGGGGAGCATGCCGCCGGTGCCGTCGTCGCTGAGCAGGATGCGGACAAGGGGGTCCTCGCCGGCGGTGACGAGGAAGGTTTTGAGCGCGGCGCCGACGGCGGCGCGGGGGTCGTCGAGGTGCTCGCGCACGGCGGCCTCGACGCCGTCGAGGAAGCGTTCGCCCTCGTGGATGACGAAGGCCTGGCCGAACTCGTCGCGGCTGCCGAACTCCTTGTAGAGGGTCTGGCGGCTGACGCCGGCGGCGCCGGCGATCGCCGACATCGTGATCTCCGACCAGGCGCGGCTCTGCAGCTCGTCGCGGGCGGCGCCGAAGAGGGTCTCGCGCAGCAGCGCGCGCGCGGCCTGCGGGTAGGGCGTGCGAGCGGTGGCCACCGCCGGAATCGTCTCAGCGGAAGCGGTCACTCGCCGGCGCCGCCCTCGTCGGGCTCGAAATCGACCTTGTCGCGCACTCCGCAGTCGGGGCAGGCCCACTCGTCGGGCACCTCGCTCCACGGCGTCCCCGCCGGGAAGCCCTCGCGCGGGTGCCCCGCCTGCTCGTCATAGACGTAGCCGCAGGAGGGGCAGCGCCAGCGACTCACGAGGCGGCTCCGTAGCGGGCGAGGATGCGGTCGCGCTTGCGCGGCTGGATGTTGGCCCGGCTGAGGTCGCCGTCGAAGTGCTCGACCAGGCGCGGGTCCATCACCCGCCGCCACAGCGGCGGCACCCAGGCGAGCACGATCATCCCGGCGTAGCCGGTGGGCAGCTGCGGCGCCTCCTCGACGTGGCGCAGCGCCTGGTAGCGACGGGTCGGGTTGGCGTGGTGATCGCTGTGGCGCTGCAGGTGGTAAAGCAGCACGTTTGAGGCGACGTTGTTGCTGTTCCAGCTGTGCTCGGGGCGGCAGCGCTCGTAGCGGCCGTCCTCCTTGCGCTGGCGCAGCAGGCCGTAGTGCTCGAGGTAGTTGACGACCTCCAGCAGCGAGAAGCCGAGCACCGCCTGCAGCAGCAGGTAAGGCAGCACGACCGGGCCGAAGACGATCGCCAGCGTCGCGAACAGCGCCACCGTCATCGCCCAGGCGCCGAGCACGTCGTTGCGCAGCGTCCAGTGCGACTTGCCCATGCGGTCGAGGCGGCCGCACTCGATCCCCCAGGCCGAGCGCAGGCTGCCGGCAACGGTGCGCGGCAGGAAGGCCCAGAAGCTCTCCCCCAGCCGCGAGCTGGCCGGGTCCTCCGGAGTGGCGACGCGGACGTGGTGGCCGCGGTTGTGCTCGATGAAGAAGTGCCCGTAGCCGGTCTGCGCCAGCGCCACCCGGCTCAGCCAGCGCTCCGAGTTCTCGCGCTTGTGACCGAGCTCGTGGGCGGTGTTGATCGCGATCCCGCCGACCACCCCCATCGTCACCGCCAGGCCGAGGCTCTCGAGAACAGAGAGGTCACCGCTGGACCAAAGCCAGCAGGCGAAGACGAGGCCGGCGTACTGGACCGGGATGAAGAGGTAGGTGCACCAGCGGTAGTAGCGGTCCTGCTCGAGCCACTTGAGGATGCTGTCGGGCGGGTTGCTCGGGTCCACCCCGATCGCGATGTCGAGCAGCGGGAAGGCGACGAAGACGAGTAGCGGCCCGAAGAACCAGAAGGCCTCGACGCCGGTGACTTCGACGCTGGCCCAGGCGATGAAGGGGGCGAACGGGATGACCAATCCCATCAGCCAGGCGTAGCGCTTGGCGTCCTTCCAGGTGGCCGGGTTGAGCTCGATCGCCGGCCCATGATCGTGGCTATGCGTTGCGGCCTCCATCGCTGCACCTCCTTGTCAAATACCCCGAGAGCGTCTTCTTGATTTACAAGATAGCGATCTTTGTAAATCAGCGCAACAAGGCGCGGCTAAATGTCAGCTACGTCGTTGCATTCAGGCCGCTACCATCCGCCCCGTGGAAACCTTTTTGGGCTTCATCCAAGTAATCATCTCCGCCGTGCTGATCTTCCTGATCTTGCTGCACTCAGGAAAAGACACCGGCCTCTCCGGCGCCTTCGGCATCGGTGGCGGCGGTGGTGGCTTCAGCGGTGGCTCGATGGTCGAGCGCAACCTCGACCGCGCGACGATCTTCTTCGCGATCCTCTTCGCGGTCAACACGATCGTCCTGCTGAAGGTCTAGGCGCCGACTAGACCGGCTCGGCGGGACGCTCGGTCGGCTCGTGCCGGCCGTTGGCGCCATTGCCGTTGGACCCGTTGCCTCGGTCGAGGATCTCGACCGCCTCGTTGCGCAGCTCGGCATCGAGCAAGGCGAAGTCCTCGTCGGAGAGCTTGCCGGCCGCGTGATCGAGTTCAGCGTCGCGGATCTCGCGGTACTTGGCTTCCTTCTGCGCCTCCAGCTCTGAGTCGGCGGCGAGGGCGCGCCGGGTGCTGCGGCTTGGCCAGAGACCGATCAGCGCACCGGCGAGGGCGATCAGGCCGCCGATCCACATCCAGGTGACGAGCGGGTTGACGATCACGCGGAAGGTGGCGGGGGCGCCTTCGGCAACGTAGCGATCGGCGATCTGCTTCGCGGTCGCCAGCTGCAGCGTTTCTATCTGGGCCAGCGCCGCGGGGCGCAGGCTTGGGTTGGCGGCAGCCGCCCGCATCATCGCCGCCACCGCCTGGCACTGCGGCGGCACGCCGGCGCCCGTCCCCAAAACACACGCTTTGAAGCCTTTGTCCGCCGCCCGAGCTGCGCCCTGCACGCCGGTGATGCTGGGCTGGATCGCGGTCCAGAAATCGCGCAGGACGCCCGCCTTCAAGCCGATATCGCTGTCCGATTCGCCGCCGAAGTAATTCGAGATCGTCCCCCCCGAGACCCCCCCCGAAGCGCCGGTCGGCCGGTAGAAGCGGCGGTCCGGGTGCAGGGTGAAGCTCTTGCCGTCCTTCTCCACCAGCAGCACCGCGCCGGCGGTGAAGGCGAGGCGGTCGACGCTCGCCGTCGCTCGCTTGTAGGTGACCTTGTAGCCGTCGATCGCGGCGCTCTCGCCCGGCTTGAGGTCGACGTCGCGGTTGGTCTGGAAGCTCGAGGAGGCGGCGATCCCGATCAGCAGCACGGCGATCCCCATGTGGACGATGTAGCCGCCGTAGCGGCGCCGGTTGCGCGAGACGACCCCGACCAGCGCCGCCGGCATCGAGCCGCCCTTGAGCGAGCGCCGCGCCGCCGCGCCGCGCCAGAACTCCTGCGCCAGGCCGACCAGGGCAAAGGTCGCAAAGACGAAGAGCGCGAAGGCCCAGGGCCGGTGGGTCACATCGGTGAGCAGCGCCAGGACGACGCCAACCCCGGCCGCAACCAGGGTCGGCACGAGGAAGACCCGTTTGGCGGTGCTCCAGCTGACCCGCCGCCAGGCGAGCAGTGGCCCGATCCCGGTGAAGAGGACAAGCAGAATCGCCAGCGGCGTCGTGTAGCGGTCGAACCAGGGCGCTGCCAGCGAGGACTTGGTGCCGGTGAAGAACTCGGAGATCAGCGGGAAGAAGGTGCCCCAGAAGATCGCTGCGCAGAGCGCCACCAGGAGCAGGTTGTTGACGACGAAGACCGCCTCGCGCGAGGCGAGCGAGTCGATCCGCTTCGGCGAGCGCAGGTCGTCGAGGCGGGAGACGATCAGGGCGGTCGAGCCGACCAGGACCACTGCGATCAGACCGAGGATGTAGGGCCCGACGGTGCTGTTGCCGAAGGCGTGGATCGACTGCAGCACCCCGGAGCGGACGAGGAAGGTGCCGAGCAGCGCCAGCGAGAAGGTGGCGACGATCAGGCAGGCGTTCCAGACCTTCAACATGCCGCGCTTCTCCTGGACCATGACCGAGTGCAGGAAGGCGGTGCCGATCAGCCACGGCATCAGCGCCGCGTTCTCGACCGGGTCCCAGGCCCAGTAGCCGCCCCAGCCGAGCTCGGTGTAGGACCAGCGGGCGCCGAGCAGCAGGCCGAAGCCGAGAAAGGCCCAGGCGATCAGGGCGAAGCGGCGGGTGGCGCGGATCCAGGAAGCATCGAGGCGGCGGGTGATCAGGGCGCCGATCGCGAAGGCGAAGGGGATCGTGAAGGCGACGTAGCCCGAGTAGAGCATCGGCGGGTGGATCATCATGCTCGGGTGCTGCAGCAGCGGGTTGAGGCCGATCCCGTCGGCCGGCGCCGGGCTCAGCTTGGCGAAGGGGTTGACGCCGCCGGCGAACAGCATCAGGCCGGTGAAGAAGCTGGCGATCCCGGCCATCACCGCGGTCGCGTAGGGGACGATCTCGCGCAGGCGATTGCGGGTCGCGTAGAGCGCCAGCGAGGAGGCGATCGAGAGCACCCAGGCCCAGAGCAGCAGCGAGCCTTCCTGGCTCGACCACATTGCCGCCAGCTTGTAGAAGGCCGGCGTCTCGATCGAGGAGTGCTGCTGGACGATGTTGAAGGAGAAGTCGTCGCTGGCGAAGGCGATCTCGATCAGGACGACGCAGACGGTGAGCAGCCCGCAGGCGCCGTACACAGCGCGCCGCGAGGCGAGGACCCAGCGCTCGTCCCCTTTGCGCCCGATCAGCGCCGCGACAGCGGCGAAGGCCATCGTCAGAAAAGCGAGCGCCAGCACGGCGCTGCCGAGGCTGGCTGTCATTCCGAGGTGGTGAACTTCGACGGGCACTTGGTCACCAGCGTGTCGCGTTCGCCGATGAAGGTGCCGTGCTCGACTTCCCCGGTGAGGACAATCTCGCGACCGCCGCGGAACGGGTCCGGAACGGTGCCGCTGTAGGTGACCGGGAGGGTGGGGCCGCCGCCTTCGCGATCCGCAACCCGAAAGCGCAATTCCTGGCCGTCATGGCGGATCGACCCCGGCACGACCTTGCCGGTCAGGTCGTAGCTGGTTCCGGGCGCAGCGCTGAGCAGCTGCGAGGGCTCCTTCGCCTCGCTGGCGGCGCTGAAAGAGGTGTAGACGAGCGCCGCTGCCAGTAGAACGGCGACGCTGAGGGCGACCACGAGCCGGATCTTTCGCTTGCGCTGAGGATCCACGAATCGGGATTATCGCAACTGGGTTGGGTGAGCGAGCGGGCGGGGGTCAGCGGACGCGCTTCGCGCTGAGTGTCCGCTGACCCCCGTCCGCTCGCTCTCGACGGGCCGGAGTTGCGAGAATCGGCAAATGAGTGACGATCCAGTGCTGCTTATTACCGGAGCTTCCAGTGGGATTGGGGCTGCGACGGCGCGTGCTGCGGCCTCCAAGTACCGATTGGTGCTTGCGGCGCGGCGGTTGGAGCCGCTGGAGGAGCTTGTTGATGAGCTTGGCGGCGAGGAGCGGGCGCTTGCCGTTCGTTGCGACGTCACCGAGTGGGACCAGGTCGAGGCGATGGCCGCTGCGGCGATCAAGGGCTTTGGCCGTATCGACGTGGTCTTCGCCAACGCCGGCTTCGGCGCCTCGCGTGGCTTCCTCGAGGAGTCGCCCGAGCACTGGCGCTCGATGGTCCTGACCAATGTCTACGGCGTCGGCCTGACGATCCGCGCCACCCTCCCCCACCTGCTCGAGCGCGGCGACGGCCACTTCGTGATCACCAGCTCGGTGGCCGGCAGGCGGGCGCTGCCCGGCTCGATGTACTCGGCAACCAAGTGGGCGGCGACGGCGATCAGCGAGTCGCTGCGGGCGGAATTGCGCCAGATTCACGAGAACCGCGACATCAAGGTCACCCTGATCGAGCCGGGAATGACCGACACCCCTTTCTTCGACAACCGCCCCGGCGAGTGGGCGCTGCAGGGCGACGACATCGCCAAAGCGGTGCTCTACGCCCTCGAACAGCGCCCCGGCGTCGACGTCAACGAGATCCTGATTCGCCCGACCAGCCAGCCGATCTAGCGCTTTCAGCGCTTGTGGTGCTTACCCTTGTGCTTCTTCTTGCACGGGGTGCGCAGCTTTGGCTTCTGATTCGCCTTCTTGCCGTTCTGGCCGGTGAAGCGGGCGATGACCTTGTACTTCTTCGCGCAAAGATTGCTCGAGTTGACCAGTAGTCCCTTCTTCTTGCCGCCGCGGATGGTGACGGCGAACTTGGAGACCGGCACGTCGGGCACGGTGTCGAAGGTCGTGCGCAGCTGGCCTTTGACGCTGTCGATGCGACCGTCGAGGACGACGTCGACCTGGCCGTTCAGGGCAGCAACCATGTCCGGCAGTTCGTGACTCGAGGAGCGCAGGTAGACCGGTCCTTTCAGCGGCCCGTCGAGCAAGGGCGTGGTCGCTTCGGCGAAGCCGTAGATCGAGTCCTTGGGACAGTCGTTCGCGGCGAACTGCACCCGGGTGCAGACGTTGGCCAGGCTGGCCTGTTCGAGGATCAGCGGCTTCGGCAGCTTGACCGAGGCGCGGCCGATGTTGGCGTCGCCGTCGCGGGCGACGAGGACGGCGCGCAGCTTCGGGCTTTTCGCCCGGCGCGTCCCGCCGAAGACCCGCATGAACAGCTTCGGCTTGAAGTCGAGGTTCTCGCAGCCGTTGACCTTGAACGGTGCCGATACCGGCACGGTGCTGAAGGCGGCCGGGTCGAGCGGGTTGGCGCCGCCGCCGTGCAGCGCTCCGGCAAAGCTCATCGCCGAGCAGTTGGTCGGGTTGAGCGCAAAGTTTTTGCGATCGAGGTTGACCGAGACCGAGCGCAGGTCGACCAGGGCGCCGCCGAAGACATGCGGGAGCGGGTCGGAGACGGCGTGTACCTGCGCCGTTTCCGGGTCGACGAACAGTGCCACCCGCACCACGACCGTTCCGAGATCGAACGGCCCGGCCGTGGCGGGGGTGATCACTGCCAGGGAAAGGGGGGCGCCGTGATAGCGCCCTGCGAGGAAGGCTTTTCCACTGAGGTGGAGCGGGTTCGGGCCGCTGCCCGAGGCGATCGAGGCGGCGCCGACGAGGCTCGAGCCCGGGCAGCTCGGATTCGCCGCCTCAGCCGCGCCGCTGTTGACCGCGGCGGCGGCGATCGTTGCCCCAGGGCAGTAACGGACGCCGGCGAGCTTCGCGGTCAGGCCCGGCGGCAGATTGATATCGACGCCCTTCAGCTCCTGGTTGCCGTCGGAACGGGTGGCCCCGACGACGACGTGGGTGTATTCGCCGCCTTTCGGGTTGGTCGATTTGGCGCTGAAGCCCGGCGCGAACGGGCGGGCCGCCAGCGTTTTCGCGCAGGGACCGCCACCGGGAGCATTGGTCAGGGTGAAGCCATCGCCGGGCGTCGCCGCCGGGTTGCCCGACCACGGGGTCATCTGGGAAGTCGTTTTGTTCGGACCGCAGGTGGGCGGGCTGGTCAGGGGGGCCCCCGGCCCGTCTTTGAACTTGAGCCGGAACGAGCTGAAGGGGACCTGGGGGTTTTCGGCAAAGGTTGTGGTCAGCTGCCCGGTCTGCGGGTCGGCGCTGACGTTGCCGATCAGCCTCGCGTCGATTCCGTAGCGGTCGGACTTGGCGTCGACGAAGATCCGGTACTCCTGGCCGGAGGCAGGGTCGCGACTGAGCTGCTGGCCGAGGTAGACATTGCCATTGAGCGAACCGTCGGGGAGCGGCGGTGTGTCAACGGCCACGCTGCCGACGATCGATGCCGCCGGGCAGGTAATCGGGCTTCGAGTGCCCTTGCCGAACTGTTTGTCGGCGCAAGCCTGGAGGCCGTTTGCGGCCGAAGGGTTGAGACCCATGCCGGTCGGCAGGGACACCCTGGCCGTTCGCAGCTGCGAGCTCGCCTGCTTGGTTTTCAACTGCAGCAGTTCCCCCGCCGTCGGCACTTCGAAGGGGACGTTGACCGTGACTCCAGCACCGGAGGGCGAGTCGGTCTGGGGCGTATTCGGAGCCGCCGCGACCGACGGTTTGAAGGGGATGCTGTCGCATTCCTTCGGGCTCGTGTTCGGCGGCAGTTCGGACTCGATGAAGGGCGAGCCGTTGGGGAAGCTGGGGTCTTCGAATTCGCCGTGACCATCGGCGCGCAGGAAGGTCGAGTAGACGCTTTTGAACTGGGGTTGAGTCCAATCGAAGCAGGTGGTCGGAGTGGTGATGAAGGTCCCGTTGCCGGCGCGACCTTCGAAGGTGAGGCGGTTTTTCAGCACATGGCCAACCGGCGACGTCGGCGCATCGATCGTGAAGAACTCGTGGTAATTGCTATCCCAAGCGACACCCGCCTTCAGGTAAACGTTGTTGTCGAGCAGGTTGAACCCGAAGCGGGCCGGCTCTCCGCTGGGCGGTTCGATGTTGTAGACGATCGCCGGTAGCTGCGGCGAGACGACGCCCGCCAGCGCCGCCGTGGCCAAGCTCGTGCCCACTTTGGAACCGGCGGGACAAGCGAGCGGGCTCGTTTCGAAGGTTGTCTGTGGGCACTGGGCCGTGGCCTGCGGGTTGACGCTGAGGCCGGCCGGCAGGTCGACGCGGACCGTCCTGATGTCGCCGACAGGTTCTTCGAGTTTGATCGGGCCGACTTCGGTCGTCGTGTGCTTGACGATGAACTGGGTGAAGCCGTCCTGGGGGTGTCCCGCCGCCTGTTCGTAGAAGAGCGACGGCGTGTCGACCGAACAGGGATCCGAGAAGCAGGTCCCTGCCTGCCAGCCGTCGTCCGCTTTGGGGGGATGGCTCTGTGGGGCGATGATTTCGGGGGCAGCGGATGCGGCGGGCGCCACGACGGCCAGTGCCATGGCGACGGCGGCGGCGATCCTCGCAAGCAACCTAAAAACCCCTGCTCCTGAACCCATTCGATTCCCCTTCCCAAAGTTCATATGGACGAGAGTACCCGATTTTGTGTATTTACACCATCATTTTTTGGTATCAATTGCCCTACAAGTTGGTACTAAGCAATCGAACTAGACGGAGGAATCTCATGAATTGGCAGCTCCTGGCTCGGGCCAATACCCACCCGCTGCGGATCTCAATCCTCGAGGTGCTGGCCCTCGACGGCGGCCGGACCCTCTCCCCCAGCGACCTCAGCTATGAGCTGCGGACCCCCCTCAGCAACGTCAACTACCACGTCACCGAGCTGGAGCGGACCGGCCTCGTCGACCTGGTCGGGGAACGCCCCGTGCGCGGTGCCACCGAGCATTTCTACCGCGAGGCCAAAGGCACCGAACCCCGCGAAAACGGCGGCTCCCGCAACGGCCACCGGCGCAAGAGGGCAGCGCGAGCTCGCGGCAGAGCCGCCCACGCGGACTAGGCCGGAGCGGAGAAGCCGCCGGCCCGCAGCGCCTCGCTGCGATCGGCGAACGGCCGCCAGCTGAGGACCCAGCCGCGGCGTCGCTCGAAGAGGAAGGCGACCGCTTCTCGCATCAGGGGGCGACCCTGATCTTCCAGGGTAAGCGGACGACGGGTCTCGAACCCGCGACCTCGAGCTTGGGAAGCTCGCGCTCTACCAACTGAGCTACGTCCGCGTGGCGGATTCGCGATTCCAGAGCGATTCCAGAGCCATCCTAGGCGATTTCAAACGGCCGGTGCGCGGGCGCCTGGGTGACGACGCGGTGCTGGTCCGGCGGTGTGTCCCTGCCGGTCTTCGTCAGGTAGTAGACGAAGGCCGCGATCATGGCGGCGAGGACGAGGCTGACCGGACCCGTCCCCAGCGCGAGCCCGCCCCGAGCGGAGGAGACAGCGAGCCAATCGGCGACCGAGGCGCCGATCGGGCGGGTCAGCACGTAGGCGAACCAGAAGGCGAGGATCGGGTTCATGCCGAAGCGGAAGTAGCCGACCGCCGGGATCGCGATGACGGCGGCGAAGAGGAAGATCGAGCCGAAGTAGCCGAGGCCGAAGGTGACCGCGGTCAGATCGCCGGCAGCTGTCCCGAGCGCGAACGTGGCAAGCACCGCCGCCCAGTAAAAGAGCTCGCGGCGCCGGCTGGTGATGCTGTGAATCGAGAGGGTTCCCTCGCTCAGGTACCAGGTCCGGAATACGACCGCGAGCACGACCGCGTAGAAGATCGTCGAGGCGACGTAAGGGACGCCGAGGCCAACGTGGAGGACGTCGGCGGCCATCGTGCCGAAGACGCCGACCATCGCCACCGCCAGCCAGTAGGCCCAGGGCACGTAGCGGTCCTTGCCGAACTGCAGGTAGAGCGCGATCGCAAAGGCGATGCCGCCAAGGACCACCGCGATCTCGGGCACGAGGCTGTGGACGAGAAAATCCGAGGTCGACTCGCCCATCGCCGTCGTCAGCGCCTTGACGATCCAGAAGAAGGCGGTGACTTCCGGCACCTTGGAGAAGGCGTGGCCCTTGGTGTTGTCCAGCCGCATCAGCGCGGCAAGCTACGAAGGCCTCCTTAAGAGCAGATGAGAGCTCGCTACTCGCGGGCTCGCGGCCTGGGGCGGACGGGCAGGGTCAACCAGACGTCGGCACCGCCGCCGTCGCGATTGGCAGCATACGCATCGCCTCCGTGCGCGCGGGCAACGGTGCGGACGATCGCCAATCCCAGTCCACTGCCGCCGTCCCGACCGCTCGAAGGGGCGCGGCTGAAGCGCTCGAACGCTCGCCCGAGGAACTCCTCGGAGAACCCCCTGCCGCGGTCCATCACATGAATCTCGACCGATCCATCCACCGCCTTCGCCTCGAGCTGGATCGGCCCGGCGCCGTAGCGCAGGGCGTTGTCGACCATGCTGCCGATCGCCTGGTCGAGGCGCAGGCGATCGGCGTCGAGCACCAGCAACGAGGGCACGGTCACCCCGATCGCCCTCCCTCCCTCTTCGGCTCGGCGGAAGAACCTGTCGCCGACGCTATCGATGGTCTCGGCCAAGTTGAGGCGAGCCAGGCGGAGCGGCAGCTCGCCCCGCTCGGTCTGGGCGATCGTCAGCAGGTCCTCGGACAGCTGGGTTAGCCGGTCGGTCTCTTCGGCAGCCGAGAACAGCGCGGCCCGCAGTTCCTCTGCAGAACGGCCCTCCGCCAGGGCGAGCTCGAGCTCCGTGCGCAAGATCGCCAGAGGGGTGCGCAGCTCGTGACTGGCGTCGGCGACGAAGGATCGCTCGTGCTCCAGCGCCTCTCCCAGTCGTTCGAGCATCTCGTTCAGGGTCGTACCGAGGCGCGCGACCTCATCGTGCGTCGGCGGCACCGGCAGGCGCTGGTCGGGCTCGGCCGTCGAGATCTCAGCCGCGCGCGAGCGCATCGCCTCGACCGGGTGCAGGGCAGCGGCGGCGACACCGTAAGCGGCAAGCGAGGCGAGGATCAGGGCGACCGGCCCGCCAATCAGCAAGAGCTGTGCCAGGTCCGAGAGCGACTCGCTGCGTGCCTCGGTCGAGGTGCCGACGACGACGACCCGCCTCTGCCCCCTCGCGCTGACGGGCATGGCGAGCAGGCGCGACTCGTCCTGCAGACCGGGAAGCGGGCCGCGGTTGAGAACGATCGGGCCGCGCAGCGCCCGTTCCAGCTCCGCCGGCGAGAGCAGCACGTGGCGGCCGACGGCGAGCGAAGAATCCGAGAGGCGACCGCCGGGATCGAGCACCTCGGCGAAGCTCTCGGTGTTCCCGACCAGGTTCCGACGACCCTCGCTCAGACCCGAGTCGGCCTCCCTGACCAGAGCGGCGACATCGCTTGCCCTCGACCGCAGGCCGGAATCGATCGTGCTGTCCAGCTCGGCGCTGAAGCGCAGGTAGACGAAGACGCCGATCCCGCCCAGGACGAGCGCCATCACGGCGGCGAAAGCAAGGGTGACGCGGAGGCGGATCGAGAGGTGGCTCAGCGCCCGCCGTCCTTTCGCAACCGGTAGCCGGCGCCGCGCACGGTCTCGAGCGATTTGACCCCGAAGGGAAGGTCGATCTTGCGACGCAGGTAGCGGATGTAGACCTCGATCACGTTCGAGCGGTGTTCGAAGTCGTACTCCCAGACCTGGTCGAGCAACTGCGAGCGGTTGAGGACGTGGCCGGGGCTTCGCATGAAGGTCTCCAGTAGGGCGAATTCCCTGGCCGAGAGCTCGATCTCGGCCTCGCCGCGCCAGACCTGGTGGGTGGCGGGATCGAGCCGCAGCTCGCCCACCTCGACGATCGAAGGCCGCTCGCTCTGACCGCGGCGAACCAGGGCCCGCAATCGCGCCAGCAGCTCGGCGAAGGAAAAGGGCTTGGTCAGGTAGTCGTCGGCACCGCCGTCGAGGCCGGCGACGCGGTCGGCAAGCGTCCCGCGCGCGGTCAGCATCACCACCGGCGACCAGACACCGTCGCTGCGGAAGCGCCGGCAGGTCTCGAAGCCGTCGATCCCCGGCAGGATCACGTCGAGGACGATCGCGTCGTAGGCCGACGAGCGGGCCATGCCGACCGCGTCCTCGCCGCTCCCGGCGACGTCGACGGTGAGGCCCTGCTCGCTGAGGCCGCGACGGATCAGCGCCGCCATCTTCACCTCGTCCTCGACGACCAAGACGTGCATGCGACAAACGATCCCAGAGAAGATGAATGCCAGATGAGAACTCGGGCTTACGGATCCGAACCCCCAGGCGCGATCTGCGAAGATCCGATCCATTAGGGTCACCGAATTAGGTTCACCTAATTCATCGACCGAATTCTTTAGGAGGCTTCGTGAGTTCTCGGATCAACCGGCGCATCTTCGCCGCCCTTTGCCTGGGGTCCATCGCCGTCTTGCCGATCGCCGGATGCGGAGGGTCCTCGTCGGACTCGAGCGGTTCGCTGACCCTCTACAGCGCCCAGCACGAACCGATGACCGAAGCGCTGGTCAAGGGCTTCGAAGAAGAGAACGGAGCCGAAGTCCAGGCCCGCTACGGCGAGGACGAGGGACTCGCCAGCCAGATCGAGCAGGAGGGCGACGCCTCCCCCGCCGACGTCGTCCTGACCGAGAACACGCCACCGCTGGAACTGCTGGCCGCCAAAGGGCTCCTCTCCAAGGTCGATTCCTCGACCCTGGAAGAAGTCCCCTCGCAGTACAGCTCGCCGACCGGGCATTGGGTCGGAGTCGCGGCGCGCGAGACCGTGATGGTCTACAACCCCGACCTGATCGCCGCCGACGAACTGCCGGCCTCGATTCTCGACCTGGCCAAGCCGGAATGGAAGGGCAAGCTGGCGATCGCCCCCTCCGAGCCCGACTTCGTGCCGATCGTCAGCGCGATCGAGAAGCTCGACGGCGAAGCGGCCGCAAAGGAATGGCTCGAAGGCTTCGCCGCCAACGCCAAGCACTACAACGACAACGAGGGGATCATCGCCGCCGTCGACAGCGGTCAGATCGCCGCCGGAATCATCAACCACTACTACTGGTACGAGGCAGTGGCAGAGGAAGGCAAGAGCAAGGTGCCCTCCAAGCTCCACTACTTCGGCAACGAAGACCCGGGAGCGCTGGTCAACATCTCCGGCGCCGGAGCGCTGGCGTCGAGCGGCGACCCCCAGCTCGCCCAGGAATTCCTCGCCTACCTGGTCAGCGAGGAAGGGCAGAGCACGATTACCCACAGCGGCGACTGGGAGTACCCGCTGAACAGCGCCGTGCCGCCACCGCCGGGGCTGAAGCCGTTCGGCACTCTGGAACCGCCCAAGGTCAGCCCCGCCGATCTCGGCGACGGCAGCCGGCCGGTCGAACTGATGCAGGAAGTGGGGCTGCTCTAGGCGATGGAGGCGGCAAGCGCCTACCGCCGCGCAGCCGCATGGTCGGCTCCGTCGCGCTGGGCGCGTCAGGGTCGCGGGCGCCCGCCCGCGACCCTGCTCGTCGTTTCGGTCGCTATAGCGCTGCTGGTCCTCGCCCCCGTCGGCTTCCTCTTCGACCAGGCGCTCTCGACCGACTGGGACGAGATCCAGCGGCTGCTCTTTCGCTCCTTCGTCGGCGACCTGCTCGTCAACACGACGGCGCTGGTCGCCGTCGGAACCGCCGCCTGCACCGTTCTCGGCGTCGCCGTCGCCTGGCTGGTCGAGCGCACCGACCTGCCCGGCCGCCGCGCCTGGGCGGTGCTGGCGGCGCTGCCGATCACGGTCCCCGCTTTCGTCACCAGCTACAGCTGGGTCTCGATCACCCCGGCGGTCCAGGGCTTCTGGGGCGCCGCCGGGATCGTCATCTTCGCCTACTACCCCCTCGTCTATCTACCCGTGGCGGCGGTCCTGCGCGGAATGGACCCGGCCCTGGAGGAGAGCGCCCGCTCGCTCGGGATGGGGCCGTGGCAGACCTTCTTCCGGGTCACCCTGCCGCAGGCCCGGATCGCCTTGCTCGGCGGGATGCTGCTGGTTGCGGTCCACATGCTCTCCGAGTACGGCGCCTTCGCGATGCTGCGCTTCCAGACCTTCACCACCGCGATCTACGACGAGTACAAGCTGAGCTTCGACGGCGCCGCCGCCTCGATGCTGGCCTCGGTCTTGGTGATCCTCTGCCTCGTCCTCCTGGTCACCGAGCTGGGACTGCGCGGCCGCGGGCGCTACGCGCGGGTCGACTCCGGCTCGGCGCGGCCACCCTTGCCCGCGCGCCTCGGCCGCTCCAGGTGGGCGGTCGGCGCCGGCTTTGCCGGGCTGATCGGCCTCTCCCTCGGCCTGCCCCTGATCACCCTCGTCTACTGGGTCGCCACCGGCAGCTCGGCGGGAATCGACTTCGGCGCCCTGCTGGCGGCAACCGGCACCTCGCTGAAGTTGGCTCTCGGCGCCGCTGCCCTGACCACGCTGCTGGCGCTGCCGGTGTCGGTCCTCTCCGTGCGCCACCCGAGCCGCGCCGCTACGGCGATCGAGCGGGCGACCTACCTCCCCTTCGCCCTGCCGGGAATCGTCGTCGCGCTCTCCCTGATCGTGCTCTCGATCCACTATTTCCCGGCGCTATACGGCACCACCCAGCTGCTGATCGCCGCCTACGCGATCCTCTCGCTGCCGCTGGCGCTCGTCGCCACCCGGGCGGCGCTGGCGCAGGCGCCGCCGGTCCACGAGGAGGTCGCTCGCTCGCTCGGCTGCCGGCCACTGGTGGCGATGGTCCGCGTCACCCTGCCGCGGATCCTGCCCGGCCTCGGGGCGGCCGCGGCGCTCGTCTTCCTCGCCACCGTCACCGAGCTGACCGCGACCTTGCTGCTGGCGCCGATCGGCACGCAGACCCTGGCAACGCAGTTCTGGGCGAAGGCCTCGACCCTCTCCTACGGCGCGGCGGCGCCCTACGCTGCACTGATGGTCGCGATCTCGGCAGCCCCCACCTACTTGCTGACCCGCCGCCTCGGCGGCGTGGTGGCGCCCGCGGAGCAGCGATGAGCCCGGCGGCGTCGCTCTCGGTCCTCGGCCTGACCAAGGCCTTCGGCGGCGCGCCTGTGCTCGCCGGCCTCGACCTCGAGGTCCCGACCGGCAGCCTCACCGCCGTCCTCGGTCCCTCCGGATGCGGCAAGACGACCCTGCTGCGCCTGCTCGGCGGCTTCGAGCACGCCGACGGCGGCTCGATCCGGCTCGGCGAGAGAATCCTCTGCGACGGGCGCACCCACCTGGCGCCGGAGCGCCGGGCGATCGGCTTCGTCCCCCAGGAGGGCGCGCTCTTCCCCCACCTCGACGTCGCCGCCAACGTCGGCTTCGGCCTGCCTCGCGCTCAGCGCCGCAGCGGGCGGGTCGAGGAGCTGTTGCAGCTGGTCGGCCTGCAGGGCCTGGCCAAGCGCCTCCCGCACCAGCTCTCCGGCGGCCAGCAGCAGCGGGTCGCGCTGGCGCGGGCGCTGGCGCCGGAGCCCGGCCTGGTCCTGCTCGATGAGCCGTTCGACGCCCTCGATGCCGGCCTTCGCGCGCAGGTCCGCGGTGAGGTCCGAGAGACCCTGCGGGCGGCCGGGGCCACCGCGCTCCTGGTCACTCATGACCAGGAGGAGGCACTCTCGCTGGCCGACACCGTCGCCGTGATGCGAGGCGGGCGGATCGTCCAAGCCGCCGACCCGCAGACGCTCTACCGCGATCCGATCGACGCCGAAGTCGCCGCCTTCGTCGGCGAGGCGGTGCTGCTGGAGGCGCGCTTCGACAGCAACCGCGCGGAGACGTCGCTCGGCCCCCTGCCGACTCGCGGGGCCGCTGCCGCCGATGGGACCCGGGCGATCGTGATGTTGCGCCCCGAGCAGATCCTCTGTCAGGCACCGGGGCCGACGGCGTCCGCGGGACCTCGCGGCCGGGTGCTCTCGACCGCCTTCTACGGCCACGACGCGACCGCTCTGATCGCCCTCGGCGGTCCGGATCGCCACGAGATCGTCGCCCGTGCCGCCGGTCACCTGCTACCCGAGGCCGGCGACGAGGTTGCCGTCGCGGTCGAGGGAACGGCGTTGGCCTACCCCACTTCCGGAATGGAGCAGAAGCCCGCCAGCGAGCGCCTGCCGGCGCTCCGCTAGCGGGTGGCCGCCACCGTCGTCAGCGGGTAGCCGAGGTGCGTGACCCGCTCCGGCAGATCGACGTGAAGCCAGTGCGAGACGTGGCTGGGCAGGGTCTCGAGGATGATCTCGCGGTAGTCGCCCCCACTCAGCGCGGCGACGATGTCGTCGTAGGCATTGGGGCTGCTCGCGACTCGGCCCTCGACCTCCGCCCCCGACTCCTCCTGGAGCCGCGGCAGGGCGCTCTCCAGCGCCTTCTCCCCATCTGCGATGTCAACAGCTACCCGGTCGAAGGGGAGGTGATCGGGATTTGGGACCAAGAGGAAGAACTTCGCCGGCCCGGCGGCCGCGCGCTCGCGCATCGCATCGACCAATGCCGGGGTCGCCTCGGTCTTATTGGTCACGACGAGGACATTGGATTCGTCGGCGGCGGGCACCTCGCTCGGCCCGGACGGGGTGTCGAGCTGAGCTTCTGAAGCCGACACCGCGATCAGGTCACGCTTGGTGATCGTCAGGTAAATGACCAAGGCGAGGATCGTGCTGAGGAAGATGATGCTGGTCAGAATCGTGCCGAGGCCGAGGCCGGTTTCTTCGACCGGCTGAGAGAGGTAATCGCCGATCGATGCGCCCAGGGGACGGGTGAGGATGTAGGCGAGCCAGAAGGCGAGGATCGCGTTCAGCCTGAAGCGCAGGTGGGCGACGGCGATAACCGCGATCGCCCCGGCGAAGATCCCGACCGAGGGCAGGAAGCCGAGTTCGAGCTTCTCGGCGACGAGGTCGCCGGCCGAGGTGCCGAGGGCGAAGGTAAAGAGGATCGCCAGCCAGTAGAAGGCCTCGCGGCGGGTGGTGACGATCGTATGGACCGAGAGCCATGATGTAGGTCGTGTTGGTCAGGCCGAGGCCGAGGTTTTCGTTGAGCAGGTCCGCCGCCGTCTCCCCCACCGTCGTGCAGAGGATCTTGATCACCCAGAAGTAGAGGGTGATCTCGGGGACCTTGTTGAGCATCTGACGACCCATCGACGGGGTGTCGTGTCGTCGGGCTGCGACCGGTGGCGATGCTGCGATCTCGTTCACGGCGCGCCAGTGCTGGACACCGCGCTTAACCTCAGATGAGAGCCGGGTCACCTCTTCATCGGGCCCGCGCGGTTGCCGGGGGCGCCCTCTATCTAGAGTCCGCGCCGTGAGCGCGCGATCGTTCCTCGCCTTCTTCGCCGTGCTGGCCGTCGTCGGCCTGCTGGCCTACGGCCTGCTCAGTAAGGGCGCGACAAAGATCGCCATCGGCGATCCCGTCCCCGACCGCGTCCTGCCGGCCTTGCCCGGTCCCGGTCACGGCTCGCTGGCCGAACACCGCGGCGAATGGGTCCTGGTAAACCTCTGGGCCTCGTGGTGCATCCCCTGCCGCGAGGAGGCGCCGGTGCTGGAGCGCTTCTACCGCCGGATGCACGCCGACAACATGACGGTGGTCGGCATCAACGTGCAGGACAACGGCGACGACGCGATCGCCTTCCTGCGCGAGCACCCGTCCACCTACCCGCAGCTACGCTCGATCGGCAACGAGCGAAGCGCCGCCTTCGGCTCGATCGGCGTACCGGAGAACTTCCTCGTCAACCCGCGCGGCCGGCTGGCGCTGATTTGGCGTGCCCCCGTGGACGACACCATCCTGCGCGAGCGAGTCGACCCCCTGATCGAAGGCTCGCGATGAGGCGCGCGGCGGCGCTGGCCGTCCTTGTCCTCACCGCCGGCCTCCTCACGCTCGCCGCCCCGGTCCTCGCCGCGCCTCCGCGACAGACGACCGTGCACGACATCGAAGACGAAGTGATGTGCCCGATCTGCGGCACCCTGCTCGAGCTGGCGGATTCGCCGCAAGCCAAGCGGGAGAAGGTCTACGTCGCCAAGCTCGTCGTCGCCGGCAAGACGAAGACCGAGGTCAAGGACGCCCTCGTCGCCCAATACGGGCCGTCGGTCCTGGCGCTGCCGAAGGCTTCCGGCTTCGACCTCTCCGCCTACCTGGTGCCGATCGTGGCGCTCGCGATCGCCGCGGTGGCGCTGGCCTTCAGCGTCGCCCGCTGGCGTCGCGACGGCGGTGGCTCGTCGTCCGGCGAAGATGCCCCGCCGGCCCCGCGGGGCGAGGACGCCGAGCGACTCGAGACCGATCTCGGCCGCTACGACCTCTAGGGGCTCAGCCGAAGACGACCACGCCGGCGAGCGGAATCGGCAGCCGTTTCGAGATCTCGCCCTGCTCGCCGCAAAGGACGGTCGCGTCGACCTGATCGGCAAGGGCCCTCAGCGGGCCGGTGCCGGGGCCCGCCGGCGGGCCGTCGACGACGAGCAGGTCGTAGGCACGGCGCAGCTTGCCGGTCGCGTGGACGCAGCGGTCGGAGTCGAGCAGCGCCGCGGGCTCGGGCTCGGACTCGCCAGCGACAATGCAGGCGAGCGGCTCGGTGGCGCGCCCCGAGGCCGGGCCGGCGAGGACCAGCGACTGCAGGATCTGCGCCGCCTCGGCTTCGCCGCGAAGGTACTCGTGCAGGCCGGGGGCCGGAGCGAGGCCGAGTAATCCGGCCAGCGCCGGAGAGGCGAGATCGCACTCGAGCAGGGCAACCCGTCTGCCCTGGGCGGTAGCGGCGGCGGCGAGGCCGAGGGCGATCGCCGAGCGCGCCGGTCCCGTCGCCATCACCGCGCGCGATCCCTCCAGCGCCGCCGCCAGGCTCGTGCAGGCATCGAGCTCCTCGCGGCCGAGGGCGCCCAGCCGGGCATTGGTGCCCTTCGGCGCCGGGACCCGGGCCAGCACCGGGGGCTTGCGGCGTCGTCCCAGCATCACATCCGCTCGGGGGTGGAGATGCCGAGCAGGCCGAGGGAGCCGGCGATCGTCCGCTTGGCGAGCAGGGCGAGAGCCAGCCGCGAGCGCTCGACGCCCTCGCCCTCGGCACCGACGACCTGACAGTCGCGGTAGAAGCCGTGGAAGTCGGCGGCGACCGCGGTCGAGTAGGTGCAGATCCGATGCGGGGCACGGCGCGCGGCGGCCTCGCGCACCTCGCCAGGGAATTCGAGCAGGCGCTTGATCAGCTCGCGCTCGGCCCGCTCGAGCGCCGTGCCCGGGGTCTCGGCGCCGGCCGCGCCGGCGACCTGCCCGGGCTCGGCGCCGGCCTTGCGCAGGATGCTGGCGATGCGAGCGTGGGCGTACTGGACGTAGTAGACCGGGTTGTCGTTGGACTGGCGACGGGCCAGCTCGAGGTCGAGGTCGACCGTCGTGTCGTGGCTGCGCCAGAGCATGAACCAGCGGGTCGCGTCGACGCCGATGTCGTCGAGCAGTTCGTCGAGCGAGACGAACTCGCCGCTGCGCTTCGACATTTCTGCCCGCTCGCCGTTTTCGACGATGTGGACGAGCCGCATGATCAGCGCCTCGAAGCGCTCGGGGTCGGCATCGAGACCGGCGATCGCCGCCTGCAGGCGGGCGACGTAGCCGTGGTGGTCGGCACCGAGGATGTCGATCAGCCGCTCGAAGCCGCGCTCGAGCTTGTCCCAGTGGTAGGCGACGTCGGCAGCAAGGTAGGTCGGTTCGCCGTTGGCGCGGATCAGCACCCGGTCCTTGTCGTCGCCGAAGGTCGTCGTGCGCAGCCAGAGCGCCTCGTCGCTGCGGTAGGTGTGCCCATGCTCGTCGAGCTGGGCGAGGGCGGCGTCGACCTCGCCGCGGCTGTAGAGGTCGCGCTCGGAGAACCAGTTGTCGAAGCGCACGCCAAAGCGGTCGAGCGTGCCGCGCACCCCCTCCAGCATCAGCTCGATCCCGCGGTTGCCGAGCGCCTCGAGGTCGGCGGGGTCGATTCCCTCGGCCGCGATCCGCTCGCCGAGCTCGCCGACGTACTCGCCTTCGTAGCCGTCCTCGGGAATCTCCTCGCCGAGCATGCGGGCGGCGATCGAGGCCGCGAAGCGGCCGATCTGGCCGCCGGCGTCGTTGACGTAGAACTCGCGCTCGACCTCGTGCCCAGCCGCCTCGAGCAGGCGGACCAGGGAGTCGCCGTAGGCGGCGTGGCGGCCGCCGCCGACGTGCAGTGGGCCGGTCGGGTTGGCGGAGACGAACTCGACCAGGATCCGTTCCGGCGAGCCGACCGCAGCCGGGCCCAGCGCCTCGCCCGCGGCAGCCAGGCTCGCCATCGCCCGCCGGTACCAGCCATCGGCGAGGAAGAGGTTGACGAAGCCCGGGCCGGCGACATCGATCCGCTCGACCGTGTCGGGGCCGAGCTGCTCGCTGAGCTCGGCGGCGAGCCTGGCGGCGACGTCGCGCGGGTTTTCGCCCAGCGGCGCGGCGAGCAGCATCGCCGCGTTGGAGCTGTAATCGCCGAGCTCGGCCTTGGGCGGGCGCTCCAGCGTCGGCTCGGGGCCGGTCGGCTCGCCACCGCGCAGCGCCAGCGCCGCTCGGCTTACCGCGGAGCGCAGCTCGGCGATCGGGTCGGTTGCAACCGTCATCGCGCTCATCGTATGGAGAGGCGGGTGCCGAAGTACGCTGGCCGGCGTGCGCGTCGCCGCAATCACCGACATCCACGCCAACCTGCCCGCGCTCGAAGCGGTCCTTGGCGAGATCGAGGCATCCGGCATCGAGCAGACCTGGTGCCTCGGCGACGTGCTCGGCTACGGGGTCGAGCCCGACGCCTGCGCCGATCTCGTGCGCGAGCGCTGCGACGTATGCCTGGTCGGCAACCACGACCTCGCGGTGCTCGGCGGTCTCGACATCTCCTCCTTCTCCGAGGCGGCTGCGGTGGCGGTCGAGTGGACGCGCGACAACGTCGCCGAGCGCACGCTCGAGTTCCTGCGCGAGCTGGAGCCGAGCGGCGAACGCGCCGGCATCGGGCTCTTCCACGCCTCCCCCCGCGATCCGGTCTGGGAGTACGTGCTCTCCGGCGAGCAGGCCGGTGCCGGCATCGACGCCAACCCGCAACGGATCGGGCTGATCGGCCACTCCCACGTCGCCCTCTTCTTCAGCCGACCGGAGGGCGATGAGGAGGGCGAGGCGCGCGGCGCCCAGGCCAGCGACGGCGCCCTGCTCGATCTCGGCTCGGGGGGCTGGCTGCTCAACCCCGGCAGCGTCGGCCAGCCTCGCGACGGCGATCCGCGCGCCGCTTGGCTGGAGCTCGACACCGAGGCCGAGACGGCCTGCTTCCATCGCGTCGCCTACGAGATCGAGCGCGCTGCGGCGCCGATCGGCGCCGCCGGCCTGCCGCGCCGCCTCGCCGACCGCCTCTACACCGGCCAGTGACGCTCAAATGCAGGGAAAATCGGCACCACAGGCCGTTCTCTAGACTCGCAACCGTGCGTCAGCTGGCAGCGTTCTCCCTCGCCCTCCTCCTCGGTGCCGCCGCCGCGGTCGGCCTTGCCTCCTGCGGTGGAGGCAAAGACGCCAAGCTGCTGCCCGGCACCACGGCGCAGGAAATCTCCGAAAACCTCGACAGCGTCAAGCAGTTCGTCGGCGAAGGCGAATGCGTCGGCGCCGAGAACGCGGCGCAGGAAGTCAGCGCCCAGGTAGAAGACCTCGGTGGGGTCGATGAAAAGCTGAAGCAGGCGCTGCAGCGGGGCTCCGAAAAGCTGAACGAAGTGGTCGAGACCTGCCAGGAAACCGAAACGGAAGCGGTCGCCCCGGCCGACGAAGCGCCAAGCACGGAAGAAGAACCGCCTCCCGGGCTCGAAAAGAAAGCCGAAAAGGAACGCGAAAAGGAAGAAAAGGCGCTCGAGAAGGAAGTGGAGAAGCAGGAAAAGCAAGAAGAAAAAGAAGCGCCGCCGGCCACTCCGACACCGCCCGCCGAAACCCCGCCGGCCGAAGCGCCGCCGAGCGAAGGCGGCGGCACCGGCGCGCCGGGCGGCGTCGGCCCCGGCGCACCCGTGGGGGAAGGGGAATAGTGGCCAGCGGAATCCTCTCGGGTCGCTACGAGATCGGCGACCGGCTCGGCTCCGGCGGCATGTCGAGCGTGCACCAGGCAAAAGACCTGATCCTCGAGCGCACGGTCGCGGTCAAGATCCTCGCCGAGCACCTCTCCGACGATGAGCGCTTCGTCGCCCGCTTCCGCCGCGAGGCGCTAGCGGTGGCAAAACTGATCCACCCCAACATCGTCCAGGTCTACGACACCGGCATCGACGACGGCCGCCACTACATCGTCATGGAGTACGTCGAGGGCCGCTCGGGGGCGCAGATCCTGCAGCGCCAGGGACCGCTGGACGGGGATACGACGGCCGAGATCGGTGCCCAGGCCTGCGCCGGCCTCGACTACGCCCACCGGCGCGGGATCATCCACCGCGACGTCAAGCCGGGCAACCTGATGGTCTTCGGCGGCCCCGTCGGCGGCGGTGAGATGACGGTCAAGCTGGCCGACTTCGGCATCGCCCGCGCGGTCGAACAGACCCGCATCACCCAGGTCGGCTCGGTCGTCGGCACCGCCGCCTACCTCTCCCCCGAGCAGGTACGCGGTGAGGAGGCGACCCCGGCCACCGACGTCTACGCGCTCGGTGTCGTCCTCTACCAGTTCCTCACCGGGCGGCTGCCCTACGAGGGATCGACCCTGGCCGAGCTCGCGGTGCGCCAGCAAAACGAGCGCCCGCTGCCGCCCAGCACCTACAACGACGAGGTGCCCGAGGCGCTGGGCGCGGCAGTGCTGCGTGCCCTGGAGGGCGACCCGGCGCGCCGCTACGCCAGCGCCAGCGAGCTGGCCGGAGGCCTGCAACTCGGTCTCCAGGGCGAGGACGTGACCCTCCCCTTCGACGATGAGAACACGCCGACCCAGATGCTCGGCGGCGAGACGTCAACTCGCCGCCTCGACCGGACCGCCCAGACCGAGTACCGCCCGGCGCCCTCACAGACCCGGCGCCCGATCGCCCGCGCCCCGCAGCCGCCGCCTCCCGTGGCGCCGCCACCGGTCAAGCCAGCGCAGACGCGAGGGGCCTTCTCGCGCTTTACCCGCTTCGTCATGGCCCTTATCGCGCTGGTCCTAATCGCGGCTGCAGTCGCCGCAGCGGTGATCTATCTGACCGACAAAGCGACGAGCGTCAAAGCCAGCGAAGTCGCGGGCAACACGGTCGACAAGGTCGTCGAAGAATTCAAGGACCTGGTCAAGAAGAACACCGAATAGCCGCCCAGGGAGGTGCGCCCTCCATGACCGCCGTCGAGTAGCTGCTGAAACCCCCGGCCGAGATGGCGGCTCGAGCGTGGATCATTAGCTCTTGTAGATAGGTGAGGTTGTGGAGGCAGAGGAGGCGGACTGCGGTCAGCTCCTCGGCGCGGGAGAGGTAGCTGATGTAGTCGCGGTCGTGGTGCTGGCAGGCGGGACAAGGGCAGCCTTCGGCGATCGGGTTGCGGTCGCCCTCGTGGCCGGCCTTACGCAGGTCGAGGCGGAAGCGGTTGCCGGGGTCGGGCGCGAGGGCGACGCCGTGGCGGGCGAGGCGGGTCGGGACGGCGCAGTCGAAGACGTCGAGGCCGAGGGCGATTCCGGCGAGCAGGTCGTCGACCTCGCCGATGCCGAGCAGGTGCTTGGGCGCGGCCACGAGCAGCATCGGCGCGGTCATCGCCAGCACCTCGCGCATCTCCGCCTTGTCGCGACCGAGCGTGCCGCCGATCGCCAGCCCATCGACGCCTGCAGTCGAGATGTAATCGGCCGATTCGCGCCGCAGGTCCTCGTGGACACCACCCTGGACGATCCCGAAGACCGCCTGGCGCCGCGGCCCGTTCTCCCCGTGCCAGGCAAGGCAGCGATCAAGCCAGCGATGAGTCCGCTCGGTCGAGCGCGCCGTGTAGTCGCGGTCGGCGTGGAAAGGCGTGCACTCGTCGAAGACCAGCGCGATGTCAGAGCCAAGCGCAGCCTGAACCTCCATCGAGACCTCGGGTGAGATGAACAGCTCCGCCCCATCGCGGTAGGAACGGAAGTGCACTCCCTTCTCCTCGATCGAGACCACGGAGCCGTGAGCACCGCTCTGACGCCCGCTCCCCTTCACCTCATTCGCGACGCCGCCGTGGGCGAGCGAGAAGACCTGGAAGCCGCCGGAATCGGTGATCAGCGCCCGCTCCCACCCCATGAAGCCATGCAGTCCCCCCGCTTTGGAGATCCGCTCCGGGCCGGGGGAAACGAACAGGTGGTACGTGTTGCCCAGTACCATCTCGTAGCCGAGCCCGGCCACCTCGCGAGCTTCGAGACCGCGCACCGTCCCTTTCGTCGCCAGCGGGATGAAGGCCGGCGTCCGAACCTCGCCGTGCGCTGTGCGCAGCACCCCGGTTCGCGCAGCCCCATCCCGCGCGACAACCTCAAAACTAAGTCTCTCCGGCTCGTTCCTCATCGGACGCGACCTGCATTTACCACGCTATAGGGGGTAAATGCACGTTCAGTCGATCAGCGAGTGGCCGGTCATCGCCGCGGGTTTGGCGATGCCTAGGAGTTCGAGCGCGGTGGGCGCCACGTCGGCGAGGATCCCGCCCTCGCGCAGCGCCACGCCCTCGGCGGTGACAATCAGCGGCACCGGATTGAGCGAGTGCGCGGTGTTGGGCGAGCCGTCGGGCTCCAGCATGTGGTCGCAGTTGCCGTGGTCGGCGGTGACGATGCAGGCGCCGCCCTTTGCCGTGACCGCCTCGATCACGTCGCCGAGGCAGCCGTCGACCTCCTCGACCGCGGCGACCGCGGCCGGGATCACGCCGGTGTGGCCAACCATGTCGGGGTTGGCGAAGTTGATGATGCCAAAGCGATAGTCGTTCTCGCACCAGTGATTGACGAAGGTGTCGGCGGCGGCACGAGCGCTCATCTGCGGCTTGTGGTCGTAGGTCGGCACATCGCGCGGCGAGTCGACCAGGTGGCGCTCCTCCCCCTCCCACTCCTGCTCGCGGCCACCGTTGAAGAAGTAGGTGACGTGGGCGTACTTCTCGGTCTCGGCGACGTGCAGCTGGCGCCCGCCCGAGGCGGCGATCGTTTCCCCCAGCGTCGTCTCCGGGCGCCGCTCGGGGAAGGCCACCGGGTACGGCCACTCCTTGCGGTAGGAGGTCATCGTCGTCAGGTCGAGCACCGGCCCGCCGCTGCGCGAGAACTCATCGAAGCCCGGCTCGGCGAGGGCGCGGGTCAGCTCGCGGGCCCGGTCGGGGCGGAAGTTGACGAAGATCGCGACGTCGCCGGCCTCGGCACCGTCGTAGTCGCCGATCACGGTCGGCACGACGAACTCATCGGTCTTGTCCTCCTCGTAGGAGGTCTCGATCGCCTCGGCGGCGCTGGCCGCCTGCTGGCCG
>DASYIY010000092.1:0-2019 GCA_035997045.1 Solirubrobacterales bacterium | reverse complement strand
CCAGGGCGATGACCGAGATGACTCCCGGGATGCCGAAGCGGTTGCGTAGCGTCGAGAACATCTAGATCTCTCTCCTTGTCCCGTGAGCCCCTCTGCCCGCCGCTTCCCTTAGCGGCTTCCTCGAGGCTCGGTTGTCCCTGTGTTCTGAAACGGTCTGCCATCGTCCGGTGGATAACGGTGTTTACCGATTCGAGAGGAGAGTAGATAGTCGTGTTTCTTTTGTCAAGCTTTCCTGGAAAGTGCCTGCAAAATTGCCCTTTTAGGCAAGATAAGCACGTTTATTGCCAGTGCACGGCACCGGGAGGAAGACGACGGGCGGGAAGCGGAGGGGGTGGGATTCGAACCCACGAGCGCCTTGCGACGCCAACAGTTTTCGAGACTGCCCCGTTCAACCACTCCGGCACCCCTCCGGGACTCAGTCGCGGCTGATTTTACGGCTGGGCGGTTTCGGTGCGTGGAGGCAGGGGTGCCGGAACTCAAGAACAGGGCCGGGTTCGCCGATGCAGCCGCGTGCAAGGCAGCGCGCAAACCCGCTTCGGGCGGTTCTTCGACCGCCACCCGTTGCTGCTGCGCTCGCTGGCGATCGTCGCCCTGCTCTGGGGTATCGGCTACCTGACCTGGCGAATCGGCTGGAGCGGCGAAGGGGCCAGCCCGGTCGCGTTCGGCATGCTTTTGATGACCGAGATTTACGGGCTCTGGGCGCTCGGCACGCTGGCCTGGTTCTCCTGGTCGCGACCGGCGGCGGTGCGGCCGGCGGCGACGCCGGGACGCTCGGTCGACGTCTACGTCTGCACCTACGACGAGCCGACCGAGGTGGTCTCGGCGACCCTGGCCGGCTGCCGGGCGCTGACCTACCCGCACACGACCTACCTGCTTGACGACGGGCGGCGGCCGGAGATGGAGGAGCTGGCAACTCTGGCCGGAGCCCGCTACCTGACCAGGCCCGACAACTCCCACGCCAAGGCCGGCAACATCAACGCGGCGCTGCAGCGCACCGAGGGCGAGCTGGTGCTGATGCTGGACGCCGACCACGTGCCGATGCCGGACGCGCTCGACGCGATGGTCGGCTACTTCGACGACGAACGCATGGCGCTGGTCCAGAGCCCGCACGACTTCTTCAACCACGACTCGGTCCAGCACTACGTCGTCGGCCGCCATGAGCAGTCGCTCTTCTACCGCGTCGTCTGCCCGGGCAAGGACCGCCATGGAGCGGCTTACTGGTGCGGCTCGGCGGCGCTGATCCGGCGCGGGGCGCTGCTCGAGATCGGCGGCGTCGCCACCGAGACGATCGCCGAGGACTTCCACACGACGATCCGGATGCTGCGCCACGGCTGGAAGAGCCGCTACCACGACGAGGTGCTGGTCCAGGGCCTCGCCCCGCACGACCTCGACAGCTACCTGCTGCAGCGCGACCGCTGGGCGCGCGGCAACCTCGCCGTCTTCACCCTGCCGGAGTCCCCCCTGCGCGCTCGCGAGCTGCGGCCGCTGCAGCGCCTCTCCTACTTCGCCAGCCTCGCCGCCTACCTGGCGCCGCCGATGCGCCTGCTCCTGCTGCTGACCCTGGCGCTGGTGATGTGGACCGGGGAGCTGCCGATGAAGATCAGCGTCGTCGCCCTGGGGGCCCTCTGGCTGCCCTACCTCGCCCTCAACCTCGGCGCCGGCGCCGCCCTAGCCCGCGGCTTCATGCGGATCGGCGAGACCGCCCACTACGAGCTGCTGACGATGGAGATCTACACCCGCGCGCTGCGCTGCGCGGTGCTGCCCGCCCGGACCAAATTCAAGGTCACCCCGAAGCAGGGCAACGACCGCGGCGGCTGGGACTCGCTCCGCAAGCTCCACCTCGTCCTCTTCTGCACCGTCCTGCTCGGCTTCGGCACGCTGCTGCGGCTGCTCGACCTGGCCGGGGTCGGGCCGCTGCCGGACCTGCCGGGGATCGCCGCCGTGGTCGTGCCGCTGCTCGGCCTCTACGAGCTGCGGCGGCTGCTGGCCACGGTCGCCACCGTCGGCAAGCGCCGCCAG
>DASYIY010000091.1:0-3078 GCA_035997045.1 Solirubrobacterales bacterium | reverse complement strand
CATCAGCAGCGAGAGGATGTCCTCGCGCTCCTCGTAGTTGCCGTTGGCGCGGTGCTCGGCGATCTCGGCGTAGAGCAGGTCGTCGGCCTCGTTCAGCTGCTTTTCGAACCTGGCCCAGGGCCCGCGACCGCCGAAGCGGCGGGATGCCAGGCTGGTCAGCTGCGCGAACGGCGAGGCCGTCTCCTCCAGAACCTTGGTCAGGACCCCGCGCAGGCGCTCCAGCCGAGGCCCATCGGCGACACCGAAGACGACGCGCAGGATCACCTCGAGCGTGATCGCCTGCATCCGCGGGTGGATCGCGAACTTCTCGCCCAGCGGCCAGGTGTCGATCTCGCGGTCGACGATCTCCTCGACCAGCGGCTCGTAGGAACGCATCCGCTCGCCGTGGAAGGGCGGCAGCATCACCTTGCGGTGGGCGAGGTGGTCTGCGCCTTCGGTGACCAGCAGCGAGCGGGCACCGACGATCGGGGTGAGGATGATGTCGCGCCCCGGCGGCAGCCCGTGCGAGCGCTCCGTGTAGAGGGCCTTGATCGCGGCCGGGTCGGAGATCAAGACCATCGGCCGCTCGAAGGTGAGGAACTTGACGCTGAAGCTGTCGCCGTACTTCTCCCGGCACTCCTGCATGAAGGGCAGCGGCCTGAAGCTCCACCTGAGCGTCTGGATCAGGGGCGAGCTCTTCGGTTCGGGCGGCAGGGTCATGGCGGGAAGCATCGCATACTGGCTGCGCAGCCAGTATGAAGGCACAGCTCAACCGCGCCGCGCTCCTCGCTAGCATCGGCGCGGATGTCACCCGTCGCCGATTTGAAGCTTCATTCGTCCGGAAAGGTCCGCGAGATCTACGAGTGGGAGGACGACCTGCTGATGGTCGCCTCCGACCGGATCTCGATCTACGACGTGGTGATGCCGACGCCGGTCCCCGACAAGGGCAAGGTGCTGAACCGGATCTCCGAATTCTGGTTCGAGCTGACCGGCGACATCGTCCCCAACCACTTCCTCTCCGACGACGTGCCGGAAGAGGTGGCGGAACGGGCGATGCGGGTGCGGCGGCTGGAGATGTACCCGGTCGAGTGCGTGGTCCGCGGCTACCTCTCGGGATCGGGCTGGAAGGAATACAAGAACGGCGGCGCCGTCTGCGGGATCGAGCTGCCGCCCAACCTGCTCGAGTCCGACAAGCTGCCCGAGCCGATCTTCACGCCCGCGACCAAGGCCGAGATCGGCGATCACGACGAGAACGTCGACTTCGAGCGTGCCGCCGAGATCGTCGGCGACCGCGCGCTGATGGAGGAGCTGCGACGTATATCGATCGAGGTCTACGCGCGCGGCGCCGAACACGCGGCCGAGCGGGGAATCATCTTGGCCGACACCAAGTTCGAGTTCGGCCGCCACGCCGGCGCCGAGATCGTCCTCGCCGACGAGGTGCTGACCCCCGACTCCTCGCGCTTCTGGCCTGCCGACCGCTACCAGCCCGGCAGCACGCAGCCGTCCTTCGACAAGCAGTACGTGCGCGACTGGGCCGACGAGGCGGGCTGGGACCACAAGCCGCCGGCGCCGGAGCTGCCGCCGGACGTGATCGAGCAGACGCGGGCCAAGTACGTCGAGGCCTACGAGCGGATCACGGAGCGCAGCTTCTAGTGGCGAAGGCCCGGGTGCTGATTCGCCCCAAGGAGGGGATCCTCGACCCGCAGGGCAAGGCGGTCGAGCGGGCGCTGCCGGCGCTTGGCTTCGAGGGGATCGGGAGCGTGCGGGTCGGCCGAATGGTCGAGCTGGAGGCCGAGGACCCGGAGCGGCTGGGCGAGCTCTGCGAGAAGCTGCTCGCCAACCCGCTGATCGAGGACTACGAGATCGAGCGCCTCGACGGCACCGCCTGATGCGCTGGGGAGTGCTCCAGTTCCCCGGCTCCTGCGACGAGCGCGACGCCCTGCACGCCTGCGAATTGAGCGGCGGCGAAGCGAGGCTCGTCTGGCACGAAGAGCGCGGCCTCGACGGGATCGACGCCATTGTCGTCCCCGGCGGCTTCTCCTACGGCGACTACCTGCGGGCCGGCGCGATTGCCCGCTTCTCGCCGGCGATGGAGGCGGTCGCCGAGTTCGCCGCCGCGGGCGGCCCGGTGCTGGGCATCTGCAACGGCTTCCAGGTCCTCTGCGAGGCGGGACTGCTGCCCGGCGCCCTGCTCCTCAACGACACGCTCCGTTTCACCTGCCGTCAGGTGGATCTGATCGTTAGCGACGAGCGGCTCTCGATCCCGGCCAAGCACGGGGAAGGACGGTACTTCGCGCCGGATGAGCTGCTCGACCGACTCGAAGCCAATGGGCAGGTTGCCTACCGCTATGCGCCGGGACAGAATCCGAACGGGTCGGCACGGGACATTGCCGGGGTGCGGAACGAGGCCGGCAACGTGGTCGGGTTGATGCCGCATCCCGAGCATGCGGTCGATCCCCTCACCGGCTCGACCGATGGGCTGCGGGTCTTCGAAGCTGTTGCTGCCGCCGGAGTAGCGGCGTGACGGTCGAGGTCGCCAAGCACCGCGAGCTGGGGCTGACCGACTCCGAGTTCGAGCTGATCGTCGAGAAGCTCGGGCGCGAGCCGAACGCCGTCGAGCTGGCGATGTTCAGCCTGCTCTGGTCCGAGCACTGCGCCTACAAGCACTCGCGCAAGCTGCTCGGGCAGCTGCCCACCGAGGGCGAGCGAGTGGTGATGGGGCCGGGCGAGAATGCCGGCGCGGTCGACATCGGCAACGGCTACGCGATCGCCTTCAAGGTCGAGTCCCACAACCATCCGAGCGCAGTCGAACCCTTCCAGGGGGCGGCGACCGGGGTCGGCGGGATCCTCCGCGACGTCTTCGCGATCGGCGCCCGCCCGATCGCGATCCTCGACTCGCTGCGCTTCGGTGAGCTCGACTCGGTGCGCTCGCGCCACCTGCTCGACGGCGCGGTGCGCGGGATCGGCCACTACGGCAACTCGATCGGGGTGGCGACGGTCGGCGGCGAGATCTACTTCGAGGCGCCCTACGAGCACAACTGCCTGGTCAACGCGATGTGCCTCGGGATCGCGCAGACGAAGGACATGGTCCGCGCCGCC
>DASYIY010000090.1:0-21931 GCA_035997045.1 Solirubrobacterales bacterium | reverse complement strand
ACTCGGTTCCGCCACTGCGCTGGCTAGACTCGCTCGGCAGAGCATGAGCAGACCTTCCCAAGGAGACACCCGCTTCATCTTCGTCACCGGCGGAGTGGTTTCGGCTCTCGGAAAGGGGATCGCCGCCGCTTCGATCGGCCGCCTGCTCCGCTCGCGCGGCTACCGGGTCCAGCTGCAGAAGTTCGATCCCTACATCAACGTCGATCCGGGGACGATGAGCCCGTTCCAGCACGGCGAGGTCTTCGTCACCGAGGACGGTGCCGAGACCGACCTCGACCTCGGTCACTACGAGCGCTTCACCGACGAGAACACCTCGCGCGCCTCCAACGTCACCGCCGGTGCGGTCTACAACTCGGTGATCAACCGCGAGCGCCGCGGCGATTACCTCGGCGCCACGGTGCAGGTGATTCCCCACATCACCAACGAGATCAAGAACCGGATCCGGATCGTCGCCGAGTCGCAGTCGGTCGACTTCGTCATCACCGAGATTGGCGGCACGGTCGGCGACATCGAGTCGCTGCCCTTCCTCGAGTCGATCCGACAGCTCTACACCGACCTCGGGCCGAAGCGCTCGATGTTCGTGCACCTGACGCTGGTGCCTTACGTCGGCCACGCCGGTGAGCTGAAGACGAAGCCGACGCAGCACTCGGTCAACGAGCTGCGGCGGATCGGGATCCAGCCGCACGCCCTGGTCTGCCGCTCAGAGGGCCGCCTCGACCGCGAGATCCGCGAGAAGATCGCGCTCTTCGCCAGCCTTCCCGTCGACGCGGTGATCTCGGCCAACGACGTCGACAACATCTACAAGGTGCCGCTGGTCTTCCGCGCCGAGGGCGTCGACGACCTCGTGCTCGACCACTTCGAGATGGAGGCACCGCCGTCCGACCTCTCCGAGTGGGAGGCGATGGTCAAACGCGCCGACAACGCCGAGGGCAAGGTCCGGATCGGCCTGGTCGGCAAGTACGTGCAGCTGGCCGACGCTTACAAGTCGGTGATCGAGGCGCTCGAGCACGGCGGCTTCCACCACGAGGTCGAGGTCGACGTAGAGCTGATCGATTCCGAGAACTTCGACGCGGAGCGGCTCGAGGGCCTCGACGGCATCTTGATTCCCGGCGGCTTCGGCGAGCGCGGGATCGAGGGCAAGGTCGCCGCGGCGCGGATCGCCCGCGAGCGCTCGATTCCATATCTGGGGATCTGCCTCGGCATGCAGATCGCCGTGGTCGAGTTCGCCCGCACGGTGGTCGGGATGGACGGCGCCAACTCGGCCGAGTTCGATCCCGAGACGCCCTTTCCGGTGGTCGACCTGCTGCCCGAGCAGAAGGAAGTCTCCGAAATGGGCGGCACGATGCGGCTCGGCGCCGACCCGGTAAAGCTGCACGAGGGCACGCGAGCGCGCGAGATCTTCGGCGAGGCGGTCATCTACAAGCGCCACCGCCACCGCTACGAGGTCAACAACCAGCTGCGGCGCCGGCTCGAGGACGAGGGTTTGGTCTGCGGCGGCACCTCGCCCGACGAGCGCCTGGTCGAGATGGTCGAGCTGCCCGATCACCCCTTCTTCGTCGCCTCGCAGTTTCACCCCGAGTTCAACTCGCGCCCCAATCGTCCCGAGCCGCTCTTCCGCGAGTTCATCGGCGCCGCGGCAAGGCACGCGGGCCAGCGCCCGGCCGAAGGCGACGAGCTTGCCGAGGCCGAGGCGCCGGAAGGCAGCGAAGCCGGCGTACGCCAGTCGGGCTGACGCCCACGCGGTTCCCGGTTAGCCTGTTCGCCGTGGAGAGATTGCATGAGACGTTCGTTCGGCTCTGCGAGATCCGCAGTCCGACCGGCGAGGAGCGCGAGGTGGCGGACACGATCGTCGCCGAGCTGCAGGCGCTGGGCCTCGATGTAAGCGAGGACGACGCTGCGGGGCCGGCCGAAGCGGGGGCCGGGAACATCGTCGCCCGACTGCCGGGCCAAGGCGATCGCTGGGTGATGTTCTGCGCCCACATCGACACCGTGCCGCACAAGGGGCAGATCGAGGTGGTCGAATCCGACGGCGTTTTCCGCAGCGCCGGCGAGACGATCCTCGGTGCCGACAACAAGGCGGCGGTGGCGGTCTTCATGGAGCTTGTCGCGCGCGGAGCGTCGGAGCCGCCGCCGGTCGGGATCGAGCTGGTGCTGACGGTCGCCGAGGAGCAGGGCCTGCGTGGCGCCAAGGCTTTCGACGCATCGACGCTGCGCTCGGATTGCGGCTTCGTCCTCGACCATGCCAGCGCTGTAGGCGAGGTGATCGTCAGCTCGCCGACCCAGCAGCGGGTGCTCGCCGAGTTCACCGGAGTCGAGGCCCATGCCGGTATTCGCCCAGAGCACGGCAACAACGCGATCGCCGCCGCCGCCGCCGCGATCTCGCGCATGGAGCTTGGGAGGCTTGACGCGGAGACGACCGCCAACGTCGGCGTGATCGCGGGCGGCACCTCGGGCAACGTCGTCCCGGGCAAGTGCGAGATCGTCGCCGAGTCGCGCAGCCTCGATGCGGGACGGGCGGCCGAGGTCGCCGGACTGCTGAGCGACGCCTGTGCCTGGGGCGCCAGCGAGCACGGTTGCGACGCCGACGTGCGGATCGAAGAGCTCTTCCGTGGTTACCGAATCCCTCCCTCCTCGCCGGCGCTGGCGCTGGCCGAGGCGGGACTGCGCCGGGCCGGCTTCGAGCCGGAGCGGACCGCGACGGGCGGCGGCAGCGACGCCAACGCCCTGATCGTCGACGGCTTCGACTGCATCCTGCTCGCCAACGGCACCGAGGCGAACCACACGGCCGACGAGGCGGTGAGCGCGCGCAACCTGGACGCGATGCTCGAGGTCTGCGAAGGCATCGTCGCCGAGGCCGCCGCGGGCGCGGGGTGAGTGGCAGGCTGAAGCTTCGCCGCGGCATGGTCGTCAGCGCCGAGCCGCTGACGGTCGAGGTCGATGGTGAGCAGCGAGCCGCCTGGGCCGACACGACACTGCTGGGGGAGATGCACGAGGGCGACGAGGTCGTCGTCAACGTCGAGGCGCTCGACCTTGGCCTCGGCTCGGGCGGCTTCGACGTCGTCCACGTCAACCTCACGCGCGGCCTCGAGGGCGCGGGGCTGGATGGCGAGCACGTGATGAAGCTCAACTACAGCTCGCTCCAGCACGCGGTCGAGCCTGTGGAGGGGCGTAACGCTTTGTCCGGCCATAGCAAGGACAAAACGTTGCACCCGGCGTCCCCAGTGCTCGTTCTGCCACTTCACGGCTATCTGGCGCCGGCAGCCTGGGCGGCGGAGAGGGTCTCGGCGGGGCTCAAAGTCGGCTACGTGCAGACGGCCGGCGGCGCGCTACCGGGGTCGCTCAGTCGTGACCTGGTCGAGCTGCGGGAGCGCAACCTGCTCTGCGGTCACATCACGGCCGCGCCGGCCTACGGCGGCGAACACGAGGCGATCTCCGTAGCCGGCGCCCTCGACGCCGCCGCCCGCGAGCTCGAGTGGGACGCGATCATCGCCGGCCCGGGCCCGGGCATCATCGGCTCCGACAGCCGCCTCGGCCACGGCGGCATGGCCGCACTGGACACCGCCCACGCATCCTTGGCCCTGGCCCTGCCCACCTTGCTTTCGCCGCGGCTCTCTGCGGCCGATCCCCGTGAGCGCCATCGCTCAGTCAGCCACCACACGCTCACGGTGATGCAGCTGCTCCTTGGCGGCGTGGAGGTGCCAGTTCCTTCGAGTGAGCCAGTGTCCATTGCAGTCCTGGCTACGGCAGCAGGCTGGCGCCACCACCTCCACGAAGCTCCCGTAGACCTCAAGGGCTACGAAGCTTCCGGCCTGTCCGTTCGGACGATGGGCCGCACCCTCCAGGAGGATCCACTCTTCTTCATGGCGGCCCTGGCTTCGGGTAGGGCCCTTGCCGAATCGACTGCGGGTGGCGTGGGGGGAGGGGGGTCGAGGACGTAGTTCCCGCCCGCAGGCCCCCCTCCCCCCACGACAGGACCCGCAGCCGAGCGCACGGTCCATTGCCAATCAAGGTCTTCTGCGACTGAGCGAGAACCACCCCGCCATGGTCGTCGCCGATCCCCCGAAAACCGAGACCCGCTTCGAGGGCCTGGTCCTCGACTTCCTCTCCTACCTGGAGCTGGAGCGTGGCCTCTCGCGCAACACCCTCGATGCCTACCGCACCGACCTGCACCAGTACGGCGAGTACCTCGACCATCGTCATCTTGACGCACTGACCGCCGGCCCGGCCGACATCAGCGAGTTCCTCGCCGAGCTGGCGACCGGCAACGGTCGCCCAGCGTGTTCGTCGGCGACCGTGCACCGCAAGGCAGCCTGCCTGCGCTCCTTCTACAAGCAGCTGCGCCGCGACGAGCTGATCGGCGACGACCCGACCGCCGCCCTCAGCGCCCCCCGTCGCGCCAGGAAGTTGCCCCAGGTCCTCAACTACGCCGAGGTGCAGAAGCTGCTCGCGGCGCCCCACGGCGATGAGCCGACGACTCTGCGCGACAGGGCGCTGCTTGAGGTGATGTACGCGTGTGGGTTGCGCGCCTCGGAGACGATCGGGCTGGAGATGGCCGACATCGATCTTCACGAGGGCTTCCTGCGCGCCCGCGGCAAGGGTGGCAAGGAACGGCTGGTGCCGCTGGGTCGCAAGGCGATCGCGGCGATCTCCGGTTACCTGCGTGGTGGACGGCCGAAGCTGGTCGGCGATCGCCACGAGGTCAAGCTCTTCGTCAATTTCCGCGGCGGCCCGCTGAGCCGCCAGGGCCTCTACAAAATCGTCCAGCGCAATGCCCGCGATGCCGGTCTAGCCGGCCAGATGAGCCCCCACACCCTGCGCCACAGCTTTGCCACTCACCTGCTGGCGGGCGGCTGCGACCTGCGCGCCGTCCAGGAGATGCTGGGCCACGCCGACATCTCGACCACCCAGCTCTACACCCACCTCTCCGGCGAGGGCCTGAAGGACGCGTACTTCAAAGCCCACCCCCGCGCCACCGCCTAGCGGTCGCACTTCCCGCCGCATAGCGGGTAGAACTGCGATCGCATGAGATAGAACTGGCGGATGCCCGAGTTGCCCGAGGTGGAGACCGTTTGCCGACAGCTCGATCCTGAGCTGGCCGGGCGGCGGATCGAGGCGCTGGAGGTGCTCGACGCGCGCTGGTGTCGCCCGATGTCGCCCGCCAAGCTGGAAGCGGCGGTAGAGGGAGCGACTATCGAGGGGTTGGGACGGCGCGGTAAGTACCTGCTGCTGGCGCTTGACGGTGCGCGGACTCTGGTCATGCATCTGCGGATGACTGGAAACTTGGTCCTGGTCGAGGGCGATAGCGAGCTCGATCCGTCCGAGGGGCGGCGGCTGTACGAGGCGGAGCGGTCGACATCGGAGCGGCACCTGCGGGCACGTTTCACGCTCGACGACGGCCGCGAGGTCTGGTTCACCGATCCTCGCCGTTTCGGCGAGGCGTTCCTGATCGATGACGCAAAGCTCGACGAGCGCTTCGGCAAGCTCGGCGTCGAGCCGTTCTCCGAGGCCTTCACGCCGGAGGCACTGGGAGAGATGGCGGCAAACCGCACGGCGCCGCTGAAGTCGTTCCTGCTCGACCAGTCCGGGGTCGCCGGGGTCGGCAACATCTACGCCGACGAGGCGCTCTTCCGGGCGCGCCTGCACCCGCTCTCGCCGGCCGGTTCGATGAAGCCCGAGCACCTCGTGGCGCTGCGAGACGCCGTCGTCGCGGCGCTGGAAGCCGGGATCGACGGCGGCGGCGCCTCGATCGACGACTACCGCGACGGCCGCGGTGAGAAGGGCACGATGCAGAACGAGTTCCTCGTTCACACGCGCGAGGGCGAGGCCTGTCCGCGCTGCGATGGCACGATCGTCCGCATCGTCGTCTCCGGCCGCTCGACCTACTATTGCCCGAGCTGCCAGGTGCGCTTGCGTCGCCGGCCCAAACGGCGCCGTCCGGCCCCTCCTTCAACGTAATCCGGCTATGGCCGGAAAGACGCTGAAGACAGAGGCGGTGGTGCTGCGCAGCATCCGCTACGGCGAGGCCGACCGGATTCTCCACCTCTACTCGAAGACGAAGGGCCGGATCGGGGCGATCGCCAAGGGCGCGCGGAAACCGAAGTCGCGCTTCGGCGGGCGCCTCGAGCCCTTCTTCCGGCTTGACCTGATCCTGCATGAAGGCCGCGGGGAGCTGCTCACCGTGACCAACGCCGCCACCGTCGACGGCTTCCCCCGCCTGCGTGCCTCCGGGGCGGCCCTCAACGCCGGCGCCCGCGCCTGCGACGCGGTGCTGCGCTTGCTCGATTCGGCCGAGCCCAACCCGCCCGCCTACAACCTGCTCTGCCGCTACCTGGCGCTGCTCGACGACCCGGCGGCGGAGCGGGGAGCGAGCCTCGAGGCTGCGCTCTCCTTCCGGCTCAAGCTGGCCCTGGCGGCGGGCTTCTCGCCCGAGCTGGCCTCCTGTGCGCACTGCGGCGAGGCCGAGCACCTGAGCGGCTTTTCGGGCGCGGCTGGCGGCGTTGTCTGCGTCAGTTGCGAAGCGGCTGCCTTTCCGCTCTCCGAGGAGGCACACCGCTTCATGGTCGCGGCGATCGGCAGTCCTTTGGCTGAGGCGCCCCAGGCCGATGAGATGGCTCTGCGCCAGGTAGAGCGGGCGGTGCGCGAGACCCTTGAGCATCACGCTCATGTCCAACTGCGGGCCGCTGCCTAAGGGCCAGTCCCGGCAGGGGCTCCACTTAACTTTTTCGGTGCAGAGTTGCCTGCTGGCGCCTCAAGCTTGCGCCGAAAAAGTACAAGACGTTCCACCCCTACCGGGACTGGCCCTTAGGATCGACGGATGGATGCGACGATGACGTTTGAGGACAGGGTCTCTGCTTGGGAGAGCGAGTTCCTCGATGAGCGGGCGACGCGCTCCTACCCGGCGAAGCGCAAGATTGAAGAGCCCGATAGCCCCGTCCGCACGCCGTTTCAACGCGATCGCGATCGCGTTGTTCACACCAAGGCTTTCCGCCGGCTCAAGCACAAGACCCAGGTCTTCGTCGCCCCCGAGGGCGATCACTACCGCACCCGCCTCACCCACACGATCGAGGCCTGCGGGATCGCGCGGACCGTCGCCCGCGCGCTCGGCCTCAACGAGGACCTGACCGAGGCGGTCGGGCTCGGCCACGACCTCGGCCACCCGCCCTTCGGCCATGCCGGCGAGGAGGCCCTCGACGCGGCTCTGCGCGAGCGCTGCGGCAGCGGTTTCAAGCACAACGAGCATTCGCTGCGGGTGGTCGAGGTGCTGGAGCGCGACGGCCGCGGGCTCAACCTGACCGAGCAGGTGCGCGACGGCATCCTCAACCACACCGGCCCAAACAAGCCGGCGACCCTGGAGGGGCGGATCGTCAAGCTCGTCGACCGCGTCGCCTACATCAACCACGACATCGACGACGCGCTGCGGGCCGGGATCCTCAGCCCTGGAGACCTGCCCGCTGCCGAGATCGAGCTGCTCGGCGCGACCGGCTCGGCCCGAATCGACACCCTGGTCCGCGACATCGTCGAGCGCTCGCGCGCCGCCGGCGACATCGTCCAGAGCGAGGAGATCGGCGGCGCCATGCTGCGGCTGCGCAAGTTCATGTTCGATCGGGTCTACCTCGGCTCGCTGGCGCGTAGCGAGCACGAGCGCGTCCACCGGATGATGCAGACCCTCTTCGACCACTACATGGAGCGACCCAGCGAGGCGCCCGAGCTGGAGCCAGGCGCAAGCGAGTGCCAGCGGGTTGCCGACTACCTGGCGGGGATGACCGACCGCTACTGCATCGCCAAGTACGCGGAGCTGGCCGAGTGGCGCTGATCTCGACCGAGAGCCTGGAGCGGGTCAAGCAGGCGGTCGACATCGTCGAGGTGATCTCGGCCCACACCGACCTGCGCCGCCAGGGCACGCGCTGGGTCGGGCTCTGTCCCTTCCACGAGGAGCGCACCCCGTCGTTCTCTGTCGATGCCGGGGAAAAGCTCTACCACTGCTTCGGCTGCGGGGTCGGCGGCGACACGATCAAGTTCGTCGAGGAGAAGGAGGGCCTTGGCTTCGCCGAGGCGGTCGAGCTGCTCGCCGAGCGCTATGGGGTCGAACTCGAGCGCGAGCGCGAGGACCCGCAGGCCGAGGCCAGGCGCCAGCAACGCCGCCGCCTCGGCGAGCTGCTCGACCGCACCGCCGTCTTTTACGCCAGCTACCTCTGGGACTCCGAGGAGGCGGGCAAGGCGCGCGAGTACATGGCCCAGCGCGGCCTCGGCGAGGAGGTCCTGCGCGCCTTCGCCGTCGGCTACGCGCCCAGCGCCTGGGACAAAGTGCTGTTGCGCGGCCAGCGGGCCGGCTTCAAGGTCGAGGAGCTGCGCGGGGTCGGCCTGGTCCAGCGCGGCCGGGGGGGAGGCGAGTACGACCGCTTCCGCTCGCGGATCATGTTCCCGATCCGCGACCGCCGCGGCCGCACGCTCGGCTTCGGCGGCCGGGCGATGCGCTCCGACCAGGGCGCCAAGTACGTCAACACCGCGGAGACCGACTTTTTCCACAAGAGCAACATGCTCTACGGCATCGATATGGCGAAGGCGGCGATCGCCAAGGCGGGCCGCGCCGTCGTGGTCGAGGGCTACACCGACGTGCTCGCCCTGCACCAGGCTGGCGTCGAGGAGGCAGTCTGTGTGATGGGTACCGCGATCACCGAGGAGCAGGTGGCCTCGCTCTCGGGGATGGTCGACGAGGTGGTGCTGGCGATGGACGCCGACTCGGCGGGGCAGGAAGCGATGCTGCGGGCGCAACGGGTGGCGGCGGGACGCAAGATGCGCCTGCGCGTGGCGGCAATGCCCGCTGGGGAGGACCCGGCCGAGATGATGGCCGCGGAGGGAGGCGCCGAGCGCTTCCGCGCCCTGCTCGAGGAGGCGATGGAGCTGACCGCCTTCCAGGTCGGGCTGGTGCTGGAGCGCACCGATACCTCGTCCCCCGCCGAGCGCGACCGGGCTCTCGGTGAGGTAGCGCCGATCCTCGCCGGGCTGGGGGAGGGCGCTAGCCGTGACGACCTGGTGCGCCGGGTGGCCGAGCGCCTCGACCTCGAGCCAGCGATGGTGATGGGGAGGGCTGTGGCGGCGCAGCCGCTGAGCGGTGGCCCGGGCGAGGCTGCCGGATCGGGCGGGCGGGGTCCTGCGCCGGCTCCGCAGCGAACCGCGGCGCTGACCTCGCGCGAGCGCCGCGAGCGGGCCCTGCTGGCGATGTGCATCGCCTTGCCGGAGCAGGGCAAGGATTACCTGGAGCGATTGACGGGCGAGCACCTCTCGCCGGGTGGCGCGCAAGCGGCCGCCTGGCTGCGCGAGCACCCAGAGGACCCCGCGTCCAACCTGCCCCGCGACGACTCGGAGCTGGCCGGCCTGATCGCCGAGCTGGTGATCATCGCCCACGACGAGCCCGCCTCGCCCGAGTCGATGGAGCTCAACTTCCTCCTCCTCGACCAGCGCCGGATCGAGGCCGAGATCGCGACCGCCGGCGAGCAGAACGACTACGAGCGTCGCGCCGCCCTCAGTCGCGAGCGCGCTGCGCTGGTCCAGCGCATAGCCCACACCGAGCGCGTCAGCGGCTAATCGGTAAATTCCGTCCCGTCGGTCCGGGGTAGCTCAATCGGTAGAGCACTCGACTGTTAATCGAGTTGTTGTGGGTTCGAGTCCCACCCCCGGAGCTTTTTCATGCCGTCGAGCGGCTGTGGGCGAGCCGCTCGACCAGCTCGGCGCCGCGGGCGGCGCCGTCGTGCTCGCGACCCCAGCTCGCCAGCTCGCCAGCTCGCGCGGCGAACGCGGGATCGTTGAGCAGGTGACGCGCGGCCCAGCGCAGGGGTGCCGGCTGGCAGAGTCGCCAGGGGACCGAGAGGCCGGCCTTGGCCCAGGTGACCCGCATCGCGGTCTCGCTCATGTCGCCGATGATCGGGCAGATCAGGATCGGGGTGCCGGCCCCCAGCGCGCGGGCTACGGTGCCGTGGCCGCCGTGCGAGATGACCAGCGAAGCGACGGGCATCAGTTGGCTGTAGCTGAGCCAGTCGACCAAGACTGCGTTGGCGGGGACTTCGATCGGGCTTTGGGGGAAGACGCGGTTGACGCTGGCGACTACGCGTACGGGCTCGTCGGCGAGTGCGGCAAGGGCGGTGCGCACCAGGTGGTTGTCGGAGTCATGAGCGGTGCTGGGCGCGATCAAAACCAGGGGGTTCTCGCCGGGAGGAAGCTCGATCTCCGGGTGGGGGAGCTCGAAGGTCAGCGGGCCGGTGACCTCGACGCCGGCGGGCCAGGAGCGCGGGTACTCGAGCTGGGGGAAGGTGCCGACCAGCGCCAGCTCGGTGCTGATGCCGCCGTGGAAGCGCTCGACCGGGGGCAGATCGAGGCGAGCTCGTTGCCGGTTGAGGTCGCGACGGCCGTGCTCGAGACCGATGTTGAGCGCCCGTTGCCCCGTCCGCCAAACGGCTTTCCCGAGGGGCGTGCGGGGGGGCTGCAACCCGACTGCGAAGAAAGGCAAGCCCGGCTCCACCACGGGGTAAATGTGGGGAATCAGCGTGGCGAGTGGAATTCCCGCCCTCTCCGCCGCCAGGGCCGGCGCCAGGGTGAGGATGTCGCTGACGACGACATGGGGCCGCATCTCCTCTAGCAGCGGCAATAGCGCTCGGGCCGCCTCGGCCGCATGGTCGCCGTCGGCCGAATCGGGATCCGGCGGCGGGAACATCTGATATTCCTCGGCCGCCGCAAAGCCCAGTCCGGCGCCCTCGACCGCCTCGCGCCGCTCCTCCCAGGTCTCGAGCACGACCTCGTGGTCGCGCTTGCGCAGCGCCCGGCCCAGCGCGATTGCCGGGAAGACGTGTCCCGGGTCGCCGAATGCGGCGACGAGAAATCTCAAGGCGTGTCGAGGCCCTCGCCAGGGCGGGTGAAGACAATCTCGGGAACGTGGCAGTTGCGCGAGGTGCGCAGCAGGAAGCGGACCGCCTCGCCGAGGTCCTCGGGCCGGATCATTTCCTCGCCTGGCACCTGGCCCTTGGCGAACTCGGTCATCGGTGTGTCGACGAATCCCGGTGCGAGCGCCGTGCACTGGATCCCGGCGCCGCCGACCTCGCGGTGGGTCGACTGGGTGAAGTTGATCACGGCGGCCTTGGTCGCGGCGTAGATCGAGAGCCAAGCCTGCCCGCCCTTGCCGGCGATCGAGGCGGTGTTGACGATCAGCGCCTTGCCGTGCTCGGCGCCGGCCTCTTTCAGCAAGGGCAGTCCCTCGCGGGTGCCGATGATCAGCGCCCGCAGGTTGACCCCTAGCTGCATGTCGAGGTGCTTGGTTTGGATCTCCTCCATCGGCGCGCCGATGCCGACGCCGGCGTTGTTCATCAGCATGTCGAGGCGGCCGTAGGCCTCACGGTGCTTGGTGAAGACCCCAACGAGATCCTCCTCGTCGGTCATGTTGGCGGCGACGCTCTGCACCTCGAGCCCGTCGGCGCGGAGGCTCTCCGCAGCGCTCTCGAGCTTGTCGGGTCGCCGCGCCGAGACGGTCAGGGCGTAGCCCTCTTCGCCGAGCACGCGGGCAACAGCCAGCCCGATTCCGCTCGATGCGCCAGTGATCAGTGCCGCTCGCTCCGCCAAGACCCTCTCCTTTTGCTCGACAGCTTCCGCCGCGGACCCTACCTCGCGTTCGCATGGCGCGCGGGATCGCGCTACGGCCGTGGCATCGCCGTCAATAGGATGCCGCCGATGCGCCTGAGCCGAGCCCTTGCCGCCCTCGCCTGCATGCTTGCAGTAGCGCTCGCGGTTGCCGGCTGTGGCGGCGGATCGGATTCTTCTACCGGATCTTCGTCAAGCAGCGCGGAGAGTCGTCCGGCGCCGGCGAAGAGCGAGTTCCCCAGCGCCAAGGGCAAGACCCTCGCCGAGGTTCTCGAAGCCGAAAATGCCGCGCCCTCGACACTGGTGGTGTCGCCGGCCGCCGAGGTCTTCAAGAAAGGGGAGAACCGCTATCCCTTCGGCGTCTTCCAGCGTGACCGGACCCAGGTGCCCGACGCCGAAGTGGCGCTCTACTTCGCCAAGGTGCCGGGGAAAGGCGCTGCTTCGGGCGCCGGCGCTCCGGGCACAACGAGCGCTGAAAAAGCGGAAAAGCGTGCGCTCGATCAGCCCGCGGTCGGACCGTTCCCGGCGGCGATCGAAACGCTCGCTACCAAGCCGGCCTTCCGCGCGCAGACGACGGCAGACGACCCCGACGCCGGCTCGGTCGTCTACAAGACCAACTTCAACTTCCCGAGTAACGGCGAGTGGCGGATCGCGGCCCTGATCAGGCAGGACGGCAAGTTCACCTCGACCCTGCTGCCGAGCGCCGAAGTCGGCCGTTTCAAAAACGTGCCAAAGGTGGGACAGAAGGCGCCGGTCATCCACACGCCGACCCCTGCTGACGTCGGTGGCGACCTTTCCAAGATCACAACCCGCATCCCCCCGGACACCCAAAACAGGGTTGACTACGCCGATGTGCTTGGCAAGGAGCCGATCGTGCTTCTCTTCGCGACCCCGCAGTTCTGCCAGAGTCGCGTTTGCGGGCCGGTCGTCGACGTCGCCGAGCAGCTCAAGCAGCTCTACGGCGACAAGGTGGCGTTCATCCACATGGAGATCTACCGGGACAACGACCCGAATAAGCCGGTGCGGCCGCAGGTGGAAGCGTTCCATCTGCCGAGCGAGCCATGGTTGTTCGCGATCGGCCGAAATGGAAAGATCGAAGATGAGATCGATGGCGCGTTCGGCGTCGAAGAACTGACCCGCGTGGTGAAGGGACTGACTGGAGAATGAGCGAGAAGACCACCCCAAGCCCCGATGCCGAGCTGCTGGCCTCCTTCGCCGAGGAGGCGCGCCGCCGCTGCGACGTGATCGCCGCCGGCCTGGCGACCGAGACGACCGATTTCGAGACGATGCGGATCGAGGCCCACGCCCTCCGCGGCGCCGCCGGCGTGGTCGGCCTGCGCCGCCTCGCCGAGCTCGCCGGCCTAATGGAATCCGACCTCGCCGAAGCAAAGAAGACAGGCAGCATCCGTGGCGGTCGTTCCCACCAGATCGCCGACGCCGCCAAAGCCCTGGCCGAGGGCGCCGCGGCAGCCTCCAAGGGCGAGGAAGAGCCTCCCGACGTGGGCCGCTCACTGGCCCAGCTCTTCAGCGCATAGCGCGCTAGCCTCCTCAGCCAACGGGGCGGTAGCTCAGTTGGTTAGAGCAGCGGACTCATAATCCGTCGGTCGAAGGTTCGAGTCCTTCCCGCCCCATAGGAAAATCGCTTTAAATAACCATATTTAGGATTGGCACCAGGGACGAAATCGAAACTTTGTCCCGAAATTTGTCCCGAAAACGAGCTAGAATCGTCGGGCGATGCGCCAACCACGGCCACAGCCGATCTCCGGGCACGTTTCTTTGCGCAAGGGAAAGCGCGGCGGCGTCTGGTACGCGAAATACCGCCTGCCGGACGGTCGGCAGGTACAGAAACGGATCGGGCAAGCCTGGACGGAGAAGGCCGCGCCACCCGAGGGCTACTTCACGAAGGCGTCCGCGAAGGCGTATCTGGACGAGCTGCTGGCGCAAGCACGGCGAGGAACGCTGCCCGGCATGGTGCGGACGGGGCGGACATTCCGCGTTGCCGCCGAGGAGTGGCTGGACTACTGCGAGAAGGTTCGCGACTGCAAGACGTCGACGCTGCGCGATTACCGCAACATGGTCCGCGTCCTCGACCGCGAGTTCGGGAGCCGCAAGATCGAGGCGATTACGCCGGAAGAGATCGAGCTTTGGATCGGCAGCTACAGCGGCTCGAACCGGACCCGGCAGAAGTACCTCGTCTGCCTTGGCTCGATCTTCAAGCGGGCGATGAAGGTCCACGGCCTGCCACGTAACCCGGCCGATGTGGTCGAGCGTCCGCGCGTGCGTCGTGCGGCGAAGATCGACGTGCTGCGACCCGAGGAGGTTTTGGCATTGGTCAGGGCGGCTGAGTCCGAGCAGGACGCTGCGATCTTCCACACGGCGGCATTTGCTGGATTGAGGATGGGTGAGCTGCTCGCGCTGCGATGGCGCGACGTTGACTTCACTCGCCGCACGATCCACGTCCGCGAGAACTGGACCCAGGGCGAGACGACGACCCCGAAGGGCGGCACCGAGCGAGCCGTCCCGATGGCCGAGGAGGTGGCGCAGCGCCTTGCCCGCCTGGGGCAGCGCGATCACTTCACGACCGACGACGATCTCGCCTTCTGCACGCCGCGCGGTCAGCACGTTGGCTACAAGTCCTTGAAGGAGCGCTACCGAGCCGCACTGAGGGAAGCGGACCTGCGCGAGGACTTCCGCTTCCACAACCTTCGCCACACCTTCGGCAGCACCGTGATCCACCACGCCGATTCGCGCGAGGTGATGGAGTGGATGGGCCACGCCGATCTGACGACGACGCGCCGTTACCTGGCCTTCGTGGACCGCGAGGATGCTGCCAAGCGGGTCTCCGAGGCGTTCAGCCTCGAGAAGCCGCAGCCGGTCCGGACCACGGCTGGCTGAGCCTCGCTGCATCACCGACCGCACCGGGTGCCGTAGGTGTTCTCCGCCACCCAGGTCTCCAGGTTGCGGCGCGTGAACCGCAGCCCACGATCTCCGATCCGAACACGCGGCAGCCCTCGCACCCGGACCAGTTCGTAGAGCGTGCTGCGCGGCACCCGAAGAAGCCGCGCCGCCTCGCCGGCATCGAGGAGGGGCTCGGTGAGCAGGCCGGATTCAGTCACCGACTGCCGTCCCAAGAAGCCGCTGCCTCCCCAGCGCCGAGGGGATCGCAATTCGCGGCGAGTGCGAGGCCACATCGAGTATCGAACCTGCATCCCCTTGACGGCGGGTAGAGATGTCGGCAAATCGCCAAACCGGCAAACGGCGCTGGCATCGGCAAGGGCGGCAATTCCGCGAGTTTTCCACCCGACCCCAGACCCGTCCGCAGGGGCGACCGCGCACCCGTCCGCACAGACGACCCGCCGCGTGACCGCTGAAGGAAGTGATGAGCCAAGAATTCACAGCCCTTGCATAACGCGGTGGACCCGCTGGGTCCACAACTCCGCGTTTGCGCAAACGCGGAGTGCAAGAGTCAGCTTGCGCGACTTCTCGGGGGCCGAGGCAAGCTGCGGAGAACCCACCGGGCCATTCCGCAGCTTCCCTGTGGCCTGCGCCCCGGCCCCCGAGAAGTCGCGCTCAGCGGGTCGATCCGAGGAAGGGCCAAAGGTGGCCTACGCCCTTCCCCGGTCGACCCGCTCTCAACGCGCCTTTGTCGCCTTGGCGACGTAGGCGCGAGGAGCCTTTTTCGCCAGCCGGACCTTCTTGGCTCTCGCCAGGCGGGCAAGGCAGTTGGACACGGCTCCGGCAGACCGCCCGCCGAGACCTTTGGCAACGGCGGTGGCGGTCAGCGGCCCGTCCCGCTTGTGTCGGCAGAGGTAGGAAAGAACGAGGCCGTCAAGCTCGCCGGGACGAAGACGCTTCCTATGCGCGGCGGACACGGATATCGCCTCCTTCGGCCTCGGCCAGCGCAGCGAGGATCGTTTCGCAGGCATCCCGCGCGTCTTCGTAGCCTTTGATGACGGGCGGCGGTGCGACCGATTCGCGGTCCTCTTCCACGTCTGCAAGGCCGCCGTGCGCTTCGTCGCGCAGGCGCTTGGCGACTTCCATCAGGTCATGCGGCGGCATCGTCAGCTCAACCGTGTCCCGGCCGTCCTGGGGCTGCCAGCCCAGGTCCGCCATCAGCCGGAAGTCTTCGCCGAACTCGATCGCCAACCCCTCGGCCGTGGGGTAATCCTTCTGGCACTCCAGCGCAACGACGACGTCGCCCAGACCGGCCAGGTGGTTGCGCACCTGCTCGTAGAGCGCGTCGCGCTGGCTGCCGACGATTTTCAGAGTGGGGCGGGGCATGGTGCCCTCTTTCGGTAGGGCACCGAAGAGCCGCCAGGGATGCGGTTCTCGTCAGAGAACTACGGCGAGTAGCTTTTCGCTTGCATCGAAGGCTTGATCTTCGGTGCCATGCCCCGGGGCGTTCCACCGCCGCCGGGGCGTTTTATTCAGTTGGCGCGGCGACGATAGCTCTGCTTCGCCGACAAAGCGAGCCGGATTGCCGGGGATGCGTGGGGATTGCGTTTATTCGTGCCAAGTGGCGCGAGAGGCAATGAAATTGACGGAGGGTGCGGCCGAGTACCTCTTGATATCCGAATGAGATGCAAGAGTTCCCAGGTTCTCTGATAGCCGGGAGGAGGTGATTGCATGATGAAGCAGGAGGTTGTCTTCGTTTGTCCTCGTGGGCGCCGTAACAGGCGCGTTGTTACGAGTCGCGGGAAGGTCAATATTCGCTGCGGTTGTGGTTGCGGCTACACCTACAGCGTGCAGTTCCGGTAGTCCAGCGGCAAAGGGGGAGGGCATCGGATGCCTGAGCTGAAGCATCAGGCCCTTGAGGATGGCCCGGTCAAATCGTGCAAGCTGCCTGATTCGATCAGGCAGCTGCGCGACGAGTCGCTTGGACTCGGAATAGCAAAACCAACGCTCGAAAGCCTGATTTACCCGCACCGATCCCTCCGACGGAGCAGGCGATAGATCGACATGATTCGCGAACACACATTCTTCGAGATTGCCGCGACGCTATTGCCGGTGCTACTCCTCACCGGTGTCCTGACTCGGAGCCTGCGTCCGCCCCCACCTGGCGAGAAGGTGAAGGAATGGCGTTTGCATCTGATTGTTTTCGGAGTGGTTCTTGGCGCCTTCGCCGAGCTGTCCGCCCTCAATGCAGTTACGACGGGGGAAGCGAGCGATGTCGCTCGGACCATCGTGCCACTCGCCATTGCATTCGCGATTGCCGGCCTAGGGGCGGCAATCATCGGCCCTTGGCTGGTCCGTTTGGCCGAAGATCACCCAGAGTGGCGCAACCACTACAGGCTGTTGAAGGCAGCGCTCATACTCCTGGCTGTCTTTTGGTGCCTGTTCACCGCTCAACTTTACCGCAGCATTTTCAAGCAAGCGGACGCTGAATGTGTCATACGCACCGTGATCGATTGGCCAGGAGGTCCCGACAGCAACATTTTCGACCAAGGAGTAGTTCCGCGTCAGTTGGCTCTCGATCAGATAGCAATATTCCGAGCCCGGCGTGCAGCTCGGGCCGACGGGGCGGTCGCGAAGAACGAGCGGTCTGAACTTGAGATTCTGAAACTTCTTGTCGACAAGGACGTGAGCAACTGGAAATTGGAAAACGACCTAGACCCGACTGGCGAATGCTGAGCCTTGGTTACTTGGCGGCCCGTCTTTTTCGATTCGTTGATCTAACTACCCTCGAACATCTACGCCACCTTGGCTACAAACGCGGAGTTCACCTGCGAATCCTCGTGTTCGGTTAGAGGGCGAACTAGAAGAAAGCTGCGGTTGGCCGATTCATGTCTTTCCGAACTGCGGGCACGAGCTGGTCGCGACGTGCCGAGGCAGCTTGGTCGTAGTCGCCCCTATTCACTGCATCTTCGATGTTAAGGGCAGCATCCAGAACGGGCTTCACTCCATACTGCTCCACCCGCTGCCGAGCTGCGACATAGGCGACGTTTGCAAGATGCGTAGCGGCCTCGGCTTCTTCAAGGTCTGGCGGGTAAACGTTGGGCTCAGACAAGGCGTTCATTTCGCGATGAGCATTGATGTATGGCTCGCTGGTCGAAAGGATGGCGTCGTAGGCTGCCTCCCTTTTTTCGCGAGTGCTCCCCGAGACCTCTGGGGGTGAAGACCCCTCCGCCCCTTGCGCAGCCCCGAGAGCTGGCGAGGGCCCTGCGGTGTGTCTCTGTCGGGGCAACAGACTTTGCAGCACGCACACGATGGCGAGAATGCCCACGATCCCGACCGGCCATAGGAACGCGATCCCATCCCGAACGGCTTGTGCCGCGGGGCCGATGCTGGCGAGCAGCCCAACTACTAGGGCAACGGCACCCAAGGCTCCCAGGATTTGCCCGCGCGACATTGCTCAAGAGTGCCATCGCTGGCGGACCTAATAGGCAGCTTGTGAGTCGGACTAGATTCCACGGCCTGGCTCACCTCGAAACTTTGTCCCGAAATTTGTCCCGGACTCCACCCGAACCCAGCCGATCTCCTCAGACTGAGCGCGCCCCGTCAGGCACGATTCGGCTCTACGGACGCCTTCCAGCCCGACTCATAATCCGTCGGTCGAAGGTTCGAGTCCCTCCCGCCTCACTACAGTGTCGTCGTAGGGCGGTGTGGCATCCGTTTGTTTTGCGCGGCACCTGCGCGCCGAGCCTACGTAGCGTCTTCGTGGATGTCTTGTCTTGTGCTTTCCGCGCTCTTGCCCCGGGTCGAAGATCCGATTCCCGACACCCATCGGAATCGGCGCTCTGTTCAGCGCCGCAGGAGCGGGCGGCATCGTTGCGATGGTGGCTGGATCGGCTCTGGGCATATCGGAGGCGCGCCAGAATCAGTGGGCTCGCACAGGGGTCGGCCTCGGGTTTGCAATCGGCACGGCTATCTACGCGGCTGCGCTGCTTGGGCAGCTACAATGAAGACAATGCACCGCACATCGAAAATTGGCTTGGCCATCGGCATCGCTCTGGTTGCCGTGGGCTCACTGGCCTTGGCGGCGCTCACGAAGACCGGAGCAGGCGGTGTCTACGGCTTCCTTTTCGCCGGCATGTTCGGATACATGGTGTTCCTCATGTGGCCCGAGCGAACCCGGTTCCGTGGACGACCGTTCAGCCGTGCCGATCGGCACGGCAGCGCAATCCACGAGCCGAGATAAACCCCGCAACTGGATGGGCCCACTGAACGTTTTGTCTTGCTGATGCACGCGGACGAGGAGGGCTCGAGGTTCGGGGGGTTTAGCCTCGCCTCTATGCCGGACAAGGCTGCGCCCGACGAATTCGAATCGCTTGTTGTCGATGCGATCGACCGGTTGCCCGAGGAATTTCAGCAGGTGCTTGCCAAGGTGGCGGTGGTCGTCTCTGACCTCGGGGCCGAGGCGCACGCCTACGGGCAGTACTACGGAGATGGCGTGGCGCGTGAACGCTATGAGGACCGGATAGTCATCTACCGCGACACGCTAGAGCGGGACTTCGGCCATGACCGGGCGCTGCTTGCGCGTCAGGTCGAGCGGACCCTGCGCCACGAGCTCGCCCACCACCTCGGTTGGGACGAGCGGGGCGTGGGGGGCCTTGGCCTCTAGTCAACCAGCCGAACCGGCAACGTCTTCAGCTGGTTGATGAAGGCCGATTCGGTGAACTTGGGGCTACCCGCCAGGGCCATGTCCGGGTAGCGGGCGAGCGTCTCCTCGAAGAGGATCTTCAGCTCCAGGCGCGCCAGCGCCGTACCGAGGCAGAAGTGACGGCCGCCGGCGCCGAAGGCCTGGTGCTCGGGGTTGCGCAGCACGTCGAAGCGATCGGGGTCCTCGTAGCGCGACTCGTCGCGGTTGGACGAGGCGTACCACATGACCACCTTGTCGCCCTCCTTGATCTGCTGGCCGTGTAGCTCGATGTCGCGGGTCGCGGTGCGGCGGAAGTGGGCGAAGGCGGGGAACATCCGCAGCGACTCCTCGACCGCGCCGGGAATCAGCGAGGGGTCGTCGAGCAGCAGCCGGCGTTGCTCGGGGTCTTCGATCAGGGCGCGCATGCCGCTGCAATAGGTGGCCTTGGTGCTGTCGTTGCCGGCGGCGACGAGGAGGAAGAAGCCCATTACGATCTCGTGCTCGGCGAGGCTCTCGCCCTCGATCTCGGCCTGGACCAGGACGCTGGTGAGGTCGTCTGTGGGCTGATCGCGCCGCGCCGCGATCATCTCGCCGCAGCGGCTGAATATCTCCGCAACGTTCTTTTGGACCGCGGCTTCAAGGTCCTCCGGGTTCGTGCCGCCCTCGGGGTTGAGGTCGGGGTCACCGGCGCCCAGGGTCGAGTTCATCAACTCGGCCCAGATCGCGTCGTCCTCCTCGGGGATGCCCATGAAGCTGCCGATCACCCGCGCCACCGCGGGCTGGGCGACGTCGGTGACCAGGTCGCACTCCTCGCGCCCCTCGATCCGGTCGAGGCAGCGGACGACGATCTCGCGGATCTTCTCCTCGTGGGCGGCGATCCGCTTCGGTGTGAAGCCGGCCTGGAAGAGAGCCTTGATCCGGTCGTGCTTGGGCGGGTCCATCCCGATGAACATCGCTCGTGCGAGCTCGAGTGGGAAGACCTCGGTTACGAGGGTGACGCCACCGAGTTCGGAGGAGTAGGTCTGCCAGTCGCGGCTGACGGTGTGGACGTCCTCGGCGGTGGTCACCGACCAGAAGCCCCCTTCGTCGGGGAATTCGCTGACTTCCCTTGTGTAGTGGACAGGGCAGCCCTGGCGCATCTCCTTGAACACGCTCAGCGGCGGACCGTCCTCCCAGTGCTCGCGCTCGGTGAGTTCGACGCTTGCGATGTCACGCCCGACCGTTGCCATCTGAAGACCCTCCTCGTCGCCGCAGTGGATGCCCGCTCGATGGTACTGGCTGGCTGGCCAATTTGTGCGGCGGCCCTGGCCCCGCTCGCCACCACCGCCGGCGCCGGCGGATGTAGGCTGAACGCCTGAGAACGGGCGAGGAGGCTGCGATGGGCCAGGAGCCGGTGAAGTACCTGCTGTCCGAGCGCGAGATTCCCGCGCGGTGGGTGAACCTGCTGGGCGATCTGCCGGGCGATCCGCTGCCGCCGCTTCACCCGCAGACGCTGCAGCCGGCGGGCCCTCCGGACCTGCTTCCGATCTTCCCGATGGGGCTGATCGAACAGGAGGTCTCGCCGGAGCCCTACGTCGATGTGCCGGAGGAGGTGCTCGAGGCCTACAAGCTCTGGCGCCCGACACCGCTGTTTCGCGCGCGCCGTCTCGAGCGCGAGCTCGATACGCCGGCGCACATCTACTACAAGTACGAGGGCGTCTCCCCCGCCGGGTCGCACAAGCCGAATACGGCGGTGCCGCAGGCCTATGAGAACGCGCGCGCCGGGATCAAGCGCCTCGCCACCGAGACGGGAGCCGGACAGTGGGGGTCCTCGCTGGCCTTCGCCTGCTCGCTGTTCGGCCTCGAGTGCGAGGTCTTCATGGTCGGCTCCTCCTACGACCAGAAGCCCTACCGCCGCTCGATGATGCAGACGTGGGGCGCCACCGTGCACCGCTCGCCGAGCACACTGACGGAGGCGGGGCGCGCGCAGCAGGCCCACCCCACCGGCTCGCTGGGAATCGCCATCTCCGAGGCTGTCGAGGTCGCTGCCTCCCGCGATGACACCAACTACGCGCTCGGGTCGGTGCTGAACCACGTGCTGCTCCACCAGACGGTGATCGGCCAGGAGGCGGCGGCGCAGATGCAGATGGCGGGCGAGCAGCCGGATGTGGTGATCGGCTGCGTGGGTGGGGGCTCGAACTTCGCCGGCCTGTCCTTCCCCTTCCTACGGGAGAAGTTGGCCGGCAAGATGAACCCGACCATCCGGGCCGTCGAGCCGGCCTCGTGCCCGTCGCTCACCCACGGGGTCTACGCCTACGACTTCGGCGACGCGGCCGGGCTCACGCCGCTCATGAAGATGCACACGCTGGGCCACGACTTCGTGCCCGATCCCATCCACGCCGGTGGGCTCCGCTACCACGGCATGTCGCCACTGCTGTCCCACGTGTACGAGCTGGGCCTGCTCGAGGCAGTGGCCATCCCGCAGCTGGAGCGCTTCGCGGCCGCCATCCGCTTCGCCCGCACCGAAGGCATCGTGCCCGCCCCCGAGCCCACCCACGCCCTGGCCGCCGCCATCCGCGAAGCGCTGATCGCCAAGGAGACCGGCGAGGAGACCGTCATCCTCACCGCCCTGTGCGGACACGGGCACTTCGACCTGGCCGCCTACGACGCCTACCTGTCGGGCCAGATGAGCGACGAGGCCGTCACCGACGAGCGCTTCGCCGCCGCCCTGGCCACCGTCCCCGACGT
>DASYIY010000089.1:0-4153 GCA_035997045.1 Solirubrobacterales bacterium | reverse complement strand
CGGCCGAGTCGAATGGCGAGATGCGCACGAGCCGGTGAACGCCCTTCTCGGCGGAGAACAGGCCATATGCGTTCTCGCCGGATGCCTTGAAGGTCGCCGACTTGATGCCGGCCTCCTCCCCTGCGCTCGCTTCGAGCAGCTCGACGGTCATGCCGCGGGACTCAGCCCACTTCATCTCCATCCGAAGAACCATCTCGGTCCAGTCCTGGGCGTCGGTTCCGCCCGCCCCGGCGTTGACCGATACGAGCGCGTCGCCGGCGTCATACGGACCGCTGAACAGCCGTGCCTCTTCCAGCTCAGCGAGACGGCTCTCGACCGAGACCAGCTGCTCATCGACCTCCGGCTGGAGCGAGGAATCCTCCTGCGCCATCTCGACCAGACCGTCGAGATCCTCGACGTCGGTGGTCAGCGAGTTGAGGACATCGAGGCGCCGCTGAGCGCTCGCGTGCTCGGAACTGGCCTTCGCCGCACGGTCCTGGTTGTCCCAAAAACCGGGGGCTCCCATCTCGCCTTCGAGTGCGGCTACCCGCTCCTGCAGCGCTTGCGGGTCAAAGAGAATCCGCGAGGAGCTTGAGCTGCTCGCGGATAGCCGCAATGCGTTGCGGCGTCGGTGTGTCTGAAGTCGTCGCCACTAGGCGGCGTGGCAGTTCTTGTATTTCTTGCCCGAGCCGCACCAGCACGGATCGTTGCGACCCAGCTTCTCGGTGTCGTCGAGCTTGCGCTGCTCCACAAACGCTGACGGCATCGGAGAGTCCTCGGTGGCCACCCCGTTGCCCTCGGCCGACGCGGCTTGCGCGATCGCGCTCGGCTGCACCGTGCCGACGCCGCCCGTGTAGGACACGTTGCGCGGGCTCACCGATTCGCCCTGAGGACTGTTCGGCAGATCGCCTTCGACCTCGACCTGGACGTTGTAGACCATGCGCGAGAAGTCGGACCAGATGGTGTTCATCAGGTCGGTGAAGAGCTCGAACGCCTCGTTCTTGTACGCGACGATCGGCTCGATCTGGGCGAAGCCGCGGAGGTGGATGCCCTCGCGCAGGTAGTCCATGTCGTAGAGGTGCTCGCGCCAGCGCTGATCGATGATCTGCAGCAACAGCACCCGCTCGAGCTGGCGCATCATTCCCTCTTCGAGCTCGTCCAGCTGGGCCTCGCGCTTGTCATAAAGCTCGCGCGCCTCGGTGGTGAGCTCATCGATCAGGCCTTCGCGATCCGTCGACTGCCAGTCGATGTCGTCCTGGCCGAACATCACCGGGAACACATCCTGTACCGCGGTGAAGAGGCCGTCGAGATCCCACTCCTCGACGTAGTCGCCGGGGGTGTAGTCCTCGACCAGGCGGGCGATCACGTGATCGATCTCCTCGCGCGCGGTCTGACCCATGTCGTTGCCCTCGAGCACCTGGTCGCGGTACGCGTAGACGATGCGGCGCTGCTCATTCATCACGTCGTCGTACTCGAGGACGCGCTTGCGCTGGAGGTAGTTCTGCTCCTCGACCTTCTTCTGCGCCTTCTCGATCTGCTTGGACAGCATGCCGGCCTCGATCGGCTCCTCGTTGCCGTCCTCGTCGACGGTGCCGAGCTTGTCGAGGATCTTGTAGATCCGGTCCCCGGCGAAGAGGCGGACGAGGTCGTCTTCGGCCGAGAGGAAGAAGCGCGACTCGCCCGGGTCGCCCTGGCGGCCGGCGCGGCCGCGCAGCTGGTTGTCGATCCGGCGCGACTCGTGGCGCTCGGTGCCGCAGATGAAGAGGCCGCCGGCCTCGAGCACCTTGTCGTGGTCGACGGCGATCTTCTCCTCGATCTTGGGGAAGATCTCGGCGTAGCGCTCGTCGTAATCCGGGTCGCCGGACGTCAGGCCGAGGTTGCGCAGCTCGCCCTGGGTCTGGTGCTCGGGGTTGCCGCCCAGCTTGATGTCCACGCCGCGGCCCGCCATGTTGGTGGCGATGGTCACGGCGCCGGGGCGGCCGGCCTCGGCGACGACCTCGCCCTCGCGAGCCGCGTGCTCGGGCTTGGCGTTGAGGACCGAATGCGGGATGCCGAGCTTGTCGAGCCGGCGCGACAGCATCTCGGAGACCTCGACCGAGATCGTGCCGACGAGGATCGGCTGACCGAGCGCGTGGCGCTCGGTGATCGCGTTGAGCAGCGCGGTCCACTTGCCCTCGCGGGTCTTGTAGACCTGGTCGTTGCGATCCTTGCGGACCATCGGCTGGTTGGTCGGGATCTGGACGACGGGCAGCTTGTAGATCTTCATGAACTCCGTCGCCTCGGTGAGGGCGGTGCCCGTCATGCCGGCCAACTTGGAGTACATGCGGAAGAAGTTCTGGTAGGTGATCGTCGCCAGGGTCTGGTTCTCCTCCTGGACGGCGACGCCCTCCTTGGCCTCCACGGCCTGGTGCAGGCCCTCTGACCAGCGGCGGCCGTCAAGGATGCGGCCGGTGAACTCGTCGATGATCTTGACCTCGTCGTCGACCACCGCGTAGTCGACGTCGCGCTTGTACAGCGACTCCGCCTTCAAGGACTGCAGGAGGTGGTTGACCAGCGGGCCGTTCTCGGCGCGGTAGAGGTGGCTGATGCCGAGGAACTTCTCGGCCTTCTGGACGCCCTGCTCGGTGACCGCGACGGTCTTGTGCTTCTCGTCGTATTCGAAGTCGAAGTCGGCGACGAAGTCCTTGCGCGCCCGCGGGTCCATGCCCTCGGGCGTCTTGCCCGCGGTCATCACCTTCGCGAGCTTGGCGAACTTGACGTAGTGGTCGGCAGCGGCCTCGGGGGCGCCGGAGATGATCAGCGGGGTGCGCGCCTCGTCGATGAGGATGTTGTCGACCTCGTCGACGATCGCGTAGTAGTGCATCGCCAGCGGCTTGCCGTCTTCGCCGAGGCGCCCGCCGTGCTGGACCTTGTCCTCCATCGACTGCGCCATGTTGTCGCGCAGGTAGTCGAAGCCGAACTCGGAGTTCGTGCCGTACGTGACGTCGCAGGCGTAGGCCTCGATCTTGTCGTCGGGGTCCATGTTGTTCTGCAGGATCCCGACGGTGACGCCGCAGGCCTCGTAGATGGGCATCATCCACTCGGCGTCGCGCTTGGCGAGGTAGTCGTTGACCGTGACGACGTGCACGCCCTGGCCGGCCAGCGCGTTGAGGTAGGCCGGGAACACGCCGGTCAGCGTCTTGCCCTCGCCGGTCCTCATCTCCGCGATGTTGCCGAGGTGCAGCGCCGCGGCGCCCATCAGCTGGACGTCGAAGGCCCGCTGGCCCAGGGTGCGCTTGGCGGCCTCGCGCACGGCGGCGAAGGCCTCGGGCATCAGGTCGTCAAGCGTCTCCCCGTCGGAGTGGCGCTGGCGGAATTCGTCGGTCATGGCCCGCAGCTCGGCATCACTCATCGCGACGAAGTCGTCCTCGATGGAGTTGATCTGCTCGCTGATCCGCTTCAGCTTGCGCAGGAGTCTGCCTTCGCCCGCGCGAAGGACACTATCGATAATCGGTGGCACTGCTCGTCGCGCTCCTCAGCGGTCTTCGGCGGATGATCTGACCTCATTAATGGCGGGTGGCCGTAACCGGTTCCCGTTCGCCGCCCCAACATGCCATCGTAGGCGAGATGGGCCACCAAACCGAGTCGCACGCAGACGCGGACGCTCGGTAGCCGGTGTCCAGGGGCCGGCTGGTGCCAAGTCTCGCACTTCCCGGAGAATAATAGGAGCGTTAACGAGGGAGAGGAGCTTGGAGTGACCGAGCAGCCGACATCGGTGGCGGAGACGGGAGATACCGGAGCGCACGGCCTGGATGCGCACACCGGCCAGACGTACGGGCATGAGGCGCACCACGGGCGCCCCGCCTCCTGGGTGGCAGTCTCGATCATCATCATCGGTTTCTGCGTCGGCGGGATCGCGCTGCCCATCGGCCCCACCTGGTGGCTTTTCTGGGTTGGCACCGCGATCGTCGTCATCGGCGGGATCATGGCCATGGCTACGCACATTCTGGACGATTGGTACTAAAAGGGATTTATCCCGAACGAGCCAGGTTTCCCCTCTCGCTCACCCTCCGCGCATCACGGCCAGGACGTGGCCCCGGGTTTCATGCTGCCCGGCCTCAGGTGGCCTGACCTCAGGTGGCCTGGCTGAGCGCGGCCGCTAGCCGGGAGGCATGCTGGGCGGGCTCGATCTGCT
>DASYIY010000088.1:0-32213 GCA_035997045.1 Solirubrobacterales bacterium | reverse complement strand
GTCGCGGCTCGCCTGGGGATGACGCTGGAGGAGTCCGAGTCGCTGCGGCGGGGGAACCGGAGCTCGGCCCTGCGCTCGCCGTGGAAAATGGCGGAGTGCTTCGCCGAGCACCCCGACGCCGTCGCCGAGACCCTGCGGGTGGCCGAGCGGCTCGAGTTCGACCTCAGCCGCGAGCTCGGCTACCGCTACCCGCGCGCCGAGGAGCCGGGCGTCGACCGCAAGCTGGTCGAGCTCTGCGGGGTGCTGTTGGCAGACCGCTACGCGGCCTCGCCATATCGGGCCAAGGCCGAAGCCGGCCTCGAGCAGGAGCTGGAGACGATTCGCGCCCTCGGCCTCTCCGGTTTCTTCCTCCTCCACCGTGACCTGCTCGTGCTGGCGCACGAGGTCGCGGTCGAGGTTCGCGGTCGCGACTCGGCCCGCTCGATCCTGCCCCCGGGCCGTGGCCGTGGCTCCAGCGTCAGCTCGATCGTCTGCTACCTCACCGGCCTCTCCCACATCGACCCGGTCGCGAACGGGCTCAACTCCAGCCGCTTCCTCAACGAGGAGGTCGGGGCGACGATGCCCGACATCGACCTCGACTTCCCGCGCGACATCCGCGAGGTACTGATCCCGCGCGTGCACGAGCGCTACGGAGCCGAGCACTCGGCCTTGGTCGCCGCCTTCCCCACCTACCGCCCCCGCGCCGCCGTGCGCGACCTCGGCAAGGCGCTGGGGCTGCCGGCGGCGGAGCTCGACCGGGTGGCGAAGATGGTCGGCTTCCACGAGCACAGCGGCGAGATCGAGAAGGACGTGATCGCCGCGATCGGGCCCGAGCGGGCGGCGACGCCGCGCTGGCGGGCGCTGCTGCGACTCTGCCCGGAGGCGATGGGCCTGCCCCGCCACGCCTCCCAGCACCCCGGCGGGATGGTGATCTCGACCCGGCCGCTGATCGACGTCTGCCCGGTCGTGCCGGCGGCGATGGAGGGGCGCCAGATCGTTCAGTGGGACAAGGACTCCTGCAACGACGCCGGCTTCCTCAAGATCGACCTGCTCGGCCTCGGGATGCTCTCCGCGGTCGAGCGCTGCGTTGAGGAAGTGGGGGAGACGCGGCGGGAATCGCTCGACCTCTCGCGCATCCCTTTCGACGATCCGGAGACCTACAGGTCGATCCGCGCCGCCGAGACGACCGGCGTCTTTCAGATCGAGAGCCGCGCACAGATGTCGATGCTGCCGCGCACCCGGCCGGAAAACCTCGACGACCTCACCGTGCAGGTCGCACTCGTCCGACCCGGGCCGATCCAGGGTGGCGCTGTGCATCCATATATAGAGCGGCTGAAGCGACGACGCGAGGACCCCGAGGGCTTCGAGATTCCCTACGAGCACCCACTGTTGAAAGAGGTGCTGGAGTACACGCTCGGCACGATCGTCTTCCAGGAGCAGGTGATCGAAGTGGCGATCGCGCTGGCCGGCTTCAGCGCCGCCCAGGCCGACTCGCTGCGGCGGGCGATGAGTCGCAAGCGCTCCGAGGCGGCGATTCGCAAGCATCATCAGGACTTCATCGCCGGCGCCGGGGAGAAGGGAGTGACGGAGGCGGTGGCCGAGAGGGTCTGGGGCCAGATCCAGGGCTTCTCAGGCTTCGGCTTCCCCAAGGCCCACTCGGCCGCCTTCGGCCTGCTCGCCTACCAGTCGGCCTGGCTGCGGGTCCACCGCCCGCCCGAGTTCCTCTGCGCGCTGCTCAACGAGCAGCCGATGGGCTTCTACCCGCCCGACGCCCTCGTCCACGAGGCGCAGCGCCGCGGCATCCGCATCGCCGGCCCCGACGCCAACCGCAGCCGCGTGGTCTGCCACGTCGAGCGGATCGAAGCGGAGCTCACCGTGCGGGTCGGGCTCGGCTACGTCAAGGGAGTGCGCAAGGAGGAGATGGAGAGCCTGGTGAGCGAGGGCGGCCAGGGCGGTCCCTACCGCGACATAGCCGATATCGCCTCGCGCTCAGGCGCTGGCCGAGACAGCCTCGAGCGCCTCGCCTGGGCCGGCGCCCTCGACCCGCTGGTGGAGGAGATGCCCGCCCTCCCCGAACGGGCGGATACTCAAAATGACGGGCTCATTAGCCCGGCATTTGTCCGGGCGGGGAGGGCGGGCATCTCCTCCGGCAGCCGTCGGAAGGCCCTCTGGGAAGCGGGCGGCGCCGGGACCGGCGTGCGTCATGGCGAGGACGTGCAGATGGCGCTGCCGCTCGAGCCGCCGCGGTCGCCCGAGCTCGAGCCGATCGACGAGTGGGGCAAGACGATCGCCGACTACCGCTCGATCGGGATGACCCTCGACGAGCACCCGATGGCGCTGATGCGCGGGGATCTCGATCGGGAGATCCTGCGCAGCGTCGACCTGGAGAAGGTCAAGAGCGGCGAGATCGTCGAGGTGGCGGGAATGGTCGTCGCCCGCCAGCGCCCCGGGACCGCCAAGGGGGTCGTCTTCATGCTGCTCGAGGACGAGCGCGGCACCGTCAATCTGGTCGTTCCCCCGCCCGTCTACGAGCGCTGCCGCGCCGCCGTCCGCGCCGCTCCCCTGGTCCGGGCAAAAGGAAAGCTGGAGCGCCAGGAAGGCACCACCAACGTCGTGGTCACCGAGGTGATCGAGCTGGAGCGCCCCGCGTCGACGCAGGCGAGGGGAAAAAGGCCGCCCACCCGAACGCCTCGCCACCGGGTCCGCGAGCGAGCCGTGGCCGAGCTACGCGCCGTGGCTCCCGCCGGCCACAGCTTCGGTCGGCGCAGGTGAGCCCGCGCACTCGCAGGGCTCGGGCATCGGAAAGAGGCGGAGGAAGCGCTTGGCCGCCTGTTTGCTGCCTTCGATCCGCGCCGCGCCGGAGTCGAGCGCGTCGTCAAGGGGAAGCTCGCCGGTGAGGACGGCGGCGAGGGTCGGGGCGTCGGGGATCGCGATCGACGCCTCGGGGTCGGAGGCGGCGCCGCGGTTGAGGGCGAGCCCGCCATCCGCGATCTCGACCCGGAAGCGTTGCTCGTCGATTTGCAGTCCGTAGGTCGCTTCGAGATCGCCGGCCGCCGCGGCGTCGAAGAGCGAGCGCAGGGCGAGGACGATCGAGTCGGGGCCGATCTCCTGGGAGTCGGGGGGGAACGGCGAGCGGGCGCCCCAGGCGCCGAGCTTGGTCACGATCGGCTCCAGCTCGCGACCCCACTCGGTCAGCTCGTAGACGATGGAGGCTGCCGGCGGCGGCAATTTGCGACGCTGTATGACTGCGCCCTGCTCGAGGTCGCGCAGCCGCTCGGAGAGGATGTTCGAGCTGGCGTGGGGCAGGCCGGCGCGAAGGTCCGTGAAGCGCTTTGGGCCGAGCAGCAACTCGCGCACGACCAGTAGTGCCCAGCGCTCGCCGACCAGGTCCAGAGCGTGGGCGAATCGACAGGCCTCTCCGTATGAGCGCTTGGTCACCATACTGGAAGTCTATGCCGATTGATTCAAATTTGCAACCAAGTAGTTACGTTTCTGAACCATTTGCTAGGGTAGCCGCAAGTACGAGCAAGCAATGACAAGGAGTCCGCCGTGACCGCAACCGCAACCGCAGGTACCGACACCGACCGCACGCGCTGGCTGGCGCTCTACGTGCTCTGCGCGGGGATGCTGATGATCGTCCTCGACGTGACCATCGTCAACGTCGCCCTGCCGACGATCCAGGACAGCCTCGGCTTCTCCCAGAGCGGCCTCGCTTGGGTCGTTAACGCCTACCTGATCCCCTTCGGCGGCCTGCTGCTGCTGGCCGGTCGCCTCGGCGACCTGCTTGGCCAGCGGCGCATGTTCCTGATCGGCCTCGCGGTCTTCGTCGCCGCCTCGTTGCTCTGCGCTGTCGCCGAGAACCAGGCGATGCTGATCGGCGGTCGCTTCCTCGCCGGCGTCGGCGGCGCGCTCGCCTCGGCGGTGATCCTGGGCATGATCGTGACGATGTTCCCCGAGCCCCGCGAGCAGGCAAAAGCGATCGGCGTCTACGGCTTCGTCGCCTCGGCGGGCGGCTCGATCGGCCTGCTGCTCGGCGGCATCCTGACCCAGGCGATCAGCTGGCACTGGATCTTCGTGATCAACCTGCCGATCGGCATTGCCACCGCCTACGGGGCGACGCGCCTGGTCGAGGACAAGCCCGGCCTCGGCTTCAAGGCCGGCGCCGACATCCCCGGCGCCGCCCTGATCACCAGCTCGCTGATGATCGGCGTCTACGCGATCCTCGGCGTCAGCGAGCACGGCTGGGGCTCCGCTCAGACGCTGATCCTCTTCGCCGTCTCGTTCGCCCTCGGCGCGGTCTTTATCTCCCGCCAGGCGCGGATCGAGAACCCGCTGATGCCGCTGCGCCTCTTCCACTCGCGCAACGTGGTCGGCGCCAACCTGATCCAGGCCTTTCTCGTCGCCGGCATGTTCGGCATGTTCTTCCTCGGCGCTCTCTACCTGCAGCGAATCCTCGGCTATGACGCGCTCCAGGTCGGCCTCGCCTTCCTGCCGACGACGATCGTCATGGGCACGCTCTCGCTCGGCTTCTCGGAAAAGCTGATCATGCGCTTCGGCCCGCGCAGGACGCTGATCCCGGGCGTGATCATGGTCGGCATCGGCCTGCTGCTCTTCGCCCGCACCCCGGTCCACGGCGACTACGTCACCGATCTGCTGGCGCCGCTGCTGCTGGTCGGCCTCGGTGTCGGCACTTCCTTCCCCTCGCTGATGACGCTGGCGATGTCGGGAGCGACGCCCGAGGACTCGGGGCTCGCCTCCGGTGTGGTCAGCACCAGCATGCAGGTGGGCGGCGCGATCGGCCTCGCCGTGCTGGCGACGCTCGCCGCGCAGCGCACCGACAATAAGCTCGCCGACGGTGCCGGCCAGCTGGCCGCGCTCAACTCCGGCTATCACCTCGCCTACCTGATCGGTGCGGTTCTCGTCGGCCTGGCCGTGGTCATCGCTGTCACCGTCCTGCGCGAAGTGCAGATGCCCTCACCGGAGGAGATGGCCGAACACGCACAGCAGCCCAGCGGCGAGCGCGAGCCGGCCTATTCCGAGGCCTGACGCGCCCTTCCGGTGCGCCTTTTCCCCTCCATTCTGGGATAAAGCGCACTGGAACCGCTGCTTCTAGCTCTCGGCTAGGCGGCGTTCTATGAAGCGGCGCTCTACCGGGTTGCTGGTCAGCTCCAGGGCTTGCCTGTAGGCAGCGGCCGCCTCGCCGTTGCGACCTAGGCGGCGCAGCAGGTCGGCCCGGGCGCTGTACAGCGGCTGGTAGCCGTCGAGGCCGCCGATCGACTCGATCAGCTCGAGGCCCTGCTCCGGTCCCTCGCTCATCGCCACGGCGACGGCGCGGTTGAGCTCGACCACGGGGCTCGGCGCGACCTCGGCGTGCCAGGCGTAGAGGCGGGCGATCCGCGCCCAGTCGGTCTCGGTCGCGCTCGCAGCTTCGGCGTGGGTCGCGGCGATCCGCGCCTGGACGGTGTAGGGGCCGGCCGGGCCGCCGGCCGCGGCAGCGCGCGAGAGCTCCAGGCCCGCGGCGATCCGCTCGCGGTCCCAGAGCGAGCGGTCCTGGTCTTCGAGCAGGACGAGCTCGCCGTCGGCATCGATCCGCGCCGCCCGGCGGGCGTCGGTGAGCAGCATCAACGCCAGCAGGCCGCTTGCCTCCGGCTCCCGCGGCAGCATCGCGACCAGGGCGCGGGCGAGCCGGATCGCCTCGCCGCTGAGCTCGGTCCGCACCAGGGCCTCGCTGCTCGAGGCCAGGTAGCCCTCGTTGAAGACCAGGTAGAGCGTCGCCAGCACCGCCGGCAGCCGCTCCGGCATCTGCGTCGCGTCGGGTACCTCGTAGGGGATCCTGTTGGCGGCGATCTTGCGCTTGGCGCGGACGATGCGCTGCGCTGTCGCGCTCTCGCTGGAGAGCAGGGCGCGGGCGACCTCCGGCGTGCTGAGGCCGCCGAGGCTGCGCAGGGTCAGCGCCACCCGTGCCTCGATCGCCAGCGCCGGGTGACAGCAGGTGAAGATCAGCCGCAGGCGGTCGTCGCCGATCTCGCCCAGGCCCTCGCCCGGCACCCCCGCCGGCTCGGCGTGCAGCGCTTCCAGCCGCCCCAGCACCGCAACCTTGTCGCGCAGCACCCCCTCGCGGCGGATCCGGTCGATCGCTCCGTTGCGGGCGACCTGGGTGATCCAGGCGCCGGGGTTCGACGGCAGGCCCTCCGCCGGCCAGCGCTCGAGGGCGACGAGGAAGGCCTCCTGCACCGCCTCTTCGGCGAGGTCGAAGTCGCCGGTGACGCGGATCAGCGTCGCGACCGCGCGTCCCGACTCGTGCCGGAAGGTGCGGTCGACGACGCTGTCGCGAGCGGCGGCTACGAGCGTTCCGCCTTCTCCAGCAGTTCCGCTCCGCCGGTCACCATCGGGCGGATTTCGACGTGGTTGCTGGTGAAGGGGATCTTCTTCGCCCAGGCGAGCGCCTCGTCGAGGTTCTCAACATCGATTACCCAGAAGCCGGAGAGTTGCTCCTTGGTCTCGGCGAAGGGGCCATCGGTGATTAGCGGCTCCCCGTCGCCGTAGTGGACGGTCGTCCCGGTGGCGCGCTCCTGCAGCCCGCCGGCGGTGACGAAGGCGCCCGCTTCGGTCAGCTCGGCGTTGAACTGCCCCATCTCGGCCAAGTTCTCCTTCACCTCGTCGGGACTGATGTCCTCCCAGCTGCGCTCCTCGGCGATCAAAGCAAGCATGAACTGCATCTCGGTTCCTCCTGTCTTCTCAGCAGCGCTGTTCGCCGCTCTCACCCTAACGACGAACGGGAAGCGCTCAGATCGACATCAGCCCCGGGAATGCGCCGCGCAGCACGTGCGCCATCTGGCGCGGGTCTTCGAGCTGGGGGTAGTGGGCCAGCTCGGGCAGCTCGGTGACCGGTACCGACGGGCGCAGCTCGCGCAGCGCCGCGAGCACGTCGGTCGTCGCCACCGGGTCCTGCAGACCCCAGGCGAGGCTGAGCTCGCCGTGCCAGTCGCGGATCGCGCCGTGCCAGCGCCCAGCGTGCTCTTCGCGCTGGTCCATGTAGGAGATCAGGCGGTGGCCGAGGATGCGGCCGCCGTTGTAGCGGATCAGCGACCACTGGTCGATTCCCTCGCGGTCGGTCAGCGGGTGCGCCGCCGAGAAGACCGAGCCGAACTGGTGGCGGAAGACGCGTTCGCTGGAGAGCCTGGCGACGAGCGGTCCGACCCGGCTGCGCAGCGCCTTCTGCGCCGGCGTCGGGCTGGCTCGCTCCAGCACCATGCTGCCGTTGAAGAGCAGGATGCCGCCCGCCTCCATCTCCAGCTTCCCCTCCAAGTCGCGCGCCATCAGCTCGTTGGCGACCGAGGTACCCATGTCATGAGCGAGGACGAAGACCGGTCGGCCGCCGCCATAGCGCCGCACCAGCTCCTCGGTCAGGTCCGCCTGCCAGAAGAGGCTGTAGTCGTGTTGGGGCGGCTTGGCGGAGAGGCCGAAGCCGAGGAAGTCGAAGGCGAGCACGTTGCGCTCCGGTTCCTCCCTCAGCAGCAGCCGCCAGTCGTAGGAACTCGACGGGAAGCCGTGCAGGAGCAGCAGCAGCGGCCCCGGGCCCTGCTGGCGGAAGACGTGGATCTCGTGGCCGCGGAACTCGGTGCTCTCGCCGCGCTGCTTCCACTCGCGGACGCGCTCGCTGAGGGGCACGGGCCCGCCTCAGGCGAAGCGCTTGACGAAGGCGAGCGCGGTGTCGGCGACCTCGCGCCACTTGTCGTCGATCGTCAGGGAGTGGTCGCGGCCCGGAATTTCGGCGTGCTCGGTGACGCCCGGGTTGTGGCGCTGCTTCTTGTAGGCGGCCCTGCTCATCGCCGGCGGCACGGCGTGGTCGTTCTCGCCGGTGGTGATCAGCAGCGGGCCGCGCTCGGGGTTCTTGGTGTCGGCCTTGGTCTCGGCGCCGGGGTTGAAGTTGGCGAACGCCGCCTGGAAGATCGGCCTGCCCGGCGCAGCGACGTGGAACTCATCGTAGATCCGCTTCGCCTCCTGCTCGCCGAGCGCGTTGGCCCAGCCGTAGCGGAACTGCTCGAAGCTGAGGGTGACGGCGCGGCCGCGGTTGGCGGGGTTGCCGAGCACCGGCAGGGTGGTGCGGATGGCGGCGATCGGCAGCGGCAGCACCCCCTTGAAGGGAGCGGGGTCGACCGCGACGGTCGCCACCGAGAGGCCGCGGCCGGCGAGGATCTGTGCGATCAGTCCGCCGAAAGAGTGACCGATGACGGCTGGCTTCTTGTCCAGCTTGCCGATCGCCTCGGCGAAGTGGTCGGCGACCTGGACGACACCCTTGCCGGCAAAGACCTCGGGGTTGGCGCGCGCCTGCTCGACCGTCTCGGGATCGTCGGGCCAGCCCGGCGCCAGCGGCGCGTAGCCACCCTCCTCGAAGACTCCTGCCCAGCGGTCCCAACTGCTCGGCAGCAGCCAGAGGCCGTGGATAAAGACCACCGGCGTCCGTCCCGTCGCGTTTGCCCGCTCGATCTGCTCTGACTCGCGCTGCGTGATCGTCGCCATATCCCAGTCTTTCGTTGAAATGTTTCTCGCATCGTCAAATAGACGAGCGCCACGGTCGATGAAGCGTCCATGATCTCACTCCGACGCAAGCCAGCCCGCGCGGGAATCGCTTCCGCACTAACCTTTCTATCGCTCTGCGCGGCGATGCTTGTGCTCCCAGCCGCTGGCGCGGCGGCTCCGGCGGAAGGTGAATTGGGTCCGCCCGAAGGCCCGTCCCTGCCGCAGCTCTCCTTCGAACCCGGCAGCTATGACTTCGGCCTGCGGCAGGTCAACTCCAATGCCAGCCAGGCGTACCTGCAGTTGCGCAACAACGGCGCAGCCGTGGCCCCGGTCTACTCGCTGGAAATCGCCGGCCCGGGCTCCAGCGCCTTCTGGATCGGCCAGAGCAGCTGCTCTGGGGCCAACCTGAACCCGAACGAAACCTGCTCGGTGCAGGTCAACTTCAACCCCAATGACGCGACTGCCTACGAGGCCCAGCTGCGCGCCGGCTCCGAAGGCGGCACCAGCTTCAGCGCCGACCTGAGCGGCGAAGGCGGCCGCGCGATCATCGGTCCGGTGTCCGACCCGATCAGCTTCGGCGCCACGGCTGTCGGCTCGCCAGGCGTCACCAGGACTATCGAGGTCACCAATAGCGGCAACTACCCCGGCGGCGCCTTCATCGCGATCGTCGCCGGCGGCGCCGTGGGCAGCTTCCACCTGCTCGACGAGAACTGCACCGGAATTCCGCTCAGCCCGAAAGCGACCTGCACCCTGCTGGTCAACTTCCGCCCGCTCAGCACCGGCGTCAAGACGGCCCGTCTCGGCCTCTTCGGTGACTCCGACGGCGGCTCTCAGATAACCCTGACCGGAATCGGCACCGAGGCGGAAGAAGCCGATGCCGGCCAACCGGAGTCGAGCGGCGCAGCGGCGCCCGAACTTCGCCGTAAGCACCACGCGAGGTCGCACCGTCACGGGTCGGGGCACCGCTATCGCCGCGGCGTCGCCGCCCTGCGCCCGAGTCGCTAGCCGAGCCTAGAGCGCGAAGACCAGGGTGCAGAAGGTGCCCATGACGATGCAGTAGATGCCGAACGGCGTCAGCCGGTTGGTCTCGAAGAACTTGAGCAGGAACTTGACCGCGAGATAGGTGGTGAAGGCGGCGGCCAGCGCTCCGACCAGGGCCTGGCCGCGCACGCCGTCGCCGGCCGAGCCGAGCAGGTCCGGCAGCTTGAGGAAGCCGGCGGCGGCGATGATCGGCGTCGCCAGCAGGAAGGAGTAGCGCGCCGCGTCCTCGTTGGAGAGGCCGGTCATCAGACCGCCGCCCATCGTGATCCCCGAGCGCGAGATGCCCGGGATCAGCGCGCCCGCCTGCGCGGCGCCGATCGCCAACGCCTGTTTGAAGCTGATCTTGGCGATGCGGGGGTCGGAATCGCCCTCGCCATCGCCGCGCCGCGCCGGCCTGCGCCGCAGGCTCTCGAAGGCGAGCAGGAGGATGCCGTTGACGATCAAGAAGGCGGCCGCCGATTGCGCCGAGGCGAAGAGGTCGCGCAGGGCGTGCTCGAGCGCGAGGCCGAGGATCGCGGCCGGGATCGTGCCGACGACGATCACCCAGCCCAGCCGCGCGTCGTTGTCGCCGGGGCCGATGCGGCGGTCGCGCAGCGAGCGGCCGAGGCCGCGGAAGATCCGCATCCAATCCTCGAAGAAGAAGCCGAAGAGGACGATCGCGGTGGCGCAGTGGGCGGCGACGAGGAAGGCGAGGAAGTATTCGTCGTTCTGGTGGATGTCCCAGCCGAACAGCCGCGGAAAGATCACCGCGTGGCCGAGGCTGGAGATCGGGAACGGCTCGGCAATGCCCTGCAGGGCGCCGAGGATTAGAGCCTGCAGGTAGGAGATCGGTTCCATCTCGGCGGCAGCCTATTGGCGGTCCCCTAAAGGGAAGATGAGAATCTGCGCCGATGGCGACCGCGGGACGCGGATCGCCTTCGTCGTCTGCCTCGACGCGATCAACTTCGGCTCGGGTTGGGAGGCGTTCGCCGACAACCTCGTCCCGCACGTGCTGCGGCTCGATGGGATCCTGCGGCTCGATCCGGAGCTGGAGGCGAGGATCGAAGCCGGCGAGCTGCTCGTCCACGGCTCGCCCGAAGAGGTGGAGCTGCGCGCTTGCGGTCCAGGCCGTCGAGCTGCTCTCCGCATCGTCGCCGCTGTCACCCGCCGAGATCGACGGATTCCTCTGGAACCGCGGCCGGGAGCAGCGCTACAAGTCGGTCCCCCGCCCTCGCCCCCGCAACACCGCCTACTGAGCGGTCGCACTTTCCTTCGCTATGCGGGCAAAACTGCGACACCAAGGTGCTCGGCCCGGCTTTCTCCTGTTGATGTCGCAACTTCCGCCGCTATGCGGCGGGAAGTGCGACATCGCTTGGGTTCAGCCGGCGGTTTCGGCTCGCTTGAGGCCGCTGCGGGCCCAGAGGGCGAAGAGGACCGGCAGGGTGGCGGCGAGCGCGAAGGCGACGACGACGACGACCGGTTCGCCGGAGATGAAGCCGCGGCCGGCCTCGAGCAGGGCGGTGACCGGGTTGACCGAGGCGACCGCGTGGATCCAGCCGCTGAGCAGGCTGAGCGGCACGTAGACCGGGGCGAGGAAGAGGATCAGGAAGACGGGGAACTGCATCAGCGGTCCGCCCTGGATCGAGCGCACCCGCATCGCCACCCCGGCCGCCCACATCGTCGCGGTCAGGTTGGTCAGGATCGCGAGGCTGTAGAGGCCGATGAGTTCGCCCGGGCTGCCCGCCACGTTCATGCCGGCGACCAGGGCGATCGTGGTCAGCACGGTCCAGGTGATCAGCGCCCGGGTGAGGGCGGCGATCGCGTAGCCGGCGACGATCCCGTTGCGGTTGGCGGCGGCGAGCAGGTAGCGGTTGGCGAAGCCGATCTCGAAGTCGCGGGCGATGCCGAAGCCGGTGAAGACGCCGCCGAAGGCCGCCGACTGGAGCAGGACGAAGACGAACTGGAAGGCGGTGTAGCCGTTGGGGAAGTCGAAGCCGGGAGCGTTGCCGATCGCCGAGAGCCCGCCGGCGAAGGCGATGAAGAAGAAGAGCGGGAAGACGATCGCCGGCGCCAGGAAGGCTGGGTTGCTGAGGAAGTTGTGGATGCTGCGCCAGGCGACCGCGAAGGCGACCGTGCGAAAACCAGCGGGACCGCGGGTCTCTCGGTCGCCACTCACGTCCGCACCAGCCGTGTCTTCAGGGCGCTGCTGGCGGCGAACATGCCGATCGCGAGCAGCACCGCGGCGATCCCGAACCCCAGGGCCAGGGTCCCGATCTCCCAGCCTTCGAAGAGCAGCGAGCGGAAGGCCTCGAGCAGGTAGGTGACCGGGTTGATCGAGGCGACGGTGTGGAACCAGTCGGTCTGCAGGAGGTTTAGCGGTAGCGCCATCGCCGAGATGAAGAGGAAGACGAAGAAGACCGGGAAGAGGCTCTGCACCGCCTCACCGGAGCCGGTGCGCAGGGCGGCGAAGAGCCCGATCGAGCCGAAGGCAACCGTGATCGAGACGGCGAGTGCGACGATGACGAGCGCCCCGGCGAAGCCGGTCGTCAGTTCGGCGCCGGCGATCAGGCCGACGCTGAGGTAGGTCACCGCCTGCACGAGTCCCAGCATGACCGCCCCCGCGAGCAGGCCGCTGAGCAGCGCCGCGCCGCGCAGCGGGGTCAGCGCGAGGCGATTGAGGAAGCCGGTCTCGATGTCGCGGGCGAGGTCGGTGCCGGCGTTCATCACCGAGAACAGCGCCCCCTGCATGAAGGGCACCGCGAGGGCGAAGGTGAGGTAGGAGTCGGTTGGGAAGCCGGGCAGATTGGTCGCGTCTTTGAGCCCGCCGGAGTTGACCGCGAGCAGGAAGAGCGGGAAGACCAGCGCCGGCACGATCTGAGCCGGCTGGCGCAGGGTGCGCAGCACCGAGCGGTGGGCGAGCTGCCCGACCTGGCTGCGCAGGCCGCCGCTCACGCGGCGCTCACCGGCTCCCCCTCGGCATCCTCGGCCTCGTCCTCGGAGCCCTCCAGCGAGCGGCCGGTCTTGGCCAGGAAGACGTCGTCAAGCGAGGGCGCGTGCAGCTGCAGGCGCTCGATCGCGATCCCCTCGGCGTCGAGGGCGCGGACCACCTCGGCTAGCTGCGCCTCGCCGCCCTCGAGGCGGGCAGCGGCGCTTCGCGGCGAGGACCCGGCGCGCGGGCCGAAGCGCTCCAGCACCGCGGCGAGCCGCTCGAGTTCGCTCGCTTCGCGCGGCGCCGCTTCGACCGTCGGCCGGCCGATCTCGGCCTTGAGCTCGGCCGGGGTGCCCTCGGCGACGATTTTGCCGTGGTCGATGATTCCGACCCGGCCGGCGAGCGCATCGGCCTCCTCGAGGTACTGCGTGGTGAGGAAGACGGTCACCCCCTCCGCGGCGGCGAGCCGCGCGACCTCGTCCCAGAGCGCGGTGCGGCTCTGGATGTCGAGCCCGGTGGTGGGCTCGTCGAGGAAGAGGATGCTGGGACCGTGGGCAAGCGCCAGCGCCAGGTCGAGGCGGCGCTTCATCCCGCCCGAGTAGCCGCCGACTTTGCGGTCGGCCGCCTGCGAGAGCCCGACCCGCTCGAGCAGCTCCTGTCCACGCTCCGCCCGCTCGGCCTTGGGCAGCCCGTGCAGGGCGGTCTGCAGGCGCATGTGCTCGCGGCCGGTCAGCAGCGGGTCGAGCGCCGCCTCCTGCAGCGCCGCGCCGATCGAGGCCCGTACCTGCGGTCCCTGCTTGACGATGTCGAAACCGGCCACGCGCGCGCTGCCGGCGGTCGGCGGCAGCAGCGTGGTCAGCATCAGCACCGTGGTCGACTTGCCGGCGCCATTGGGGCCGAGGAAGCCGTAGATCTCACCGGCCTCGACTTTGAGGTCGATCGCGTCGACCGCCCGCGGGCCGTTCTTGAACTCGCGCACGAGCCCGTCGACTTCGATGCCCTCTTGTCTCCCAGTCGTCATGGCCGCCCAGCAGGCTAGCGATCCATAGGATCGGGTCCGTGAAACCCGTCACCGTCTCGGTCGAAGTGCAGCGCCCCGTCGAGGAGGTCTACGACTTCCTCGCCGTGCTCGCCAACCACGAGTCGTTCCTCGACCACATGCTGACCGACTGGAAGTTCTCCGGTCCGAGCAGCGGCGTCGGCGCCAAGGCCGAGGCGAAGACGAACGCACCGATGTCGCAGGATTGGACCGACTTCGAGGTGATCGAGGCCGACCCGCCGCACCGGATCGTCGAGGAAGCGGTCGGGCTGAAAGGCAAGCGCCGCACCCGCGGCACCTACACCCTCGAGCAGCTGCCCGGCGGAGGGACGAAGGTCTCCTTCGAGTTCGCCTGGCTCGAGGTCGCCCGCGCCGAAGGCCTCTGCCCGCCGCTAACCCGCGCCTTCCTCAAGCGCCCCAACGGCAAAGCGATGCGGCGCCTCGCCAAACAGCTCGCTTGACGGGATGCCGATCACCTCTCCTTTGAAGCGCTTCTCGCGGCCGTAGACCACCCAGGTGGTGTCGATTTCGCCGATGTCGAGGTCCAGCCGCAACTCGTCCGCGTGTTCCTCGGCGTGCTCCATGTGGGTCAGGCCGGAGTCGTAGTCGCCGCGCAGCAGACCTTCGCCGACGACCGGCTTGGAGACCACGTCGATGACCTCCTCCCACTGCGAGAGGTCGACGTAGCCCTTGGTCGCGGGGACGATCCCGATCGAGCGCGGCCGCTCGACCTCGCGGCGGCTGAGCAGGACCAGGTGCTTGGTCGGGTAGATGAAGGTGTCGACGACGAAGACCTCGCTCCAGTACTTCTCGGTGACTTCGTGCACCTTGGGATGAGCGCTGCACTGGACGAGGAAGGTGTTGGGCCGCTCGCGGACCATCTCCAGGCCGGCGAAAAAGTCGGCGATCAGCTCGATCCGATATTCGTCTACGCCCTGGAAGGCGAGGTAGCGCTGGACGGCCCGCTCGTGACATGTTCCCTCGGGTCCAAGCGTGACAACGGTGACCTTGTCTGCTGAGGTTGCGACCATGGGCGACAGTCAGCGTAGCGAGTGAACAGAAATCCTCAAGCGGTATGGGAGAGAAGATGAGACGAGTCGTCAAGGTGCTTTTGGGAACCGCAACCGCTGCGCTGATCGCGGCGGGGCCGCTGGCCCCGGCGAGCGGTGCGGCGGCTCCGCTCGCGCTGACCTCGGCCTCCTCGTGCAAGCAGGCGACGGACATCGAGGCGATCGTCGACGACTCCGGCTCGATGCAGGTCACCGATGCCAATCGCCTGCGGGTACAGGCGATGAACCTGCTGATCGACACGCTCGGCAAGTCGACACAGCTCGGTGCGGTCGAGTTTGGCTCGGGCCTCTTCGAAACTCCCGGAGCAGACACGCTCTTCCCGCCCGAGCCGGTCGGGCCCAACGCGGCGACGATGCGGACCGCACTCGATCAGAAGATCCACGCCGACAACGGCGCCACCGATTACAACGCCGCCTTCGCCCAGTCCGACCTCGACAACCCGGGTGCCGACGCGCGGATCTTCCTCACCGACGGCGGCCACGACATCGGTACCTACAACGAAGCTCACCTCACCCACAACGTGCCCACCTATGTGATCGGCTTCGGCGGCATCACCCTGCCCGAAGACCAGGCAAGGCTGAAAAAGATCGCCGCCGACACCGGTGGCAGCTACTTCCCACTGGTCGACTCGAGCCAGCTGCAGTCGGTGATGAACAGCGTCGGCGCCGCGCTGACCTGCCAGACACCGCCGCAGCTGTTCAGCGACGAACTCGGCAAAGGCCAGAGCAAGTCGCACAGCGTCTCGATCGGCGCCGCGACCAAATCGATTCAGATCACCCTGACCTGGGCCAGCCCGCTCGACAAATTCAAGGTCTCCGGCCTGCGCCTGACCGGTCCCCAAGGCCTGATCGCGGTCGCCTCCCGTCCCCAGAAGAAGCCGGCAAAGCTGAAGGTCTCGCGGACGGTCAGCACGACCTTCGCCGTGCTCAAAGTCTCGAACCTGCGCAAGGGCAAACTTCACTTCGCGGTGAAAGCGACCTCGATCGGCTCCGGCGCGCCCAAAGTGACCCTGACCACCCAGGTCGGCCAGAGCTCACACCGCTAGGAGAGGGGAAGGCGCTGCGGCGGCGCGGCCTGCCGGCCGCTGCCGCCACCCCCGCGCCTGGCCAGGGAGTGCCGCGCGTTGACCGCGATCGCCCGCGGCAGCGCCTTCGCCATCGTGCGGCCGGGCTTTGCCCGGCGGGTGCCGATTTCGTCGAAGGCCGCGGCGACCTCGGGGTCGCGCGCGGCGCCGGCGAAGAGCATCCGCTCGCCCCACTGCAGGCGCCGGCCGGTGGCGTAGTCGTTGACGATGAAGGAGTGTCCGCGCAGTTCCTTGCGGTGGCGCCGCCGGTAGCGGTCGAGGCCGCTTTGCAGTGGCTCCGCACCGCGCAGGGCCGGCGTCACGCTGTCGGTCAGCCATTCCGCCGATTGCAGGGCCCAGCCGCAGCCGATGCCGAAGAGGGGATCGACGGCGAGCGCCGCGTCGCCCGCCAGGGCGAGGCCCGGGGCGACCGGCACGCGGACCCGGTTCGGCATCTCGATCTTGCCCAAGACGTCGCCGACCAGCTGCGAGACCCCGATCGGCGGCGCCTCGGGAATGCCGGCAATGAAGGAGACGAGTGCGGCCTCGGGATCGCGGCGGAACTCGGGCAGCCGCTCCTTGGTTGGCATCGCCGCGTAGAAGATGAGCCCGCTGTCGGTGGGGAAGGCAGCGGCCCAGTGCGGATCGAGCATCCAGATCGTGCTGGTGTTGTCAGGGGCGGCCGGCGGTCCGTCGAAGTAAGCGCCGTAGGCGAAGCGGCCGTGGGGCAGGATCTTTTCCGAGACGCCCGCCAGCTGGGCGAGGTGAGAGTCGCGGCCGTCGGCGCCGACGACGAGGTTCGCGCGCAGCTCGGTCTCCTCGCCATCGCGGGCGCGGGCCGTGAGCCCGCGGACGGCCTCGCCGTCGCGCAACAGGCCGTGCGCTCCCAGGCCGAGCATCAGCTCCACGCCTGGCGTCGCTGCCGCGGCCTCGCGCAGCATCGGGTCGAGCAGCTCGCGGCGCAGGTTGACTCCCTGACCCGCCCGCTTCTCGGGAGCTTCGATCCAGCCCCACGGCGTCCAGGCACGCATCCTCGTTCGCAGGCCGCCGGCTTCCATGACCGGCTCGAGCATGCCGAGGCGTTCGAGGGCGGGTACCCCGGAGGCCTGGATGAAGTGCGAGCAGGTGCGCTTGAAGGCACTCGGGTCGGGCCTCTTCTCGACCAGTGCGACGCTGAAGCCGGCCCGGCCGAGCAGGATTGCGGTCGCGCAGCCCGCAAGGCTGGCTCCGGCGATCGCGACGTCGTAGTCCGCTCCATTGGCGATGCTGCCGTTGCTGGGGGCGCTCTCGGTCATCCAGGCCTCCGGAGGTCGTGCTGATTTACCATTCGTCCCGTACTATACGCCTCGAACTATGAATATCAAGCCGATCCGCCTCACCGCGACTTCTTACGCCCTCCTCGCCCTGCTCGACCAGCTCGGCGAGTCGACTCCGTACGAGATCAAGCAGGCGATGGAGCAGTCGATCGAGAACTTCTGGCCCGTCCCGCACACCACCGCCTACGAGGAGCCCGCCCGGCTCGCGACGGGCGGATACCTCTCGGTGCGCCAGGAGGAGGGGGGCAGGCGCCGCAAGGCCTACTCACTGACCGACGAGGGGCGCGCGGCGCTGACTGCCTGGGCCGGCGAGGCGACCGCCGCACCGCCGCAAATCCGCGACGAACTGCTGCTGAAACTATTCGCCGGGGCCAATCCGGGGCCGTTGCTGAAAGCCCGCATGGCTTGGCACGAGGAGAAGATCGCCGAGCTGCAGGGCTACCTCGACGAGGTTCGCGGCAAGGACGAATGGCGACCCTCCGAGCTGACCCTGACCGCCGGCATCGGCTACCACCGCAAAATGCTGGAGCTGATGGAGAGCGCCGAACCGCAGCCCTGATCGGCGCGTCTCCGCGCGGGTCGCTCAGAGACCGCTGGGATGGCGGGCGACGAAGCCGGGCGGTTCGGCGCTGGCCATGTGCCAGCGCGGGCCCGAAACGCCGGGCAGGTCGTCGCGGGTGTCGAAGCGCAGGCCGGCGATGACCATGTAGACGTGCTCGGCGTTGGCGTAGACGCTGATCCACCGTCCGGTCCCGCCTTCCCCCCAACTCGCCAGCTGGCCGGAGACCATCGTCTGGTCGAGCAGGCCGGCAGCGTGCAGGACGTAGCCGACCGCCCCCGAGCAGTCGTAGCCGCGCGAAGCCCAGGCAAGGTGGCCGCCGCCCCAGACGTAGGGCCGGTTGTCGATCCGGTTGGCGGCGGCGATCGCCGCCTGCACCGCCGCCGGCGCACCGCCCGGCGCGACCGCTCGGCCTTCGCTCAGTTCGGCGCCGCAGTTGGCGCTGGTCCGCGCCGTGCCCGGTTCGGCCGGGATGCAGCCGCGCCCCCAGGGGACGGCCTGCTGCGCCGCCATCGCGGGCGCGCAGAAGGCGCAGGCCAGTCCGGCCGCAAGGAGCACGAGGCCGAGTGCCGGCCGCTGTCTCGAGGTGCGAGCGATCCGAAAAGGCTACGGCGTTTCGGGCCGCACCGCGAGCACGACCATGTCGTCGCGCAGGGGACCGTCGCTGCGGGAGATCGCGTCCTGGCGCAGGGCCTCGGTCATCTCCGACAGATCGAGGTCGGCGAAGGAGTGGGCTCTGGCGGCGAGCGCGTCGCCGCCGACGTGCGTCGAGGCCGGACCGGCCTCGAACCAGCCGTCGGTGGCGAGGACGAGGGTCTCTCCGGGCACGAGCTCGCCCTGGTGGTGTGCCCGCGGCGAGTCGGTCCAAGCGCCGAGGACCGCGCCGCCGCCGAGCTGGACGGGCCCACTCGCCTTGACGTGGATCGCCGGCGGGTGGCCCGCCGTGGCGAGGCTGAATCGCCAGCCCTCGCCCTGGCGCCGCAGCCGCACCAGCACCGCGGTGGCAAAGTCATTGAGGCTGCGTCCCTCGAGCAGCATCTCGTTCAGCTGCGCGAGCAGCTGCTCGGGCTCGTCGATCTGCCGCGCCAGGCCCCGCATCGAGTGGCGCAGTGCGACCGCGACCCCGGCCGCGGCGCTGCCCTTGCCCGCGACGTCGCCGATCATGATCCAGCAGCCGTCGTCAGTGGGAAGGATGTCGTAGAGGTCGCCACCGATCTCCATCCCCTCGCCGTAGGGATCGAAGACGACCGAGAGGTCGAGCCCCGCCACGTAGGGCGGCTCGGGCGGACGCAGGCCGCGCTGCAGGTTCTGCGCGATCCGGTCGCGTTCCTCGAAGAGGCGGGCGTTGTCGAGGGCCAGCGCCGCCCGGTCGGCCAGCTCGCCGAGCAGCTGCAGGTCGGCGTCCTCGTAGTGCAGGTCGGTGCTGGCGTGGAGGAGCGAGAGGGCGCCGAGCGTCGATCCCCGTGCGACCAGCGGCGCCACCGCCGCCGAGCGGTACTTGGCGCCTTCGATCAGCTGGCGGTGCTCGTCGTTCTGAACGACGGTTTTCATCACGGCCGGAACGGTGAGGTCGCGCCAGACCATCGGCCGCCCGGCCCGCAGCACCTGCGCAACCGGATGCTCGCCGCGCGGGTCGAGCGGGGCACGGCGGCGAATCTCCTCGAGGACCGGCGCCGCGGCGGGGTCGGCGGCGCCGACGATGCTGTCGCCGACCCAGCCGTCACGGCGGACGAGGTCGATCACGCAGAGCTCGGCCAGATCGGGCACCGCGGTCTCGACGATCGTCCGCGCGGTGCGGTCGAAGTCGAGCGAGGCGTCGAGCTCGCGCGTCGCCGCAACGAGGAACTCGAGTGCCTGGCGGCGGCGCTCCTCCCCGGTTCGGGCGGCCGCAGCCGCGCTGTCTGCGCCGTTTGGGCTCACCTGCCCAAGCTACTCCAGGCGCCGTCCAGCGGTCGGACTAGGAGCCCGGTGGGGCAAGCAGGAAGAGCTCGACCGCGACGTCTGGGTCGACGTGGACCTGGCTCATGTAGGCGATGACCTGGCGGCCGGTGGCTGCCTTCACCACTTCCGAGAACTGTGGCTCCATCGTCGACTGGAAGGTGCGGCGGAAGGCTTCGACCGCCCCGGTCTCGCCGCGCCCCAGCAGAGTTTCCTCGACGGTCGTGAAGCCGTCCCAGAGCACGCAGACGACCAGGTCGTCGACGACGATCGCTTTCGCTTTCGCCGGTCCCCGCCCGAAGAAGCGCATATGGAGGTGGGCCAGGCCGTTCGATATCGCTGACAGCGCCTCCCCGTCGGGGTGCCCTGAGTCCAAGCGCGCTCCTTCTCCGCCCCTCTTCGTCAAGTCACCGAAGGGGGGGAGTTGCGGCGAGCCCCTCCGGCGTTCCAAAACGGTACCACCGTTGGCCCTATTGCCGCCGACTTAGTAGGCTGATCCTCCGACCGATCATGCGGGCCAGCGCGCACGACTTGTGAGAGCTGACCGGGCCGCGGGGGACTTTGAGCCAGCGCCGCCCGAGCAGAGCCGCGTAAGGAGCGATTGAGGTTGGTAACTCGGTCCAACCCAAGCCCCGCGCCACAGACCGTCCCGTCTCTGGCAGTGGCGCAGGCGCAGAACTGGAGCAGCGGATGGTCGGAAAAGAGACACCCAAAGGTGGCCAAGCGCTGGTTGAGCTCTCCAATGCCATGGTGGCGTTGCACCGCGAGCATTTCGGCCGGGGCCCGGGTGCGGCGAAGAGCTTCGTCACCGATGAGATGGCGATCTGCGTGCTCAGCGACATCTACACCGCGGTCGAGCACACCCTGATCCGCGCCGGCCAGTCCGAGCACGTGCGCCAGACGCGCGCCCTGCATCAGGAAGCGCTGCAGGACGAGTACAAGGCGAGCGTCGAGCGGATCATGGACCGCCCGGTCGCCGCCTTCCTCAGCGTCGTCCACGTCGATCCCGACGTGGCGATCGAGGTCTTCCTGCTCGGCGAGCGGACCGAGGGCTAAGGGGCGGCGGGCTCGCCGCCCGCCTGCGCCTTCTTGCCGCCGCCGTCCGGCTCGGCGAAGATGAAGAACTCGAGCGCCAGGTTGGCCTCGACGTCGACCTGACTGAGGAAGACGCGCACCTTTCGCTCGGTGATCCGTTCGACGACGCCGATGAACTCGTCCTTGACCGCATCCTGGAACTTCTTGCGGGTATCGCTGACGTGGTCCCCAGATCCGGCGACGATCAGGGTGCGCTCCGCCGTGGTGAAGACCTCCTCGAGGACGCAGACCGCGTAGTCGCCGTGCAGGTAGCTGCGCGCCTTGGTCGGTCCGCGCCCGTAGAGGCGTGCATGCAGCTGCACGATCTCGCGTGAGAGTTGGGAAACGAGCGCCCCGCGGGGGGGGCTATCTGGTAAATCCGGACGATCCAAGCTACGGCTCCTGTAGGTGGTTCTTATGGCGAGAGGTACGCAAAGTCTTGCGCCCGCTTACCGCCGCGGAGCCGTTTGCCCTGGCTTCGTATGGGTCGCACCCTGCGCGACGGCCTTCTGACCGCAACACCTGGCTGATGCTCGGCGCCGCCAGGGCACTCGAGCGGAAAAAGCATACCGTGGCCACGTGCAGCGCCGTTCTTCGATCGCCAACCGCCGCCAGGCAGGAATGGCGCTGCTCGCGCTCGGCGCGCTCGGCGTCGTCTTCGGCGACATCGGCACCAGCCCGCTCTACGCGCTGCAGACGGTCTTTTCGGCCGATCACCAGGCGGTGAAGCCGACCGAAGGCGATGTCTACGGGGTGATCTCGCTGGTCTTCTGGTCGATCACGCTGATCGTCTCGATCGAGTTCGTGCTGCTGATCATGCGCGCCGACAACGACGGCGAGGGCGGGATCCTGGCCCTGATCGCGCTGGTCGAGACGGTGAAGTTGCGCGGCAAGCGGCTGAAGCCGGTGTTGATCGGGCTCGGCATGTTTGGGGTGGCGCTGTTCTACGGCGACGGCATGATCACGCCGGCGATCTCGGTGCTCTCGGCGGTCGAGGGAGTGAAGGTCGCGGTGCCCAGCCTGGGCTCGCTGGTGGTGCCGATCACGATCGCCGTCCTCGTGGCGCTGTTCGCGATCCAGCGCTTCGGCACCCAGGCGATCGGGCGCCTCTTCGGGCCGGTGATGGTGGTCTGGTTCGCGGTCATCGCCGCCGCCGGGCTGGGCCGCGTCGTCGCCCACCCGGCGATCGTCAAAGCGCTCTCGCCGAGCTACGGGCTGGAGTTCTTCGGCGCTCATTTCGGCATCGCCTTCATCGCCCTCGGCGCGATCGTCCTCACCCTGACCGGCGCCGAGGCGCTCTACGCCGACATGGGCCATTTCGGCCGGGCGCCGATCGGCCGCGCCTGGTTCTTCGTCGTCTTCCCGGCGCTGACGCTCAACTACATGGGCCAGGGCTCGCTGATCCTCGGCACCCCGAGCGCGATCGACAACCCCTTCTTCCTGCTGATCCCGCACTGGGGGCGGATCCCGATGGTGGTGCTGGCGACGGTGGCAACGGTGATCGCCTCGCAGGCGGTGATCTCCGGCGCCTTCTCGGTCACCCGCCAGGCGGTCCAGCTCGGCTTCCTGCCGCGGCTGACGATCCGCCACACCTCGGCCGAGGAGATCGGCCAGGTCTACGCGCCCGCGATCAACTGGGCGCTGCTGGTCGCCGTGATCGCTCTGGTCATCGGCTTCGGTTCCTCGACCCGCCTCGCTTCGGCATACGGGATCGCGGTCACCGGCACGATCACCGTCGACACCCTGCTCTTCTTTGTGGTCGTCCGCACCCTCTGGCGCAAGCCGGCCTGGATGGTGGCGCTTGGGGCGCTCGTCTTCTTCACGGTCGACTTCGCCTTCCTCGGCGCCAACCTGACCAAGGCCGCGCACGGCGGCTGGTTCCCGCTCTCGATCGGGCTCGCCGTGTTCGCCGTGCTCAGCACCTGGAAGCGCGGCAGCGAGCGGGTCAGGGCCGCCCGGATCGAGGAGGAGGGGAGCCTGCGCTCCTTCGTCGAGGAGCTACGGGCGATGGAGCCGCCACCGGCTCGCGTCCCCGGCACCGCCGTCTACCTCAACGCCCGTCGCGAAACGACGCCGCTGGGGCTGCGGGCGAGCCTCGAGCACACGCGCGCCGTGCACGAAGCGGTGGTGATCGTCTCGCTGGAGACGACCCGGGCTCCCTACGTGGCGGAGTCCGAACGCCTTGTCATCGACAACCTCGGCTACGACGACGACGGCATCAGCCACCTGACCGCGCGCTTCGGCTTCCAGGACACCCTCGATGTGCCGCGCACGCTGGCGCTGGCCTGCGAGGCGGGGCTGGAGGCCGAAGTGGATCCCGAGACCGCCGTCTACTTCCTCTCCCAGGTCTCGATCGTCCCCACCCGCGCCACGGGCATGCGCGCCTGGCGCAAGCGCCTCTTCGTGACGATGTCGCGCAACGCCGCCAGCCCGGTCGAGTACTTCCACCTGCCCGGCGAGCGCACGGTGACGATCGGCTCGCAGATCGAGCTTTAGTTGACCAACCTGACGGTGGTCTGGGGGTTAACCATTCGGACTTACCGGACGACAGCACGCAGGCAAGCCATTGCGGGTAGCGATGTCGAGAATGGAGCGGCGGCTCCGACCCACCCCTGAACGCGTCAATCTGGGCGCAACGAGCAAAGGAGATCGAGATGAAGTTCATGCTGCTGCAGGCCTACGGGGGCGTCAAGGCCGAGATCGAGCCGATGAGCAAGTGGACGCCGGAGGAGATCGAGGCGCACATCGCCTACCAGCGCGAGCTCAACGACGAGCTGAGCGAGCGCGGCGAGCTGGTCGACGCGCAGGCGCTGACCGCGCCGGAGATGGCCAAGTTCGTCGTTCACGCCGGCAGCGGCGCGCCGGTCGTCACCGACGGGCCCTCCCCCGAGTCCAAGGAGCTTTTGGCCGGTTACCGGATCGTCGACGTCGAGTCGCCCGAGAGGGCGATCGAGATCGCCGCCAGGGGCTCGGCGGCACCCGGCCCCGGCGGCGTCCCGATCGAGCAGGAGATCGAGGTGCGCGAGGTGATGGCCGCCCCCCGCCTCAAGGGGTGAGCCGCTCGCCCGAGATCGAGGGCCTGCTGCGCGACGCAGCGCCGCGGGCCCTCGGCGCGGTCGTGCGCCGCTTCGGCGATTTCGCCGACTGCGAGGACGCGGTGCAGGAGGCGTTGATCGAAGCGGCCGAGCAGTGGCCGGTCCGGGGGACGCCGGAGAGCCCGGTGGGCTGGCTGACCCACGTCGCCTCGCGGCGAATGACCGACCGGATTCGCAGTGAGACGGCGCGCCGGCGGCGGGAGACCGAGGCGGCGTTGGGCGAGTCGCCCGAGCCCGAGCCGGTCCACGATCGCGACGACGTCCTGGCGCTGATCTTCATGTGCTGCCACCCGCGGCTGACCCCGGCCTCGGCGATCGCCCTGACGCTGCGCGCCGTCGGCGGGCTGACGACGGCCGAGATCGCCAGCGCCTTCCTCGTCCCCGAGGCGACGATGGCGCAGCGGATCAGCCGCGCCAAGCAGACCGTCAAGGCATCGGGTGCCTCGTTCGCGATGCCCGAGGGAGAGGAACGGGCCGGGCGGCTGCGTTCCGCCCTCCACGTCCTCTACCTGATCTTCAACGAGGGCTATCTCTCCAGCGCCGGGCCAGAGCTCGCCCGCGGCGAGCTCTCGGCAGAGGCGATTCGGCTGGCCAGGACCGTGCGGCTCGCCCTGCCGGAGGACCCCGAGGTCGCCGGGCTGCTGGCCCTGATGCTGCTCACCGAGGCCCGGCGGCCGGCGCGAGCCGACGCCAACGGTGGCCTGATTCCGCTCGCCGAGCAGGACCGCTCGCTCTGGCAGCAGAATCTGATCGCCGAGGGGGTGGCGCTGATCGGCGGCGCCTGGAGCAGCGGGTCGGTCGGCGAATATCAGCTGCAGGCGGCGATCGCCGCGGTCCATGACCAGGCGCTGCGGACCGAGGACACCGACTGGCGCGAAATCCTCGCCCTCTACGGACTGCTGGAGCGGATGACGCGGAACCCGATGGTGACGCTGAACCGGGCGATCGCCGCGGCGATGGTCGATGGGCCCGAGGCTGGTCTCGAGCTGCTGGAGCCGTTGGAGGAATCACTGGCAGGCCACCACCGGCTGCACGCGACGCGGGCGCACCTACTCGAAAGTGGCGACGAGATCGAGGCGGCGATCGGCGAGTACGAGGTGGCGGCAAACCGCGCCACCAGCCTGCCCGAGCAGCGCTACCTGCTGACCCAGGCGGCCCGGCTCAGGGAGAGCCTGAAAGAAACTTCGTGAGCCTGTCGATTTGGCGACTGCCCGTTCGTCGTAGGGGTAGAGAGTCAACCAATCAGCAAAGGAGATCAGCATGGGCAAGATCGTCGTAACCGAGTTCGTTTCCCTCGATGGCGTAATCGAGGCGCCAGGCGGGGGCGAGGACTACAAGCACGCGGGATGGACCTTCGAGATCGACCGCGGCGAGGAGGGCGACAAGTTCAAGCTCGACGAGCTGGTCGAGGCCGAGGCGCAGCTGCTGGGGCGCGTGACCTACGAGGGATTCGCCGCCGCTTGGCCGACGATAGAAGACGGCGCCGGCTTCGCCGAGAAGATGAACTCGATGCCGAAGTACGTCGTCTCCTCGACCCTGCAGGAGGCGAGCTGGGAAAACTCCACCATCCTGCGCGGCGACCTCGCCGACGAGGTGGCGAAGCTGCACCGCGAGATCGACGGCGTGATCCTCGTCGCCGGCAGCGCCCAGCTCGTCCAGGGCCTGATCGAGCGTGACCTCGTCGACGAGCTGCGGCTGATGGTCTTCCCGGTCCTGCTCGGCGAGGGCAAGCGCCTCTTCGATGACGTGACCGCGAAGAAGCCACTCAACCTCGTCGACTCGAAGACCATCGGCGACGGCATCGCCCTGCTCACCTACGAGCCCGCGGCCAAGTAGAGACGGGAGCGGCGCGCTCCGGGCAAGCCGGTCCGGAGCGCACGGGGGCTGCGAGCACCTCCTATAAGGTCGTCGCAAGTGCCGCGGACGATGCCCAATCCTGCTCGTCTCGCCTGGGTTTGTGCGATGGCACTACTGGTCTTCGTCGTCTGGTTGGTGACGCCGGCCCAGACCAACGTCGGCATCGGTTTCTTCTACGCGATCCCGATCGGGCTCGCGGCCTGGTGGGGCGGCCGGCGAGCCGGCGCTGCCGCCGTGGTGGGCTGCGCCGTCCTCTACCTCATCGGTTCCGCGATCCAGCCGGTCCCGCACTTCGGGCCGACGCTGGCGGTGAGGCTGCTCGCCTTCGTCGCGGTTGCCGTCCTCGTCTCGCTGCTGAGGGAGCGAGTGACTGTGCTCGAGCACTCGGTCGAGGAACTGGAGGCGATCCGGGCGGCGCTGACCCCCTCGGCGCTGCCGCAGCTGCCCGGCGTCGATGCCGCCGCCGCGTTTGTGCCCTCCGAGTACGGCGTCTCGGGCGACTTCTACCTGCTCACCAACGGCCCCGACAGCTCGGCTGTCGCGATCGTCGGCGACGTCGTCGGCCATGGCCCCGAGGCCGCCCGTCTGGCGACCTTCATTCGCGCTCGCTTTGCCGCTTTTGCCGCGAACACCAGCGACCCGGCCGAGCTGCTGATGCTGGCCAACGGGGCGCTGGTCGACCGGCCCCGCGACGAGCGCGAACTGGTCAGCGCCGTCTGCCTGCGGTTCCGCGCCCAGGAGGCCCAGCTCTCCTGGGCGATTGCCGGCCATCCGCTGCCGCTGCGGCTGCCGGGGCTGGACGAGTTCCCTCCCGAAAGCCCGACCTTCCTGCTCGGCGCAGACCCCAATCTCAGCTTGAGCAACCGCGAGGCTTCGCTGCGAGTGGGCGAGGGAGTCGTGGTCTACACCGACGGCGCCACCGACGTCCGCCGCGACGGAGCAATGCTCGGCCTCGACGGCCTTTCACGATTCCTCGCGCCGCTGGCCAAACTGCCGGCCGCGGCGATGGTCACAGAGGTTGAGAAAGCGATCCTCGAGTGGGCTGAGGCGCCGATCCGGGACGATCTCTGCCTGCTCGTGCTGAAGCCGCAGTCGCGGTAAGCGGCAGGCTGCGGGGTTTCGAACTTGCTCCCTCGGGGAAGTCAGAAGATTCAAAGGCCCTGAAGGCAAGCGGTGCCGAGATCTGGTCGCGGATCTGGCAGCGGGGGCAATTCTCCAAGGTGGCCGCGTGCATGGCGCTGTAACGGCTCCCACATCTATCGCAACTGAACATCGTTCTGCTCCTCGATTAGACAACCCGGATGGAAGCTCACTACCCAAGTTGACGCAACGGCTAAACCTGCCGATGTAAGGCTCTACATGAACCGATTCGAGTGCCGAGATCAAGTGCCGAGGCGGACATGAGCCAGCCGGGTTTTCGACACGACGCCTTGATCTACGCTGACGCTGACGAGTTTCTTGACGGCACAGTGCCGTTCTTGCGCGAGGCACTCGAGGCGGGCGAACCGGCCCTCGTGGCGGTGGGGTCGGCCAACGTCGCTCTGCTCGAAGGCGAGTTGGGCGCCGATGCGGCTTCCATCCGCTTTGCCGCGATGCAAGAGCTGGGCCAGAACCCAGCCCGGATCATCCCCTTCTGGCGTGAGTTCGTCGATGAGAGCGGGGGCCGGCCGGTGCGCGGTATCGGCGAACCGGTCTGGCCGGGCCGTGGCGCTGCCGAGATCGACGAGTGCGAACGTCATGAGTCGCTGCTCAACATTGCCTTCTCCCCGCTCCCCGCGTGGTCGCTTCTCTGCCCCTACGACGGCCGTGCCCTCGGCGACGAAGTGCTGGAGAAGGTCGCTCACTCCCACGGCTCGGTCTGCCACGACGGGATCGATGAGCGCAGCAGCGAATATGTCGCTGGGCGGGATTGCTTTGCCGGGGAGCTGAGCAAGCAGCCGGCGGGCATCGAGGCCTTCGAGTTCGATCGCGCCAAGCTCGCCGATGTGAGGCGATTGGTCGAGCGCGTCGCCGAGCTCGCCGGCCTGGCGGCCCCCGACACCGCCGACCTCGTCATCGCCGCCAGCGAGCTGGCCGCCAACAGCGTCGCCCACGGTGGTGGCAGCGGCACCCTGCGCACCTGGCAGGACGACGGCCGCCTGCTGGTCGAGTTCGAGGACAGCGGCTCGATCGAAGAGCCGCTGGCCGGCCGCTTGCGGCCGCAGCTGACCCAGGAAGGCGGGCGCGGCCTCTGGATCGCAAACCAGCTTTGCGATCTGGTCCAGATCCGCTCGCGTCCCGGCCGCACGACGATCCGCTTGCGGGCTTCGCGCCGATAGGCGCGCTCCGAGCTCGCCGGTCCTTCGTCTTTCCGGCCCCCGCCTGGGTTTCCCGCATTGCAGTGGGGGTACCACCGGTTCGGCAAGAAGATCGAACGAAAGGACCCGAGATGGGCATTCTGGACAAGATCACCGGCAGGGCCAAGCAGGCAGCGGGCGACCTCACCGACGATGGATCGCTGCGCCGTCAGGGCAAACGCGAGGAGGAGAAGGGCGAGAAGAAGGAGCAACTCGACCACGCCCAGGACAAGGTCGAGGACAAGGCCGCCGAGGTCGCGGACCTCGAACGCAAGACCTGAGCCTCAGCCGGCCCGGAGTCTGGACAGGGGACTCCGGGTCTGGGCGCCTCAGGAAGAGGCGGTGTTGTCCTCGCCCGGCCAGACGCCGGTGGTCGAGGCGAAGCCGACCCGGGCACCGCGGTCGACCATGCCTTTGACCAGGCGGAAGATCGCTCCCTCGAGCGCCAGCGCCGCGATCAGCTTCGGGTAGGAGACCGCCCGGTCCTCAACCTCCGGCGCTTCCTCATCGTCGAAGACCGCCCAGATCCGCTCGAAACCCTTCTGGGCAGCGAAACCTGCGGCGAGGCCGGCGAGGATTCCGATCGGAGCGAAGACCACCTTCACGCGGCTGAAGCTACCCGTGGCCGTCGCTACTCAATCAGGGCGAGGACCTCGCGCTCGATCCGGGCTCGGCGCTTCGCGTCGAGCGCTTTCTTGGCGGATGGACGGGGAAGGCGGATCGTCGCGCCATCGCGGAAGCGATCGAGCAGCTTCGGATCGATGTAGGAGCCGCGGGCGACGGCGGGGGTGTTGCCGAGCCGCTCGGCGACTCGCTTGACCGCCGCCCGAATCGCTCGCTCGGCCGCCGCCCGGGATTTGGGTGGCGGCTCCGCGGCGAGCTCGACCGCGGCGAGGACGGTGCCGTGCCAGGTGCGAAAGTCCTTGGCCGAGAAGCCCTCGCCGATCTTCTCCCGCAGGTAGGCGTTGACGTCCTCGGAACGGACGTCGCGCCAGCTGCCCTGCTCGCGGAAGACGAGCAGGTCGTCGGGGCCGCTGCGCCGCCGGCGCATCGCTTCGATCACCCGCTGGATCTCGGGGTCGCGGATCGACTGGACCCGGCGTTGGCCGCTCTTGGCGGGAAAGTCGAAGACGACCTCGCCGCCGCTGATCGAGACGTGCTCGCGCAGGATCGTCGCCACGCCGTAGCTTTCGTTGGCCTCGGCGTACTCCTCGCCGCCGATCCGGAAGAAGCCGAGGTCGAGCAGGCGAGCCGCGCAGGCGAGTGCCCGCTCTCGCGGCATGCCTTCGCGGCCGAGATCCACCTTCACCGCGCGGCGCAGGCGCGGCAGCGACTCGGCGAATTCCCGCATCGACTCGAACTTGCGCGCCGCGGCCTTCAGCTGCCAGCGCTCGTGGTAGAGGTACTGCTTGCGCCCGGCCGCGTCGAGTCCGGTTGCCTGGATGTGGCCGAGCGGATCGGGGCAAATCCAGACCTCCCGCCAGGCCGGCGGGATCGCCAGCTCGCCGATCCGCGCCAGCGTCTCCTCGTCCTCGATCCGCTCCCCGCCGGCATCCCGGTAGGCGAAGCCGCGACCGCGACCGCGCCGCTGAATTCCACTGCCGGAACAGTCAGAGCGCCTGAGCCGTCCCGACGCCTTGTTACTCACGCGGCATGGACTCTGTCCCAGCGGTCTGCCTGCCCTGCGGCTGATCTGACATGGGTCTCCTCGGTACCCGGCGAGACAAGCGCGAAACGGTAAATTCGATCGAGTGGCGGACGAGGAGCAGACACCGACGCTCTTCGAGTGGGCCGGTGGACAAGAGGCGATCGAGGCGCTGATCAGCGCCTTCTATGACCGGGTCGAACAAGACGGGCTGCTCTCACCGTTCTTTCCCGGCGGCGTCGGTGAGGAGCACCGCCGGCACGTGGTCGCCTGGTGGTCGGAGGTCTTCGGCGGCCCCGAGCGCTACACAGAGGAGCTCGGCGGCTACGAGCAAATGCTGGCCAAGCATCGCGGCCTCGAAATCAGCGCCGAGCAACGCTTTCGCTTCGCTTCGCTGATGAGCCTTGCGGCGGACGATGCCGGGTTGCCGACCGATCCGGAGTTCCGCTCGGCCCTGATCGCCTACCTCGAGTGGGGCACGCGGCTGGCGATGCACAACTCCCAGTCCGGGGCCGAGGTTGTCGAGCAGGCTCCGGTGCCACGCTGGGGCTGGGGCGAGGCGCCGCCCTTCCAACCCTGAGGTCAGCCGCCGCGGGCGGCCTTGACCAGGCTCGGTCCCGGCTCGACCTCGTCGACCGGCACGAAAGTCTTCTTGGCGACCGAGACGGTGATCGGCCCGACGCTTGGGTCGCCGCTGGGGAGGATCCTGAAGCTGCCGGTGATGCCGTTCTGGACCTTGGCCTTGCGCACGGCGTCGACCACGGCGGAGCGGCCGCCGCCGGGCGCGATCGCGCCGAGCAGCACGCTTGCCGCCTGCCCGGCATAGGGCGCATAGAGTTCGACTGGGCCCTCCACCTCTTTCTGCAGCTGCGAGACAAGCTTCTTGCCGGGTCCGACGAGGTTCTGCGGCACTCGCCCCGGCACGCTGGCGAACATCCCCTTCGCTGCCGATCCGGCGAGTTCGATCGTCGACTGCTGGGCGAAGCCGTCGGGCGCCAGCAACTTCACCATGCCGTTGTTCGGCCCCATCGCCGCGACCTTGTCCTTGATCAGGCGGCCGCCATTCTGCTCGGTCAGACCCGCCAGCAGGATGGCGTCGGGGGAGGTGGCCGCGACCTTGCGCATCAGGCCGCTGTAGGTGGAGGCGCTGGGGTTCCAGGCGCTGAAGCCGGCGAGCGCGATCCCCAGCTTGCCGGCGGCACCGCGGAAGGTCTTGGCCTGGCCGAGGCTGGTCGGGTCTTTGCCCGCGTAGAGGACGTAGGCGCGCTTGATGCCCTGCTGCTTGGCGAAGCTCGCCAGTCCCGCCCCCTGGTAGGCGTCGTTGGGGACCACGCGGGCGTAGGTGCGCCGGACGGGGTAGAGGCTGCCCGGCTCGCCGCCGCTGCAGCTGGGGCTGGTCTGGGTCAGGCAGATCGCCGTGTTGCCGGGCGAGACCATCGCCAGGCCACCGCCGGGCGCCTTGCTGAGGATCGGCACGATCGCTTCGGCGCAACCGGAGTTGTAGGTGCCGACGACGCCGAGCACGCTCGGGTCGGCGACGTACGCCCTGGCGTTGGCCTGGCACTTGGCCTTCGTCCAGAGGCCGGTCTTGGCGTTGGAGTCGTCGCAGGCCTGGAAGCCGATCGCGACGCCGCCGGCGTGCCAGCTCGCCCCTTCGAGCACGAGTCGGATCGCGTCGTTCATCTGCCGCGAGCGTTCGCGCGAGTCGCCCTGCAGGGGCAGGTCGGAGACGATCAGCGCTTCCGCCGCGCCCGCGCCGTCGTACTGAACCGCCCCACAGGACGCCGAGCCGACCGGCGTCACCGCCGGATCCGCGGCCTGGCTCAGCGCGCCGGTCCCGAGCAAGACGAGGGCGAGCACGAGTAGCGCTGTGCTGCCGAGGATCGGGAGGCGGAGGGACACGGGGCGAAGATCAGCCTATTCCACGACCGGGGGAGCGCCCGCGGCAGATGCTAGAAGGCATGCCGTGGAGGCCCACCGGTCATACGAGCGTTTTGAGCAGGGACACCACGTGGCGACCGGCGGCGACGGCCACGCCGGGCAGCACCACGGACGCAACGCGGCGATGGTCGTCGCCTTGATGGCGGCCTTTCTCGCGATCGCGACGTTCCTCTCCAACGAGGCGGTGAAGGAGGTCATCACCGGCGAGACCCACCGCGCCGACGCCGCCGCCCGGCTGGAGAGCAACCGGGTCAAGATCGACGTCGCCGAAGGCAACTCGGTGCTGCTGCGGGTACTGGGCGAGGGCGGCGCGCAGGAGAGTCAGGCAGCCGCCGAGGCCGGCAAGCACGAGGCCCGGGTGGCCGACGAGCTGGCGCCGGCCGACGCGCACCTCGCCGCCGAGATCGACTCCCACGAACACGAAGTCGATCACGCCAACACACAGCACATCGACTACGAGCTGGCCGAGGTGGGCCTGCAGGTCGGGATCGTGCTCGCCTCGGTCTCGATCATCGCCCGCCGCCGCTGGCTCCTGGGCGCTGCGGGCGCCGCCGCAACCGCCGGCGTTGCGCTCCTCCTGGTCGGTCTGCTCATATAGAGGTCGTGGCCAAGGAGAGCAAACCGGTCAACTGGCGCGCCTGGGGAGTGGGGTGTCCTGATCGCGCTGGTCGTCATCGTCGCCCTGCAGAACTCGCAGAGCGTCAAGGTCGAAGTCCTCTTCGTCACTGTCAACGCCCCGCTGATCATCACCCTGCTGGTCGCCGTCGCGGTCGGCATCCTGATCGGCTACGTCGCCCCGCTGGTCCTGCGGCACCGCCGCGAGGGGCG
>DASYIY010000087.1:0-6938 GCA_035997045.1 Solirubrobacterales bacterium | reverse complement strand
TCCCTTCCAGGTATCCAACTGCGCCACCCTTCCCTTCAAGCCGAATCTGGCCTTCCGCCTCTTCGGCGGCACGCATCGAGGCAGCCACCCGAAGCTCAGGGCCACCCTGACGATGCCCCCCGGAGGAGCCAACATCGCCGGAGCATCGGTAGCCCTGCCTCACTCCGAGTTCCTCGACCAGGGCCACATCGGCACGGTCTGCACCAGGGTTCAGTTCGCCGCCGGCGCCGGAAACGGCACCGCCTGCCCGCCCGCATCGGTCTACGGAGTGGCCTCGGCGAAAAGCCCGCTACTCGACGAAACCTTGACCGGCAACGTCTACCTGCGCTCGTCGAGCCACGAACTCCCCGACTTGGTCGTTGCGCTGAAGGGCAAAATCGACGTCAACGTCGTCGGCAGGGTCGACTCGGTCAACGGAGGAATTCGCAACACCTTCGAATTCGTCCCCGACGCACCGGTGGAAAACTTCACCTTGACTCTTGCCGGCGGCAATAAGGGCCTCTTGGTCAACTCCAGAGACATCTGCAAAGCCCCCGCTAAAGCGACGGCCAAGTTCACCGGACAAAACGGCGACAGAGTCGTCCTTCATCCCGAACTGAAGAGCGCCTGCGCCAAGGCCAAGAAGCCCTCCAAGCGAGCGCGTTAGGAGATGGGAAAGCCTCGTCTTCTAGCGCTCCTTGGGAGCGCCCTGCTGGCCCTGGGAGCGCTCTCGTCCCTCGCTCACGGCGAGGTGAGCCAAAAGCACGGCGTGCGGGTCGCGGTAAGCGGCAGCCTCTCTCCCAGTAGGTTGCCTCGCCGCGGCTCCGCGCCCGTATCGGTGAGCGTCTCGGGCAAGATCGAACCGCTCGGCATCGCCGCCCTGCCGCAGCTGCAGAAGATGACAATCGCGATCAACTCCGCGGGTCACTTGGACCTCAAGGGAATTCCCCACTGCCGAATCGGTCACATCGACCCCTCGACCGACGAGGAGGCACTTGCTGCTTGTGGGTCGTCTTTGATCGGCGAAGGCAGCTTCCAAGCCGACGTCAAGCTCCCCGAGCAATCTCCATTTCCCTCAGAAGGAAGACTGCTCGCTTTCAACGGGACGATCGGCGGCGAGCCGGCGATCCTCGGTCACATCTACGGCACCGATCCGCTTCCCACCTCTTTCGTCCTTATCTTCCGGGTCAAACAGACGAAGGGCACCTTCGGCACGGTGCTGGAAGCATCGTTTCCCCGTGCCACGGGCGAATGGGGCTACGTCACCGGGATCTCCCTGAACCTCAACAAGAAGCGCTTCCTCAGCGCAGGCTGCCCGGCCTTGAAGGGATCCTCCAGAGCCGCCTTCCCGCTGCTGAAGACCGGCTTCTCCTTCGCGGGGGGATTGAGGCTCGACAACACGCTGACGCGAAGCTGCAAGGCGATGGGATAGGGGATGAAGAGATGAAGCCAAGGCTTTCTTACGCCAACGTCGTCTCCACCGTCGCTCTCTTCGTTGCGATCTCGGGAGCGTCCGCCTACGCCGCCAACCAGATCGCGAACAAGTCCGTAGGCGAGCCCCAGCTTCGCCCCGGGGCGGTTACCGCCGACAAGATCAGAAAGAACGCCGTCACCGCCCCGAAGATCAAGGAAGCCGCGATCAAGCAGGGCAAGCTCGCCGACGGGTCCGTTACCGCATCGAAGTTGGCGCCGGGCTCGGTCGCAACGGGCTCGCTCGCAGCGGGGGCCGTAACGAACGAAAAGATCGCCCCAGATGCCGTCACCGGAGACAAGGTTCTCGAGTCGACGCTCTCCCAGGTTCCCAACGCTGCCAGAGCCGACCTCGCGACGAATGCCGAATCGGCAAACCCAGTCGCCTTCGCTCATGTCGACAAAGACGCCACGCTCGATACGAATCTCTCCAAGGGCATTTCCTCTACCTCGGACGGGAGCCTTCCCGGGATCTACTGCGTAGGGGTCTCCGGCTTCGTCCCTAGAGGCGCTCAGGTAACTCCTCAGTTCGAAGGAGGCGGCAGCGTCTCTGCCTTCGCCAAGATCGGCGGCACCGCTTCTTGTCCGGCGCCGCTGGTGGAGGTGCAGACCTTCGAAGGGACGGCGCGCACGAGGGAGCCGTTTTACGTGGCGTTTTACCGGTAGCAAGCCGCCTTGTCGCCGTTCTGAACCTCCTCGCTATACTTTTTGAAGTAAAGCTGATCGGGATTTAGGAGATTTGGCTGATGGCCACTACTGGTGCGGATACAGAGCGCAAGCAGGTCGAGGAGATCGAGGCTTTTGAGGCGGCGCAGGAGATCGAGGGCGGCGACGTCGTCCTGATCGATACGCGTGAGCCGCACGAGTACCAGGAGGCTCATCTCGAGAACGGCAAGCTGGTGCCGCCCGGGCTGCTCGGCGACGAGATCGCCACCGCCGCGCCGGACAAATCGGCCCGCACGATCGTCTACTGCCGCAGCGGCAATCGCTCCTTCAAGTCCGCCGAGCAGATGGAACGGCTCGGCTACACGGATGTCGCCTCGATGGCGGGCGGGATCCTCGCCTGGCAGGAGCAGGGGCTGCCGGTGGTCGCCGCCTCGGGGATGACGGCCGAGCAGCGTGATCGCTACTCGCGCCACACGCTTCTCCCAGAGGTCGGCGTCGACGGCCAGCTGAAGATGCTGAACGCCAAAGTGCTGCTGCTCGGTGCCGGCGGGCTCGGCGCCCCGACCGCGCTCTACCTCGCCGCGGCCGGGATCGGCACGATCGGCCTCGTCGACGATGACGTCGTCGACGCCTCCAACCTGCAGCGCCAGGTGATCCACAACACCGAACGGATCGGAATGCCGAAGACCGAGTCGGCCCGCATCTTCATCGAAGGGCTGAACCCCGACGTCCACGTCGTCGAGCACAACGGCCGGCTCGACGCGAGCAACATCCTCGACGTGATTGAGGACTACGACATCATCGTCGACGGCGCCGACAACTTCCCCACCCGTTACCTCCTGAACGACGCCTCGGTGCGGCTGCGCAAGCCGGTCGTCTCCGCCTCGATCCTCGGCTTCGATGGCCAGATCTCGACCTTCGCCCCCTACGAGGGCCCCTGCTATCGCTGCCTCTATCCGACCCCGCCGCCCGCCGAGCTGGCGCCGAGTTGCTCGGCCAACGGAGTGCTCGGGGTGATGGCAGGGACGATGGGCACCCTGCAGGCCAATGAGGTGATCAAGCTGATCCTCGGTAAGGGCGAACCGCTGATCGGGCGCCTGTTGCTCTACGACGCGTTGGGGACTCGCTTCACCGAGTTGAAGGTCCGCCGCGACCCCGACTGCCCGATTTGCGGCGAGCAGGCGGAGGAGATCCCGGCGTCGGAGATGGGGAAGTTCCCCGACTACGACGCCTTCTGCGCCGGCGCCGGCGGCGACCGCCAGACGCTGGCCTCCTAGGCTAGGATCACCGCCCTCATGGCGACCGTCCGCATACCTCCAGTCCTGCGCGCCCAGACCGGCGGGCAGCCCGAGGTCGAGGCCGCCGGCTCCGACGTCGGCGAGGTCCTGCGCGCGCTCACCGCCGATCACCCCGGCACCGAGGAGCAGCTCTTCGGCGAGGATGGCGACCTCAACCGCTACGTCAACGTCTACCTAAACGACGAGGACGTGCGCGTGCTCGACGGGCTCGGCACCACAGTCAAGGATGGCGACACGGTCGTCATCCTCCCGGCCATGGCCGGCGGCTGAGAAGAGTCACCCGCCCTCATCGAAACTGCATCAAGTTCCCCGCCTGCCAGACCGGAAACTTGATGCAGTTCGGAGTTGCTGACCCTGGCTATACTTTTTGAAGTGTCGGGAGGAGAGCTACTGAACCGCCCTTGTGGCGGACGCTTCGGCGACATCGTCGAGTCGATCGGCCATACGCCGCTGGTCGAGCTGCCGCGGCTCTCGCCCAATCCTGACGTCCGTATCTACGCCAAGCTCGAGGGCCGCAACCCGACCGGTTCGGTCAAGGACCGCGTCGCCAAGTCGATGATCGACGCGGCCGAGGCCGGCGGCCTGATCGCGCCCGGACAGACGATCCTCGAGCCGACCTCCGGCAACACCGGGATCTCGCTGGCGATGATCTGCCGCCGCAAGGGCTACCCGCTCAAGGTCGTGATGCCCGACAACGTGACCAAAGAGCGCACCCAGCTGCTCGCGATGTACGGGGCGGAGATCGTTTACTCGGAGGGCGCCAAAGGCTCCAACGGCGCGGTCGAGGTGGCGCTGGAGATGGCCAAGGACCCGCAGTACTACATGCCCTACCAGTACGGCAACGAGGCCAACCCGCTCGCCCACTACAACGGCACGGCGCTGGAGATCCTCGAAGAGCTCGACGAGGTGACCGCCTTCGTCGGCGGTCTCGGCACCGGCGGGACCCTGATGGGCAATGGCCGCCGGCTCAAGGAGGAGAACCCCGAGACCCTGATCGTCGCAGCCGAGCCGATGCAGGGCGAGCTGGTCGACGGCCTGCGCTCGCTCGACGACGGCTTCATCCCGCCGATCATCGACATCACCCTGCTCGATCGCAAGATCATGGTCTCCAACCGCGACGCGATCGTCTGGACGCGCAAGCTGCTCCATGAGGAGGGCGTCTTTGCCGGCGTCTCCTCAGGCGCGATCGCCCGCATCGCCGCTCGCATCGCCGGCGAGCTCGACAGCGGCAACGTCGTCTTCCTGATCCCCGACGACGGCTGGAAGTACCTCTCCTCCGGCGTCTACACCAAGCCAATAGAGGAGATCGAAAACCTCGATTCCACCGTTTGGTGGTAGTCGGTCGCCGTCGGCACGCCGCAACTCGCCGTCGGCCTCGTGTTTGATCGGCCGTCGGATCGTCCAACGAGCGAGAGGGTGGGATGTCGAGGCTTGCTAGGTGTGTTGCCGCTGCGCTAACGATTTGCGCTCTGGCGCTGGTACCGACGGCGTCGGCGAGCGCGGCGCCCGCTGATCTTGTCCAGGCGTTCGGTGGCGACGGGATCGTCCAGGTGGAAGGCGCGGGTGGCCCGAGCTTCTCCTCGGAAGCGACCGCCAGGATGGCGATCGGTCCGCACGATGAAGTCTTCGTCCTTTACTCGATCCCCAGCCCTTGCACCGGCAACCCCAGCGAGTGCACGATCAACCTCGCGGTCGTCCGTTACAGCGCGAACGGCAGTCGCGACCCGGCCTTCGGGATCGGTCCGGGGTCCGAACTGACCGTCCACCAGAATCCGCTCGCGCACGAGTTCCAGCTCGCCATCGGTCCCGACGGGAGGCCGGTGGTCGCGGCCTATGACGCCGGCACGATGCTGATCGCTCGCTTCGACCTCGCCGGCCACCTGGACGGCACCTTCGGCTCCGGCGGCATCGTTCACGGCGGCTTCCCCGAAGGCACCTTCAGCGAGCCCTCGGTTGCCGTGCAGCCCGACGGCAAGGTCGTCGTCGGCGCCGAGGGCAGCCATGACAACGACGTCTCGAATCTCCTGCTGGCTCGTTTCCTCTCCAACGGCGAACGCGATCTCAGCTTTGGCAACGGCGGTGAAGTGATTGCGCCCGAGACCACCCGCAGCCGGCCGGCGGGCATCATGCTCGGCGCCAACGGCGAGATCTCCGTGGCCAGCCCGCGCTGCTGCGGCGGCTCACCGCTGTTTGGCAACGGGATCAGCTTCGCGCGGTTTATGGCCAACGGCCAGCCTGACCCCAGCCTGGCCGGCTCGGGTCATCTCCTCTTCTCGACGCCGGGGGTGCAGGGCACGGTCGAGGGGGCAGCGCTGACGCCCGACGGTGGAGTCGTGGTTGCCTTCGAAGAAGAAGGCGGCAACGTCTCCACGATCGGCAACGTGGTCGAGCTCACGCCCGGCGGCGCCGTCAACAGCGGTTTCGGCAGCGGCGGCCGGGTGCGGCTGTTCAAGCGCGTCGGGACGGTCACCCCCTCGGCAATCGCGGTCGACTCGAAAGGCCGCATCGTCGGCCTGGGCTGGGCCGGGCGCATGGTCGCCTTCCGGCTGCGCGCCGACGGCAGCACCGATCGGACCTTCAATGGTGGACAGCAGCGGATCACTGACTTCGGCGGTAACCAGGAGGCGCCGCTGGGGATCGGGCTGCAATCCAGCGGCCGCATCGTCGCCCTCGGCGAAACGAGCTGCTGCGGGCCCAAGCAGTTCGCGCTGATCGGGCTGCGCGGCGGTACCGATCACACCCGCTGCCAGGGACAGCGGGCGACCATAGTCGGGACCCAAGGCCCCGACGAAATCACCGGCACGCCGGGCCGTGACGTGATCGCGGCGCTTGGCGGCAACGACAAGGTCCGCGGCCTTTCCGGCGCCGATCTGATCTGCGGCGGCAAGGGACACGACAAGCTCCTTGGCGGGCCGGGCCGCGACAAGATTCGCCAGTAGCGACGCGAGTCGCCAGCCGGATCGCCGCTTCGCTAGCCTCGACCGGCCGATGCGGATGCCCCAGACCCTGATCGACGAGATGGTCGCGCACGCGCGCGAGGACCTGCCCAACGAGTGCTGCGGCATGGTTGGTGGCGTCGAGGGTGAGGCGAGCGTGGTGATCCCGGTCGTCAACTCGGCCGCCAGCCCGCTGCGCTTCGAGATGGATCCGCAGGGCCAGTACAACGCGCTGAAGGCGATCGAAGACGACGGCAAGGAGATGCTGGCGATCTACCACTCGCACACCAAGAGCGCCGCCTATCCTTCGCAGACCGACGTCAACCAGGCGGTCAACTGGCCCGACGCGATCTACCTGATCGTCTCGCTGCGCGACGAAGACGCTCCCGAGGTGAAGGGCTACTGGCTGAAAGACCTGGCGATCGCCGATGCCGAGCTCATCGTCGAGTAGCGGCCGCCTGGTCAAGGTCGCCTACGCGCAGACTCAGATGGAGGCCGAGATGATCCAGGGGCTGCTCGGCGAGCACGGCATCCCGAGCATGGTCCAGCGGACCGTCGACAACCCGGAGTTCCTCGCTGCCGGGCCGCG
>DASYIY010000086.1:0-5078 GCA_035997045.1 Solirubrobacterales bacterium | reverse complement strand
CCGTCGCTATTCCGTTCTCGATACTTAGCCGCTATTTCCCGATCCTCGCTAAGCTCTGCTTCGTGTCGGTCATGTCAGGCCGCCAGTTCCGGGCGAGTCAAGGTCCGGCATTTGGGCGCCGACGACCTAGAATTCGATGTCTGATGCCTATCTACGAGTTTGAATGCGACGAGTGCGGTAGCCGGTTCGAGGAGCTGGTGGCCAGCGAGCCGTATGGCGCGGGTTGTCCCGGGTGCGGATCGAGAAGGACTCGCCGACTTCTTTCCCGGATCTCTCCGCCCGGAAAGCAACCGCGTGGAACCGGGGTTCGGGCGACTGAATCGCAACGGCGCGAGCGAGAATCGGCCCGGCAGGAGAGGCTGACCGAAGGAAGGCGGAAGCGAGCAGCGGGCGAGCCGCCCACGCAGCGGCGCGGGAGCAAGAAATGAGCGCAACCGCGGCGGAGCGTCGAGAGAAACTTGTTGCGCTCTATGAGGAGGTACAAGCATGCGCCAGGTGCCCGCTGCACGAGACACGAACGAAGGCGGTGTTCGGGGCCGGCGATGCCGATGCCGGCCTGATGTTCGTCGGCGAGGCGCCGGGGGCCGAAGAGGACCGGCAGGGGCTGCCTTTCGTCGGCCGCGCCGGGCAGCTGCTCAATCAGATGCTGGAAGAGATCGGGCTCTCGCGCGAGGAGGTCTTCATTGCCAACGTGCTGAAGAGCCGCCCGCCCGGCAATCGCGACCCGCAGCCGCTGGAGATCGAGGCCTGCCGTCCCTACCTCTTCGAGCAGGTGCGGCTGATCGAGCCGACCGTGATCTGCACGCTGGGCAACTTCGCGACCAAGCTGCTCAGCGGCAATCCGGCTGGGATCACCAAGGTGCGAGGCGCGCCGCAGGTGCATGAGATCGGCGCTCGCACTGTCTTTCTGTTGCCCCTCTTTCACCCGGCGGCGGCGCTGCGCACCCCGGCGGTGAAGGAGACGCTGCGCCAGGACCTCGCCACGCTTCCCGAGTTGCTCGCGATGGGCCCGCCGGTCTCAGCTGAAGAGCCCGTCGAGGAGCCGACCGAGGCCGAGCCGGCACCCGAGCCCTCCGCCGACCAGCTCGACTTCTTTGGCTGAGCTTCGGACCGACTCGGCTGCCGAGACCGAAGCGCTCGGCGCTCGGCTCGCCGAGCGGCTCGAGCCCGGCGATGTGGTCGTCGTCAGCGGCGAGGTCGGTGCCGGCAAGACGACGCTGATCCGCGGCGCCTGCCGGGCGCTGGGCATCGAGGCCCCGATCACCTCGCCCACCTTCACGATCGGCCACCGCTACGAGGGCGGGCGGCTGCCGGTCTCCCACCTCGACCTCTATCGCCTCGACGGCCTCGAGGGCGAGGAACCGGCGCTGCTCGACGACTACATCGTTCCCGGCGCGGTCGCCTTCGTCGAGTGGCCGGCGGTGGCCGAGCCGCAGCTCGCAGGCCGCCGGATCGTGGCGGTCCGCCTCGCCCACGCGGGCGGCGATACTCGCCAGGTCGAGCTTCCCGCCGCATCCAGCCGCAAATAGGCGTGTTCGATAAGCACGGTGCATGTAGCATCGATCCGAACTTGTTCTGCGAACGGAGGAACGCTTGATGAAGGGTCTGAAGACGCTGACCGCGGTGCTGCTGGGATCGGCGCTGCTGGTGTGCGCGGCGCCGGCGGGCGCGGGCGCCGCTGCCTACAAGCACTACGTCGCCTGCGGAGTCTCTCAGAACGCGAAACCCGCGCACAAGTGTCCGAAGAAAGCCAAGAAGGGCGCCTTCTTCAAAAGCCTCAAGGGCGACGTCAACTACAGCGTCTGCGTCAAGTTCCCGACCGGCAAAAACATCTGCGCCAAAGCGCAGCCGGCGACGCAGGGGACGCTCTACGTCAACAAGATCACCTCCAACATCCCCGGCAAGCACCGGGTGACCTGGTTCGTCGAAGGCAAACGTGTCGCCGCCTTCGCCTTCACGGTTCTCGGCTGACCGCGGCGGCAGGCGATGGCGGTTGTCGGCTTCGATACGGCGACCGCCGACACCGCCGTCTGCGCGATGCGCGGCGGCAAGGTGCTGCACGAAGAGCTGCTCGGGCTCGCGCCCGGGGGCAGCCCTCGTCACTCGACCGCGCTTCTGGCCGAGGTCGAGCGTGCGGCTGAGGCGGCGGGGGGCTGGGACTCGGTCGAGCGGCTCGCGGTCGGCCTCGGCCCGGGCTCCTTCGTCGGCATCCGCATCGGCATCGCCACGGCGCGCGGGCTGGCGGCGAGCACCGGCCTGCCCGTAACCGGCGTTTGCACGCTCGACGCACTGGGCCGTGCGCTGGGCGATCTCGCCGGCCCCGAGCGCGACCGCCTCGCGGTGCTCGATGCCCGCCGCGGTGAGGTCTTCGCAGCGCTCTACTCGCCCGCTGGTGAGCGCCTCTGGGAGCCGCTGGTCGCCGCTCCCGACGAGCTGGTCGAACGGGTCGCCGGGCTGCCCGCGGCGCCGCTGGCGGCCGGATCGGGAGCGGTACGATTCCGCAATGAGCTGGCGAGCCGCGGTGCCGACGTTCCCGAGGACGCCGACCCCGTGCACCGGGTCGCCGCGCGGCACGTCTGCGCCCTCGCGGAGGCCGCGCCGGAGCGGGGCGACGAGCGCCTCGAGCCGATCTACCTGAGAGCGCCCGACGCGGAGCGATGGCGTGAGCGAGACACTTCCAAGCGAGTCAAGTGAGGTGAGCGAGGCGACCTCGATCAGGCGCCTTGCCTACAGCGACCTGCCCGCGGTGATCTCGATCGAGCGCCGCTCCTTCCCGACCCCATGGTCATTGGCGATGTTCGTGCTCGAGCTCTCCAAGCCCTCGGGGATCTGCCTGGCGGCAACCGACGGCGACGAGCTGCTCGGCTACCTCGTCTGCTCGCGCTACGACCAGGTCTGGCACCTGATGAACGTCGCCGTGGCGCCGGAGCGCCGCCGCGCCGGCGTCGCCCGCGGGCTGATCGGCAAGCTGGTCGAGGAGGGTGGCGGCAAGCTGCCCTTCACGCTCGAGGTACGGGTCTCCAACCGGCCGGCGATCGCGATGTACGAGCGGCTCGGCTTCCGCTCCGCGGGCGTGCGCCCTCGCTATTACCAGGACAACGGCGAGGACGCGCTGATCATGTGGCTCGATTGATCCTCGCGATCGAGACATCCTGCGACGACACCTGCGCCGCGGTGCTGGACGGGCCGCGCGTGCTCGCCAACACGATCTCCTCGCAAGCGGCGGCGCACGCGCAGTTCGGCGGCGTCGTGCCCGAGGTCGCCTCGCGCCACCACCTCGAGCTGGCCGCGCCGGTGGTTGCGGCGGCGCTGGCCGAGGCGGAAGTGACTCTGGACGAGATCGAGGCGGTCGCGGTCACGGCCGGCCCCGGTCTGATCGGCGCCCTGCTGGTCGGGGTCAGCACGGCGAAGGCGATCGCCGCGCCGCGGCGGCTGCCGCTGATTCCGGTCGACCACCTGCAGGGACACGTCGCCGCCAACTTCCTCGAGCCCGAGCCGCTGCAGCCGCCGTTCCTCTGCCTGGTCGCCAGCGGCGGGCACACGCTGCTGGCGGGGGTTCGGGAGCATGTCGGCTCCCAGCTGCTCGGCCAGACCCTCGACGACGCCGCCGGCGAGGCCTTCGACAAGGTCGCCCGCATGCTCGGCCTCGGCTACCCGGGCGGCCCGGCGCTGGAGAAGCTGGCGCGCGAGGGCGACGCAGAGGCCTTTGAGATGCCGGTGGCGATGAGCCGCAACCCGGGCCTCGATTTCAGCTTCAGCGGCCTCAAGACGGCCCTGGTCTACCTCTGCCGCGATCTCGGCCCGGAGAGCGTCGAGGAGCGCCGCGCTGACCTCGCCGCCAGCTTTCAAGCCGCCGCGGTCAGCCAGCTCGTCGCCAAGTTGGAGCGGGCGCTGAAGCGGGGGGATTGGGGAGCGGTCGCGCTCGGCGGCGGCGTCGCCGCCAACGGCGCCCTGCGCGAGGCGGTGCGGGCACTCTGCGAGCGCCGCGGCGTCGAGCTGAAGCTGGTCGCCCGCGAGCTCTGCACCGACAACGCGGCGATGATCGGCTCCGCCGCCCGCTTCGCCGCGCCGATCCCGTACCCCGATTACCTCGCCTACGACGCCTTCGCCACGGGTGGCCGAGCCGCCGCATGACGGTCGTCACCGTCTACTCCCGCCCCGAGTGCCACCTCTGCGCCGAGGCGATCGAGGCGATCATCGCCCTGCACGACTCCGGCTACCGCTTCGACCTGCATGAGGTCGACATCGAGAGCGAGGAGCTACTGCTGCGGCGATTGCTGGAGAAGATCCCAGTGGTGGAGATCGACGGCAGCGTCGTCTCCGAGCTGATCCTCGACGAGGCGGCGGTTCGGGCAAGGCTCGATACTGTGGGGGCGTGAGTGCGGCGATCGAAGAGCAGGACGCGGCCAACGGGTTGATCGTCGACGGCGAGCGGCTCTCGCTCGGCGTCGCGGCCCGGCTTTCGCGTTACCTGCAGGTGCTGACCCAGGCGCGCAAGATGGGCCGGCAGACGATCTCTTCGCAGGAACTCTCCGAGTACACGCACATCAATCCGACCCAGATCCGCCGCGACCTCTCCGGCTTCGGCAAGTTCGGCAAGCGCGGCGTCGGCTACAACGTCGAGTCGCTGGTAGCGGAGATCCGCAAGATCCTGCGCACCTCGGGCCAGCACAACATCGCCCTCTTCGGCGCCGGCAATCTCGGCCAGGCGATCGCCAGCTCCGACATCTTCGCCGACCATGGCTTCGAGGTCGTCGCCATGTTCGACATCGACCCGGAGGTCGTCGGCAGCCAGGTCGGCAGCTTGCAGATCCGCGATTTTGGCGATCTGGAGGCGGTCGTCTCCGAGCAGGAGATCGTCGTCGGCGTCCTCGCCGTCCCGGCCGACGCCGCCCAGGCCGTCGCCGACCGCCTCGTCGAAGCCGGGGTCAAGATCATCTTCAACTACTCCGAGCAGCTGCTCCAGGTCCCGCCGGAGGTGACGGTCCACACCTCGAGCCCCGCGGTCGACCTCCTCTACGCGCTCTACTTCTACCTGGCCTGAGCGGCCTTTCGTAACGTTCCAGGCCATGTCCGCG
>DASYIY010000085.1:0-3874 GCA_035997045.1 Solirubrobacterales bacterium | reverse complement strand
GATGTTGCGCGAGAGCAGCTGTTCGATCGGCCTGTAGAGGGTCGAGATCGTGATGAAGACGGCCGACCAGAGCACCGTGATCTGCCCGTAATCGGGCTTGGAGAGCACGTGCGAGGCGATGAAGAAGTAGACGTAGGTGATCACGCCGGTAAGGCCGACCCCGATCGCCAGGAAGCTCGCCGTCTTGCCGTAGTCGGCGGTGCTCTCGGTGCCGCGTCCCGCGCTCGACGGGCCTCCGTTTGCTGAGTCGGCACTCATTTTCGGCTGCCGGGCTCGTAGTGCGAGGGCGGCACGTCGAGCGCCAGCTCGACCCGGCGCACCCGCTCGAAGACCCTCTGCGTCATCACCCGCTGCCCCGCCAACAGGTCGCCGATCACGCCCAGCGCAAGCAGCTGGATCGCGGCGATGAAGAGCACCGCCCCGAGGATCAGCGACTGCACGTGGCCGGTGCTGTCGCCGTTGAAGATCCAGTCGAGCAGGAAGGGCAGCCAGGCGAGCAGGGCACCGATCGCGACGAGGAGGCCGGCGCTGGCGAAGACGCGCAGCGGCTCGTAGCGGGCGTAGATGCGCAGGATCGAGAGCGCGTTGCGGCGCACGTAGCCGCCGGTCGAGTCGAAGAGCCGCGACTCCCGCGTCTGCGGGTTGGTGCCGATCTCGACCCCCTCGACCGCGACCAGCATCTTGCCGGCCTGGATCAGGCTCTCCAGGGTGTAGGTGAAGTTGTCGACGACGAGCAGGCCCAGCGCCGCCTCGCGGTTATAGGAGCGAAAGCCGGAGGTGGTGTCGGCGATCTCGGTTCCGGCCAGTCTGCTGACGACCCAGCTGCCAAGCTTCTGCAGCCCTTTCTTCGAGCCGGAGAAGTGCTCGATCTGCCCGACCTGGCGGTCGCCGACGACCATGTCGGCCTCGCCGGCCAGGATCGGCGCCAGCAGCTTGGGGATGTCGGCGCCGCGGTACTGGTTGTCGGCGTCGGTGTTGACGATGACATCGGCGCCGAGCTTGAGGCAGGCGTCGAGCCCCGCCTGAAAGCCGGCCGCGAGGCCCTTGTTGTTGGTCAGGCGGACGATGTGCTCGACGCCGTTTTCGCGGGCTACCTCGACCGTGCGGTCGGTCGAGCCATCGTCGATGACCAGCAGCTCGATCGCGTCGACGCCCGGGATCTGGCGGGGGATGTCGGCGATCGTCGCCGGCAGCGTCGATTCCTCGTTCAGGCAGGGGATCTGGACAATGAGCTTCATGGAGGCCGGATCAGGGTATCCACGGGCGGGGTCGGCGCGCGAGGTACCATTGGTTGATTGACCAGTCAATCAGTCCGATGAAAGCGCAGCTGACAGGCACGGATGACGCCCATTTGCGGAGAGCTCGCGAGCTTGCGGAGGGTGGGCGAGGGCGGGTCAGTCCCAATCCTCTTGTCGGAGCTGTCGTGGTGCGTGGGGGCGAGGCGATCGGCGAGGGGTTCCACGCTGAGTTGGGGGAGCTGCATGCCGAGCGGGCGGCTCTTGCCGACTGTCGGAGCAGAGGGAATGACCCTGCTGAAGGGACGATGTACGTGACGCTGGAGCCCTGTGCTCATACGGGTCGACAGCCACCCTGCACGGAGGCGATTCTGGAGGCCGGGATCTCTCGCGTCGTAATTGCCTCCGAGGATCCGAGCGATAAGGCTGCTGGGCGTGGCCCCGGGATCTTGCGCGACGGCGGGGTGGAGGTCGAGTTCGCTGCGGGCGAGGAGACGACCGCGGCGCGGTTGCTCAACCAGCCGTTCCGCAAGCACGCCCGCACCGGATTGCCGCTGGTGACGCTGAAGCTTGCAATGTCGCTCGATGGCCGCACCTCTACGGCTCCGGGCGACTCGCCCTGGATCTCAGGCGAGCGCAGCCGCGAGCTGGTCCATCGCTGGCGCGCCGAATCCGACGCGATCGCCGTCGGCATCGGCACGGCCCTCGCCGACGACCCTCTCCTAACCGCCCGCGCTCCGGAAGCTCGTCAACCGATCCGCGTCGTCTTCGATCGCCGTGCTCGCCTACCCCTCGACTCGCAGTTGCTCCGAACCCTCGACGACTCTCCGGTGCTCGTCGTGGTCGCTGCGGAAGCCGATGCCTCGGCACTCCGCGATGCCGGCGCGGAGATTGTCGTCGCCGACGGCATCGAGCCCGCTCTCGCCGACCTCGGCCGCCGCGGCATCACCAGCCTTTTCCTCGAGGGCGGTCCCACGCTTGCGGCGGCCTTTGCCGACGCCGACGAGATCGACCAGGCGCGAGTATTCGTTGCGCCCGTCTTGCTTGCAGGCGCGACGCGCGTCGAGGCTTCGGACCCGGGCGCCGAGGACACCCTGATCGAGACCCGTTTCAAGGAATGGTGATGTTCACCGGCCTGGTTGAAGACATCGGCAGTGTTAAGTCGGTCGAAGCCGGCGGCGAGGGAACGCGGCTTCGGATCGTCACCCGGCTGGGCACTGAGATCGCGACGGGCGATTCGGTATCGGTGAACGGTGTCTGCCTGACCGCGACGAAGGTCGAGGGCGCCGGTTTCGAGACCGAGGCGATGAACCAGACCTTGGATGTGACCGCGCTTGGCGGTCTCGAGGCCGGCAGCCGGGTCAACCTGGAGCTGGCGATGAAGGCTTCGGATCGCCTCGGCGGGCACATCGTCCAGGGGCACGCCGACGGCGTCGCCGAGGTCCTCTCGGTCGAGGACGACGGCTTCGCCCGCCGGCTGCGCGTCGGCCTCGGCCCGGACCTGATCCGCTACGCGGTCGAGAAGGGGTCGATCGGGCTCAACGGAGTCAGCCTGACGGTCTCGGCGCTCGGCGACGATTGGGCCGAGGTATCGCTGATCCCCGAGACCCTGGAGCGGACGAATCTTGGAGCGGTCGCGGTGGGCGGTCGCTTGAATGTCGAGTGCGATGTGATCGCGAAGTATGTTGAGCGATTGGCGGCGCCATTCGCCGGAGAGGAGCGCACGTGAGCCAGATGACCGAGACGCAAAAGACAGACGGGGTGGTTAACGAGGCGGGGGAAAGCCCGTTCTCGACGATCGAGGAAGGGATCGAGGAGATCCGCCGCGGCCGCATGGTCGTCGTCTGCGACGGCGAAGACCGCGAGAACGAGGGCGACCTGGTGATGGCGGCGCAGTTCGCCACCCCCGAGGCGGTCAACTTCATGGCCAAGGAAGCGCGCGGGCTGATCTGCCTAGCGCTGACCGCGGAGCGCTGCGAAAAGCTCGGCCTCAACCTGATGGCGGCCAAGAACGAGGCGCCGCTGCAGACCGCCTTCACGGTGACGATCGAGGCGGCGGGCGGGGTCAGCACCGGCATCTCCGCCCACGACCGCGCCCACACGGTCCAGGTCGCGATCGACCCCGGCTCCGGCCCGCGCGACATCGTCGTCCCCGGCCACATGTTCCCGCTGCGGGCCAAGGAGGGTGGCGTGCTCGAGCGCACCGGCCACACCGAGGCCAGCGTCGACCTCGCCCGCCTCGCCGGCCTGACGCCGGCCGGGGTGATCTGCGAGGTGATGAACGACGACGGCACGATGGCCCGCGTCCCCGACCTGGTCCCCTACTGCGAGCGCCACGGCCTGAAGATGATCACCGTTGCCGACCTGATCGCCTACCGTCGCCGCACCGAGAAGCTGGTCGAGCGCGTGGTCGACACCGCCCTGCCGACCGAGTTCGGCGACTTCACCGCGGTCGGCTATCGCTCGCTGGTCGACGACAAGCACCACGTGGCGATGGTCAAGGGCGATGTCGACGGGGCCGAGGACGTGCTCGTCCGCGTCCACAGCGAGTGCCTCACCGGCGACGTCTTCCACAGCATGCGCTGCGACTGCGGCGAGCAGTTGGTCGCGGCGATGACGCAGATCGAGCAGGAGGGCCG
>DASYIY010000084.1:0-1724 GCA_035997045.1 Solirubrobacterales bacterium | reverse complement strand
CTTACAGAGAGCTGTCATGCCTGGCAAATTGCAAATCGCCGGGTACACATACTCGGCGACCGGCATGACGGGTAAATCAGACCACCCGGCGCGCTGGCGCACCAGGTGGATCGGGCTCAAACATCCCCACAGACACGAATGTCTGAGGGGTGCACGCTGCTCAGTTTTCAAAGACCGCTGCGCCTTAGCGGCGGGACTCGCCGCTCCTCACGCATGGGCCAGGCACGGAGGCCTGCCCCGGAAGGACGCGGGAGTATAGCGCTACGGCGGCGGTTTGCCTAGACGCCGGCGCGAAGGCGGCGGAAACGCCGCTTGCCGACCTGCAGGACGCGGCCGTTTAGGGCTTCTGGAGCCAAATCCAGGGTATCGGGCGGGATTGTCTCGCCGTCGAGCTTTGTGCCTCCCTGCTTGATCAGGCGACGCGCCTCGCTGGAGCTGACCCCGAACGCGCCCGCCATCAGCTGCGGCAGGTGGACCAGATCGCCGTTTTTGCCGGCATAAGGACCGAGGTCGAGCTCCTCTACCTCGTCGGGAACCTCGCGCTGCACGAAGAGGCGATTGAAGTGCTCCTCCGCCGCCTGCGCCGCGGCGGCGTCGTGGAAGCGCTCGACGACGCCGCGGGCGAGCGAGCGCTTGGCCTCGTTCGGCGGCGCCCCGGCCGGCGGCTCGGCGCCCAGCACCAGCCGGAAGTACTCCGGCATCGCCTCGTCGGGCACCCGCATCGTCTTGCCAAACATCTCCTCCGGCGCCTCGGTGACGCCGATGTAGTTGCCCAGCGACTTGCTCATCTTCTTCACGCCGTCGGTGCCGACCAGGATCGGCATCGTCAGGATCGACTGCGGCTTGTGGCCGTAGGCCGTCTGGATGTCACGGCCAAAGAGCAGGTTGAACTTCTGGTCGGTCCCCCCCAGCTCGACGTCGGCCTCGACCGCGACCGAGTCGTAGCCCTGCAGCAGCGGATAGAGCAGCTCGAGGGCGGCGACCGGGGCACCGGCGGCAAGCCGCTTCTGGAAGTCGTCGCGCTCGATCAGGCGGGCGACGGTGGTCTGGGCCAGGAGCCCGAGCAGCTGCTCGGGCTCCATCCGCAACCACTCGCTGTTGAAGCGCACCTCGGTGCGCTCGCGGTCGAGCAACTTGAAGGCCTGCTCCTGGTAGGTGGCGGCGTTTGCCTCGATCTCCTCCGGCGAGGGCATCGGCCGCTGGGCCGAGCGGCCGCTGGGGTCGCCGACCCGGGCAGTGAAGTCGCCGACGATGAGGACGACCTGGTGGCCGGCTACCTGGAACTCGCGCAGCTTCTCCAGCACGACCGTGTGGCCGAGGTGGATGTCGGGCGTGGTTGGGTCGATCCCCAGCTTCACGCGCAACGGCTTGCCGGCGGCCAGCTGCTCCTGCAGCATTCCCGCCGGCAGCACATCGACCGCGTTGCGCGTCAGGTCCGCCATCGGGCCAATGCTAGACTGCCGCACTCTCTTGGCGGGCGAACGCAGCAAGCCGCGCCTCAAGAAGCTACGCGTGCTCTTCGTTTTGCTGGGGCTCGCCGTGCTGGGGCTGGTCTCGATGGTCTTCGGGATGATGGCCGCTGTCTCGCAGGACCTGCCGGCGATCTACAACTTCGCTCAGTACAAGGCATCGAAGAACAGCGAGGTCTACGACGCCTCCGGCGAACCGATCGGCACCCTGACCAGCGACCAGAACAAGATCCTGCTCACCTCGGGCCAGATCTC
>DASYIY010000083.1:0-5601 GCA_035997045.1 Solirubrobacterales bacterium | reverse complement strand
GAGCCCGACGACCTTGTCGACCTCGGCGTCCTTGGCGGTGAGCAGGATGATCGGCACGGCGCTGCGCGAGCGCACGTCGCGGCAGATGTCGAGGCCGCTCGGTCCCGGCATCATGATGTCGAGGATCAGCAGGTCGTAGGGAATGCCCTCGCCGCCCACTTTCTCCGCCGCCTCGTCGCCGTCGGTGGCGACGTCGACGTCGAAGCCGTCCTGCGCCAGGGCATAGCCGACCGACTCGCGGACCGAGGGCTCGTCGTCGGCGACCAGGATGCGTCCGCTGCTCATCCTCAGGCCACCGGGGTCGGGCTCGGATGGGCGAGCGGGAGGCGGACCCAGAAGGTGCTGCCCTGGCCCTGGACCGAGGTGGCGCCGATCTGGCCGCCCATCACGTCGACCATGCGGCGGGCGATCGCCAGGCCGAGGCCGAAGCCCTCCTGCTTGCGCGACTCGCTACGACGGTAGAAGCGCTCGAAAACGCGCTCGATCTCCGCCGCGGGTATGCCTGTGCCTGTGTCGATGACTTCCAAGATCACTTCCGTCTCGCCGTCCCGGCGGCCGCGTACGGTAACGGCGCCGGGGGGTGGCGTGTTCTTGAAGGCGTTGGTCAGCAAGCCAATCATCACCTGGCGCAGCAGCGTCGGGTCGCCCTTGGCGGTCAGGTCGGGCTCCGACTCGACCAAAAGCTCGACGTGTTTGGGCGGCTCGACCGCGGCGACGACGTCGCGGATCGCGATCGGCACGTCGACCACCTCGGTCTCCCCCGCCCCGAGCGACTCGACCCGGGCCAGGGTCAGCAGCGCCTGGGTCAGGCGGCTCATCCGCTCCGCGTCATCGGCGAGCCGGGAGAGGAAGTGGTCGCGCGCCTGCGGGTCGTCTTTGGCACCGCTCTGCAGGACCTCGATCGCGCCGGAGATTCCGGCCAGTGGGTTGCGCAGCTCGTGGGCGGCATTGGAGACGAAGTCGGCTTCGGCGAACTCGCGGCGCATCTCTTCGGTGCGGTCGCGGACGACGGCGAGCACGGCGCGCTCGTCCGGCAGAGCGCGGGCCTGCATCGCGTAGGCGCGGTCGCCGATCCGCAGCGCCGGGTGGGCGGCGAAGCCGACCTCGGCGGCGCGGGCGAGCTGCGGCAGAATCGCCTCCGGCGGGCGGCCGCGGTCGAGCAACTCGACGGCGGCGCTGTTGGAGAAGCGCACCGGACCCTCGTCGTCGACCACCATCACCGCGTCGGTGAGGCCGTCGAAGATCGCCTCGAGCTTGTTGCGGTCGGCGGTGAGCACGCCGAAGCTCTCTTTCAACGAGGCCCGCATCGACTCCAGGGCGCGGGCGAGGTCGCCGATCTCGTCCGGCCCCGAGACCGCGAGCGGCGCGTCGAAGGAGCCCGAGGCCATCTCGCCGGCGGCCTGCGCCAGGCGCGAGACCCGGTGGGAGATCGCGACCGCGATCAGGAAGCCGGCGAGGACGCCGATCAGCACGGCGACGACCAGTGCCCGCTTGTTGTCGCCGAAGAGGTAGACCGAGAAAGCGGTGATCAGCGAAACCGCCGCAAAGGCACCCGCCAGCCACAGTCGCATGCCTATGCGTCTCATGAGCAGTTACTAACACAAACGCCGACTCGACAGGGCGTGTCTGAGCTTAGGGGCCCATATGACCCCTTGAGCTCAGACACGCCCCTGGGGCGGTGGGGCCGGACGGCATGGGAGAATCGGTCGGTGCGGACTCTGGTCTTCATCCCGGCCTGGAACGAGGAGGACTCGATCGCGAAGGTAATCGCGGGCGTGCGCGAGTCGCTGCCTGCGGCCGATCTGCTCGTAATCGATGACGGCTCGACCGACGCGACGGCCGAGCGGGCGCGCGAGGCGGGCGCCCTGGTCGCCGTGCTGCCCTTCAACCAGGGGCTGGGCGCGGCGCTGCAGACGGGGTACCTGCACGCGCTGCGCGAGGGCTACGACGCCTGCGCCCACCTCGATGCCGACGGCCAGCACCCGCCGCCGGAGGTGGCACGGCTGCTGGATGAGATCCACGGCGACCGCGCCGACCTGGTGATCGGCTCGCGCTACCGCGACCCGGGCAAAGCCGAGAGCGACGACTACAAGCCGACGCTCTCGCGGCGGATCGGCACCGGCGTCTTCCGCTTCTTCCTGACCCTGGCGACGCGGCAGCGCTTCACCGACACGACCAGCGGCATGCGGGCGGCGAACCGCCGCGTGATGGCGCTGTTCAGCGAGCACTACTCGCCCGACTTCGCCGAGATCGAGTCGCTGCAGCTCGCCGTGCGCGAGGGGCTGCGGGTCGAGGAGGTTCCCGTGCGGATGCTGGAGCGGGCGGGCGGGACTTCCTTCCTGACGCCGCTGCGCTCGGCCTTCTTCATCTTCAAGGGACTGATCGTGCTGATGGTCGGACAGTTCCGCCCGCGCCACGTCGAGGCGGAGCGATGATCGGTCTGGCCCTTGCGGCGACGGACCCCAAGGTCCACCTCACCTCGCAGACGCGGATCATCGCCGCGATCCTGGCCCTCGCCTTCATGGCGCTGGTCCTTGAGTTGATTCGCCGCGACCGCCTGCAGGAGCGCTTCAGCGTCGTCTGGTTCGTCGCCGGCCTGGGGATGCTTGTCGGCGCCGCCTTCCCCGGGCTGCTGACCCTGGTCGCCGACGCGATGGGCGTGCGCGACACCAACGTCGCCCTCTTCTCGATCGTGCTGCTCTTCCTGCTCGGCCTGGCGCTCAACTTCAGCGTGACGATGTCCCGTCAGGCCGCCCAGATCACCCGCCTCGCCCAGGAGCGGGCCCTGGAGAAGGCGCGCGCTCAGGCCGCATCAGGCGAAAACGGCAGCGAGGCGAAAGGCCAGCGCCTCCAGGGCTAGCTCCTCGGAGACGTTGAGGTCGAGGCGGCGGCGGGTGTCCTGGACCAGCTCGGCGGCGCGGCGGGGGCGCGAAGGGTCGAGGGTTGCAGCACGGGACTGGAGATCGGCGAGGCGGTCGCGGTTGAAGACGACGTCGGTGGCGCCGGAGGCGGTGGCGGCGAGGTCGCGGAACCAGGTCGCGTTGAGCTCCAGGGCGAGGTCGAGCATCTCGGTGCGCCGCCGGCGGCCGGCGCGTTTGGCTTCGTCGGCGATGTCTTTGGCGCTGCGCTTGATGCCGGCTTCGGTTTCTTCCTCCAGCGTCTTTCGGACCGCCGATTCAATCTCTTCTCCTTCTGCTTCGGCGACCTTGAGCAGCTGTGTCCAGGGCGAACCCGAAGCGGTGGGGGCCGTGGGTATCGCCTCGGCGGACGCGCTTACGCGCTGAGTGTCCGGCGAGTCGACGCCCACGGCCCTTCCCAGTTCAAGGGCCGTTGTACGGAGCGCTCGGCCAGCATCCGAGAGGAGGTAGCGGGCGCGGGCCAAGTCTCCGGCGGAGAGACGAGCTGCAGCGGAACGCTCATTGGGCGAAGCTTCGGAGCCGAGCTCAGCTTCGATTGCTTCCGGTGGCAATGGCGCGAAGTCGATCGGCTGGCAGCGGGAGGCGATCGTCTCGAGCAGGGCCGCCGGCTCTGAGGTGAGCAGGATCAGGTGGACGTAGGCGGGGGGCTCCTCGAGGGTCTTCAGGAGGGCGTTCTGGCTCTCGTCGCGCATCTGCTCGGCGGCCTCGATCACGAAGACGCGCTTGTCGGCTTCGAAGGGGCGGTAGGAGGCCGCGCGGATCACCTTCTCGCGAATCTCCTCGACCATATGCTGGGCGCCACGCGGCTTCAGCCAGACGAGGTCGGGGTGCGGCGACGGGTCGAGCAGGGCACGGCGGCGAGCGTCGTCGGGTTCGGCGGCGCCGACGGCCAGGATCTCCGCTGCGAAGGCACGAGCGACAGCGCTCTTGCTCGCCCCACGCGGCCCGCGAAAGAGATACGCGTGCGACGGCCCCGACGCCAGCGCAGCCGTCAACGCCACCCGCGCCCGCGGCTGGTTCGCCGTGCTTTCGTCGATCCCGACAGTCATCGACAGACCCCATCCTCCACCGATGTCGCACTTTCCGCCGGATAGCGGCGGGAACTACGACATCTTCCGACAGAGACGAGAAAGATCGCGTTGCTGTCGCATTTCTTCCCTCTATCCGGCGGAAAGTGCGACATCACCGAGAACGGCTCTGCACGGCGTCGAGCACTCGGGCATGGACCTCCTCGACGCTACCCGCGCCGTCGACAACGACGACGCGGTCGGAGGCGATCTGGGCGATCTCCTCGTAGGCCTCGGCGACGGCGCGCTGTAGGTCGAGGCCCTCGGACTCGAGGCGGTCTTCGCCTTCGGCGCGGCCAAGGCCGAGCTCGGGGTCGACCCGCAGCAGCACGGTGACGTCGGGCCAGAGCCCGTCGATCACGGTGTCGGTCAGCGAGAGCACGTGGCTGGTGCCGAGTTCGCGAGCGCCGCCCTGGTAGGCGACGCTGGAGTCGGCGAAGCGGTCGGCGACGACGTGGATGCCCGCCTCGAGGGCGGGCCGGATCACGCGGCTGACCAAGTCGGCGCGGGCGGCGGAGAAGAGCAGCAGCTCGGCGAACGAATCGATCTCCAGCGCCGGGTCGGCGAGCAGCTCGCGGATCCGCTCCGCCGCACTGGTCCCCCCCGGCTCCCGGATCAGCAGAGTCTCCGGGCCGAGCGCTTCAGCCAGCAGCTTTGCCTGCGTGCTCTTGCCGGAGCCATCGACGCCCTCCAGCGAGACGAACAACCTGCCGGACCTCAGCCTTTGGCCGCGGCCTTGGCGCGTTTGACACCGCGCGTGGCGGTATCGGCCTTGCTTACGGCCTTCGCCTTTTTGGCTTTCGCCTTAGCCGGGACTTTGTCCTCGTCGCCCTTGGGCAGCGGCTTCTCCGCCATCGCTTCTTTGGCCGCTTTCGCCGCTTCGCGCTCGGCGCGGCGTTTCTTCATCTCCTGCATCGACTCGCAGTCGTCATTGAGGCAGAGGTTCCAGGGACGGCCGCGGAAGGGCTGGACTTTCAGTCGCGGCGTCTCGCCGCAGACCGAGCAGCGTTCTTCGAGTTTGAAGACGTCGCCGCGCTGGGGCAGCGGGAAGGTCTGATCGCAGGACTCCGGATCGTCGAGGGTCCAGCCGGAGCAACCGACGAAGCGCTTGCCCGACTTCTTCGCCCGGATCACCCGCAGCATGTGGGGCGAGCCATCCTCCTTTTTGCGGCCGGCTTCTTCGCAGACCTTGCAGGGGCCGAGGATGCGGTCCTCGTCCATCCCCTTCCAGACGACTTTGGCGAGGTCCTCGCGGCTCTCGTCGATTTCGCTCCAGGTGGTGTGGAGCAGGGCGCGGCTGTCGCCGACGACACCGTCCTTGGTCATCTCGCCGGCGGCGATCTGGTCCATCTCGGACTCGAGCTGAGCGGTCATCTCCGGGGTCGCCATCGCCGGCACGTATTTTTTGAAGGCGTCGTACATCGCGATCCCGGTCTCGGTCGGGATCGGCGGGTTGCTGTAGACGTAGCCGCGGTCGAAGAGCTTCTTGATGATGTCGGCGCGGGTCGCCTTGGTGCCGAGGCCGCGCTCCTCCATCATCTCGACCAGCTTCGCCTGCGAGATCCGCGAGGGCGGCTGGGTCTCCTTGTCGACGATCCAGGGCTCGCCGTCGAGCG
>DASYIY010000082.1:0-43572 GCA_035997045.1 Solirubrobacterales bacterium | reverse complement strand
GACCCGCCTGGGCGAGCGGCTCGGCGACTCGGCGCCGCTACGCCTGCGCTTTCGCGTAGGCGAACCCTGATCGACGATCTTTTTTACGGCATTTGCAGGCATTTTGTGACGCTTGAGGGCTGATTCTGGGGGCTGGAACTGGTATCCTTTATGTCAACCTGTTTAGACCCCGACCCCGACCCGCTTTTCGGCTCCGGGCGTTGGGGTTTTCTATGAGTACCGGAAGGGATTAGTTGGCTGACAAGAACAAGAGCGCCGGCAGCAGCAAGAAAAAAACGGAGGGCTCGTACGGAGCCGAGGACATCACCGTCCTCGAGGGGCTGGAAGCGGTCCGCAAGCGGCCCGGGATGTACATCGGCTCGACCGGCCCGCGCGGCCTCCACCATCTTGTCTACGAGGTCGTCGACAACTCGGTCGACGAGGCGATCGCCGGCTACTGCGAAAACGTTCGCGTCGTCCTGCACCCGGATAACAGCTGCACCGTTATCGACGACGGTCGTGGCATCCCGGTCGACGAACTGAAAAAAGAGAAGCGCCCGGCGGCCGAGGTGGTGCTGACCACGCTTCACGCCGGCGGCAAGTTCGGCGGCGAGGGTTACAAGGTCTCCGGCGGCCTGCACGGCGTCGGCATCTCTGTCGTCAACGCCCTCTCCGAGCAACTCCACCTCGAAATCAGCCGCGATGGGGCGGTCTGGACCCAGGACTACGAGCGGGGTAAGCCGCAGGCCGACCTCCACCGCGGCGAGGCGAGCGATGCCCACGGCACGACGATCACCTTCCTGCCCGACGCTGAAATTTTCGACGAGCTGGAGTTCGACTACGCGACCCTGGCCGAGCGCTTGCGCGAGACCGCCTTCCTCACCCGCGGCCTCAAGATCGATCTGGTCGACGAGCGCGCCGCGGGCCAGAGCGACACCTTCCACTACGAGGGCGGCATCGTCGACTTCGTTGCCCACCTCAACGAGAACAAGGACCCCCTGCACCGCAAGACGGTCTTCTTCGAGAACGAGACCGAGGACGGCCAGGTCGAGGTGGCGATGCAGTGGAACTCCTCCTACCAGGAATCGATCTTCAGTTTCGCCAACAACATCAACACTCACGAGGGCGGCTCCCACCTCTCCGGCTTTCGTTCGGCCCTGACCCGCACGCTCAACGCCTACGCGCGCGGCAAAGGCCTGCTCAAAGAGAAAGACGAGAACCTCACCGGCGACGACGTCCGCGAGGGGCTGACCGCGGTTATCTCGATCAAGCTGCAGGACCCGCAGTTCGAGGGTCAGACCAAGACCAAGCTCGGCAACCCGCCGATCGAGGGGCTGGTCAAGGAGTCGGTCAACCGCAAGCTCGGCGAGTTCTTCGAGGAGAACCCGGGCGAGGCAAAACGCATCATCGGCAAGGCGGTAGATGCCGCTCGTGCCCGCCAGGCAGCGCGCAAGGCCCGCGACCTGACCCGCCGCAAGTCGGCGCTGGAGAACTCAACCCTGCCGGGCAAGCTCGCCGACTGCACGGTCCGTGACCCGGCCCTGGCGGAGCTGTTCATAGTCGAGGGCGATTCCGCCGGCGGTTCGGCCAAGCAGGGCCGCGATCGCAACACGCAGGCCGTCTTGCCGCTGCGCGGCAAGATCATCAACGTCGAGAAGGCGCGGATCGACAAGGTTCTCTCCAACCAGGAGATCCAGGCGTTGATCACCGCCGTCGGCACGGGGATCCGCGAGGAGTTCGACGTCAAAGAGGCGCGCTACCACAAGGTCGTGCTGATGACCGACGCCGACGTCGACGGTGCCCACATCCGCACCCTGGTGCTCACCTTCCTCTATCGCGAGATGCCGGAGCTGATCGAGGCCGGCTACATCTACATCGCCAAGCCGCCGCTCTACAAGCTGAAGAACGGTAAGCAGGAAACCTACGTCGAGAAGGAGTCGGAGCTCGAGGAGCTACTGCTTCGGGACAAGCTCGAGCAGATGGAGGTGGTCGATGCCGGCGGTGTTTCGCACAAGTTGACCGCGACGCGCTGGCAGCGTTTCAACCGGCGCCTGAAGGAGCACGAGGGCTGGGCCGACTCGCTGCAGGCAGATTTCGGACACGAGTTGGTCCGCTTCCTCGGCGAGTCGGAAATCCTCGATCGCGGCGTTACCTCGCTCGCCGAAGTGAAGGACGTGCTTAACGGCGAGGCCGGCGAGGTCGAGCCGTTCGACACCGAGATCGTCTCCGAATCCGGCGACGAAATCCTCGTCCGCGCGGTCCACCGCCGCGACGGGTTGGCAAAGGCCTTTGAGCTCTCAGCCAGCCTCTTCGAATCGCACGACTACCGCCGCTTGATTCAGTCGCACTCCGAGCTGCTCGAGCAACTCGGGAAACCGGCCTTCCGGATCGTCCTCGACCAGAAAGAGCGCACGGCCGAGTCGTTTGCCGACTTGCGCCGCATGGTGCTCGAGTTGGCTCGCCAGGGCGTGACGATGCAACGTTTCAAGGGCCTGGGCGAGATGAACGCCGAACAGCTGCGCGAGACGACGATGGACCCGGCTAGCCGCACGCTCGAGCGGGTGCGGATCGATGACGCGGCGTTGGCCGAGAAGGTCTTCGCCGACTTGATGGGTGACAAGGTCGAGCCTCGTAAGGCCTTCATCGAACGCCACGCTAAAGAGGTCAGGTTCATCGATGTGTGACCTGGGCGTTCTGACGACTAAGGGGAGGATCTAGTGGAGGGCGCTGACGCACTTACCGGGGGCCGGATCGAGGAGCGAGAGCTGACCAACGAGATGCGCTCGTCGTATCTCGATTACGCGATGAGCGTGATCGTCGGTCGCGCCCTGCCCGACGTCCGCGACGGCTTGAAGCCGGTGCACCGGCGGGTGCTCTACGCGATGCACGACCTCGGCCTGCAGCCGAACCGGCCCTACCGCAAGTCCGCCTTCATCGTCGGCGAGGTCATGGGCAAGTACCACCCCCACGGCGACTCGGCGATCTACGACACGCTGGCGAGGATGGCGCAGCCCTTCTCGTTGCGCTACATGCTCGTCGACGGTCAGGGCAACTTCGGCTCGATCGACGACGACCCACCGGCCGCGATGCGGTACACCGAGGCGCGCCTGGCACGGCTCTCGACGGAGCTGCTGCGCGACATCGAAGCCGACACGGTGGAGTGGGGCCCGAACTACGACGAGTCCCAGCAGGAGCCGCTGGTGCTGCCGGCCCGCTTCCCCAACCTGCTGGTCAACGGCTCGTCCGGGATCGCGGTCGGGATGGCGACCAATATCCCGCCGCACAACCTGAGCGAGTCGATCGGCGCGGTCAAGGCCTACATCGCCAACCCCGGCATCGACCTCTCCGGGTTGATGGAGCACGTCAAGGGGCCGGACTTCCCCGGCGGCGGCATCATGAGCGCCGAAGGGATCGCCGACGCCTACGCCTCTGGCCGGGCCTCGGTCCGAATTCGGGCCCGCGCCCACGTCGAGCCGATCAAGGGCGGCCGCGACGCGATCGTCGTCACCGAGCTGCCGTTCATGGTCAAGAAGGGCGGCGACGGTGGCCTGATCACGAAGATCGCCGACCTCGTCCGCGACAAAAAGATCACCGGCATCTCCGACCTGCGCGACGAGTCCGATCGCTCCGGGATGCGCCTGGTGATCGAGACCAAGCGCGGCGGCGACCCGCCCGAGGTGGTGCTCAACCAGCTCTACAAGCGCACTGCGATGCAGAGCACCTTCGGCATCAACATGGTCGCGCTCGTCGACGGGGTGCCCCGCACGCTCGGCCTCAAGGAACTGATCGAGCATTACGTCAGCCACCAGCGCGAGGTCGTGATCCGCCGCACCCAGTACGAGCTGCGCCGGGCCGAGGCGCGCGCCCACATCCTCGAGGGGCTGCTGATCGCGCTCGAGAACCTCGACGCGGTAATCGCGCTGATTCGAGGCTCGGCCGATACCGACACCGCCAAGGCAGGACTGATCGAGCGCTTCGAGCTCTCCGAGGAGCAGGCCCAGGCGATCCTCGACATGCGCCTCGCCCGCCTCACCGCGCTGGAGTCCGACAAGCTGCGCGAGGAGCACGAGGAACTGGCCAAACGGATCGCCGAGCTGCGGTCAATCCTCGGCGACCCGGCCCGGATCGACGCGGTGATCGTCGAGGAGCTCGACGAAGTCGACAGCCGCTACGGCGACGAGCGCCGCACCGAAGTCACCCACTTCGAGGGCGACATGAACATCGAGGACATGATCGCCGACCAGCAGATGGTGATCTCGATCACCCACTCGGGCTACGCCAAGCGGCTGCCGCTGGCCACCTACCGCCAGCAGCACCGCGGCGGCCGCGGTGTGATGGGGATGGACATGAAGGAGGACGACTACATCGAGCACCTGCACATCTGCTCGACCCACGACTTCCTGCTCTTCTTCACCAACCGTGGCAAGGTCTACCGGCTCAAGGTCTACGAGCTGCCCGAGGGCTCGCGGACCTCGAAAGGCCGCGCCCTGGTCAACGTCCTGCCGTTGCGCGACGGCGAGAAGGTCACCGCGGTGATCCCGACCCGCGACTTCGGCGAGAACAAGTATCTGGTCTTCGCCACCGCTCAGGGCCTTGTCAAGAAGACCGAGTTCAAGACCTACAACACGCCGATCCGCGCCGACGGGATCATCGCGATCAAGATCCGCGATAGCGATGAGCTGGTCCAGGTCCGCCTCACCTCGGGCGACGACGACATCCTGCTCGTCTCCAAGTCGGGTCACGCCTCGCGCTTCTCCGAGGAGAAAGTGCGGCCAATGGGACGCGACACGAGCGGGGTCAAAGGCATGAACGTGTCGGCCAAGGTCAACGGCGACCCCAACCGGGTACTGGCGATGGACATTGCCCGCGACGACTCGGAGCTCTTCGTCGTCACCGAGAACGGTTATGGCAAGCGCACCCAGGTCTCCGAGTACCCGGTCAAGGGCCGTGGCACCAAGGGCGTGCTGACGGCAAAATTGACCGCGAAGAAGGGCGGCCTCGCCGGCGCCCTGATCGTCCGCGAGCACCAGGACCTGCTCTTCATCTCCCAGAGCGGCATGGTCCAGCGCACCCAGGCAGGAGGCATCTCCCAGATGGGCCGTTCGACCCAGGGCGTCAAAGTGATGAACATGAAGGACGACGACTGCGTCAGTGCGGTCGCCCTGGTGATCGATGAAGACTCCGACGACGAGCCGGATGGGCAGGAGCAGTTGCCGGAGGAGTAGGTGGGGGTCGGTGGGGGAGGTCTTCCCGGTTCCCAAGCGCCGCCCAAAAGGGCGGCGCCAATCATCTGCCCCTTCGGGGCCCAGGACCTCTCTGCAGAGCCGCTTCGCGAGGATCCGGGAAGACCTCCCCCACCGACCCTTCGACCGCCTGCTTACTGCCGTAGAAGCTCTAGCCAACGAGAAGCTTTGCGTCGCCGTCCCTTCTCTCGCCCCGGGCTAGAGCATCCGTCTTGTCCCGGCTTTCTCCACTGTCGTTGAAGCTTCCGTACCGAGCCGCCCAGGGATCGGTTTGCAGCCGAAAAGCTTGGGCGATCCAAGAGGGGACAAGCTTGATCCTGACGGGGCGGTCGATAGGACAGCGGGGAGGCCTTGTCGGATCCTCGCGAAGCGGCTCTGCAAAGTGCTTCGAAGCCCCGAAGGGGCTCCTCATCAGCACCGCCTGTTGGCGGTGCTTGGGAACCGACAAGGCCTCCCCGCTGTCCTCCCCTAAGCAGCCGCCGGCAAATACTGCTGCCAGTTCTGCGGAATCTTCGGACTAGCCACCTGAATGAACACCGTCGGCCCTGGAGCCTTCGGCGTGTTCTGAGGATGCATATGAATCTCGCGAGGCAGACGGTTTCCCTTGCGCCTGTTGCAGCTGGCACAGGCGGCGACGATGTTCTCCCAGACCGATTTGCCGCCGCGGCTGCGCGGGATCACGTGGTCGACCGTGAGGCCCGATTTGCGCGAGCCGCAGTACTGGCAGGTCCAGGAGTCGCGGGCGAGCACCGCGCGGCGGGTGATCTTCCTCCTGTGCGCTTCGCGGGGGATCCGCACGTAGCTGACCAGGCGGATCACATCGGGGCGCTCCATCGTCATGTGCTCGGAGTGGATCGCGCCCTCGCGGCGCTCGAGCAGCTCGGCCTTCTCCTTCAAAAGAAGCACAGCCGCTCGTCTCAACGTGCATACGTTGATCGGCTCATACGTTGCGTTGAGTACGAGCACACGTGCCATGTTGCCCGGGAATTCTACGCAGTTGGGTAGGAGCCCAATATTCGAACCGATTCTGCCTTGGTTCGCAGCGCCCCGATCGCCTCGCCGACAGGGGCATCTGTTTCCGCCCCCTCGAGGTCGCAGAAGAACATGTAGCGGCCCAGTCCGAGGCGCAGGGGGCGGGACTCGATCCGGCTCAGGTTGACCCTGCGCGAGGAGAACTCGCGCAGGGCGTTGACCAGGGCGCCGGGATGGTCTTCGCCAAGCTCCGAGAAGACGAGCGAGGTCTTCCAGCTACCGCCGCCCGACGGCTCGGTCCCCGCCGGCGCGATCCAGACGAAGCGGGTGACGTTGTTGGCCTCGTCCTCGATTCCCTCGCGCAGGATCGTGCAGCCATAGAGCTCGGCGGCGGAGTGGGCGCCGATCGCCGCCCATGGCTGCTCCGATTCGCTGACGAGGCGAACCGCCTCGGCGGTGCTGCTGACCGCGCGCAGCTCGGCGCCGGGCAGGTTCTCGCGCAGGAAGCGAGCGCACTGCGCCAGCGGTTGCGGGTGTGAGAGCACGACGGCTACCTGGTCGAGCTCTCGTGCGGCGCGAGCCAGCAGCATTGCCCGCACGGCGAAGTCGTGCTCGCCGATGATCGTCACTCGCTCGGCATCGAAAGCCAAGGTGTCGAGAGTGCTGCGCACCGACCCCTCGATCGAGTTCTCGAACGGCACCAATGCCCGCTCCGCCTCGCCGTGCTCGACCGCGAGGATCGCCTCGCGGATCGTCGGCGTGCGCAGTCGCTCGAACTCCCCGGCCGGCCCGCGGCTCTCGCGCAGCGCGTCCTCGGTGAAGGTTCCCGCCGGCCCCAGGTAGGCGATCCTCAAGACGGCCGCCTATTCGAACGCGACGGTGTAGCTCGCCTTGTTGTTTTCGGAGACCTGCTCGCCCGGCACGGTGGCGACGTCGACTTCGATCGTCACTTCCCCTTCCGGCGCCGGCGTCAGCGGGATCAACGCGGTTTCGGTTTCGCCGGCGGCGATGCTGCTGATCGTGCCGCTGAGGGTGCTGCCGCCGCTGACCGTGACCGAGACGGAAACGCCGTTCTCGGTCGAGTCGCCCTGGTTTTGCACCTGGACTTCGACTTCCGGCGTGCCTTCGCTGCTCACCGAGGTGGTCGATTCGGCAGTCAGTTCCGTGCCGTTGACGCTGGTGCCGATCAGGCCCAAACCGTGCACCGTGCCGGTCGATGCCGAGGTCGAACCGCTGACCGATCCCAGCGCCGAGCTGACCGCGGTCTCTTCCAGCCACTTGGTCCCTTCCGGCAGGAAAACGCTCTTCGGCACGCTGTCGCCCTGGATCCCGTTCGATTCGAGCACGCCGTTGATCTCCGGTCGCACCACCGATTCGTAGAGCACATCGGCGGAGAGCAGCTTCTGCATCTGCAGGGCGATGCTCGCGGTCGCTTTCTCGGAGCCGACATCGCCCAGCGCCGTGCTCATCTTTTCGGCGATCTCGTCCATCGCGCTGCTGCGCAGCTCGTAGACCAGCTCGAGCGCGTTCTGCGCATGGCTCATGTCGCCGGGGGCGCTGAGGCCTTCGATGCGGGCGGCGTAGCCGTCCATCGCGCTGCGGTCGGCGCTGACCTGGTTGACGAATTCGGTCACCGAGAGGCTGCCCGGTTCGGAGAGCTTGGCGAAGAAGTCCTTGCTGGTCTGATCGGTCTCTTCGACGATCTGGCTGACGTTGCGGGCGTAGTCGCTCAGCGCCCGGTCCTTGCGCGCGTCGAGACAGCCCTTGACGCCGAGCACGATGAGAATCAGGAGCAGCAGCCCGCCGCCGAGCGCGAGCCCACGGCGCAGCAGGATCTGCTGACGTTCAGGGCGGCGGCGAGGCCGGGCCCGGCGTCCCGGCCGGTTTGCGGAAGAATCCTCCAAGAAGCAGGGAGTATGTCGCAGGAGGAAGCGGATTCGCGGCGAAGTCGAGAAGTGCTGTGGTCGGCTCCCTGGTCCTCAACCGCTTCTTGATCGAGCGCCGCATCGGCAGCGGCGGTTTCGGCACGGTCTACGAGGCCTGGGACGGGCGGCTCGAGCGCCCGGTCGCGGTCAAGGCGATCGAATCGCCCGGCGACAACAGCTCGGGGAGGGTGATGCGCGAGGCGCAGGCGGCAGCGCGGCTCAACCATCCCGGCATCGTCACGCTCTATGAGATGGGGGAGGAGGACGGCAACGCCCTGCTCGTCACCGAGCTGGTCGACGGCGAGACGCTGGCGCATCTCAATCGCGACTGCACGCTCAGCGACCGCGAGATCGGCGAGATCGGCGCCGATCTCTGCGAGGCCCTCGACCACGCGCACTGCCGCTCGGTCGTGCACCGCGACATCAAGCCGCAGAACGTGCTCATCACGGAGGGCGGCGAGCCGCGCGCCAAGCTGATGGACTTCGGTGTCGCCCGCCTCACCGACGCGGCGGCGCTGACCGCGCCCGGCGACGTCGTCGGCACCCTCGCCTACATGGCACCCGAGCAGGCCGAAGGCCGCGCCGCCGGCCCGGAGGCCGACGTCTACTCGCTGGCGCTGATGCTCTACGAGTGCTGGAGCGGCGAACACCCGACTCGCCGATCGACCCCGGCGGCGACCGCGCGGGCGATCGGCGGCCGCCAGCGCCCCCTGCGCCGCCTCCGTCCCGACCTGCCGCGCGAGCTCACCGACGCGCTCGACGCCTGCCTGCAGAACCGCCCGGATCGACGGCCGCCGCTGGAGGAGCTCGGCGGCGCGATCGAAAGCTCGCTCGACAGTCTTGCCGAGGATCCTCCGCGCAGCGAGCGCTCGCTGCGCTTGCGGCTCGGCGCGGTTGCCGCCGCCGCAGTGCTCGGCGCTTGGCTCGCCGCCGGTCACGGCGTCCTGCTCCCGTAGGATTCGCCGCGGTTTTCCCGCCACCCCGAGCGCCTTCCCTCGCTCGCGAAAAGGAGCCAACGATTAGCGTCCTACGCAACCTCGAGAGTCGTATCGAAGGCCTCGTCGAGGGGGTCTTCAGCCGCGCCTTCAGCTCCGAGGTGCAGCCGGTCGAGCTCGCTCGCAAGCTGGCCAAGGAGATGGACGCCCACAAGACGGCGGGGGTCGCCCGCGTCTACGTCCCCAACGAGTACACGGTTTTCCTCTCCAGCAAGGACCGGGTCAAGCTCGAGGGCTACGAGCGCTCGCTCGAGCAGGAGCTTTCGGGCTATCTGCTCGAGCACGCGCGGCGGCGCAGCTATGACCTGCTGACTCGGCCGGCGGTCGAGTTCAAGACCGACGAGCGCCTGCGGCTCGGCGAGTTCGGGATCCAGACGCGGCTGGTCAAGCCGCCGGCTCGCGAGGGCGAGGCGCCGCGGCAGGGGGAGGAGGGGCACACGATGGTCTACTCGGCGGTGAAGGAGAAGGCGCCGCCGCCGGCGAGTCCCGAGCAACGGGCCGAAGCGATGGTCGTGACCCGGGCGGTGGTCTCGCTCGACGACCGTCGCTACGTGCTCGAGGGGCCGCGGGCGACGATCGGCCGCTCCAAGCAGGCCGAGTGCGTGCTCGCCGACCCCAACGTCTCCCGCCGCCACGCCGAGCTGCGCCGCTCGCAGACCGGCGACTGGACGATCGCCGACCTCGGCTCGACCAACGGCGTCAAGGTGAACGGCCGCCGCGTCTCCTCGACCCGGCTCAGCCCCGGCGACCAGGTCACCGTCGGCACCACGACCTTCCTGTTCGACATCGAGCAGTAGGCCACCCGCGTGGACTACGACCCGATCGCGGTAGCTCTCAAGTTCGGCTTTCTCGCCGTTCTCTACCTCTTCCTGCTCTGGATCGCGCGCAGCGCCCTCAAGGACCTGCGTCGCACGGCATCGCCGGCGCCCGACGCGACCGGCTTCCACCAGGTGCCGGGGCTTGCCCCGCAGCCCGGTGCCGCCGATGCCTGGCTGATCGCCGAGCGTGGCGGCGGCCTCGAAGCGGGGGAGCGCTTCGACCTGATCGGCGGCCTCTCGATCGGCCGCTCGGCCGAGGCCGACGTGCGGATCGACGACCGCTACGCCTCCGGCGTGCACGCCAGGATCTTCACTCGCGATGGCCGCACCTACGTGGAGGACATGAACTCGACCAACGGAACGCTGCTCAACGACGCCACCCTGAACGGGGAGGCGGAGCTGATCGACGGCGACGTGGTGCGGATCGGCGACACGGAGTTCAGGTACGAGGCGACTTAAGTGCTGAGGATCGACGACCAGGCCTTCCGCTCCGACACGGGGCGCCAGCGCAACGCCAACGAGGACTCCTTCTTCGTACGGGCGCCGATCTTCGTCGTCGCCGACGGCATGGGCGGCGCCCAGGCCGGCGAGGTGGCCTCCAAGACCGCCGCCGACGCCTTTGACATCGATCTCCCCGACGGCTCGCCGGAGCGGGTCCTGCGCGAGACGATCGCCACCGCCAACCGCAACATCCACGAGCTCGCCCGCAACGACCCCTCGCGAGCCGGGATGGGCACGACCCTGACCGCGGCAATCGTCAACGCGCAGGCCGAAGAGGTGGCGATCGGTCATGTCGGCGACAGTCGCGCCTACCGCCTCCGTGGCGGCCGCCTCGAGCAGCTCACGCGCGATCACTCGCTGGTCGAGGAGATGCGCCGCAAGGGCCAGCTCACCGATGCCCAGGCGGAGGACCACCCGCAGCGCTCGATCATCACCCGCGCCCTCGGCCCCGAACCCGAGGTCGAGCCCGACGTACAGACCGTGTCCGCCGCACCCGGCGACGTCTTTCTGATCTGCTCCGACGGCCTGACGACGATGCTGGGTGAGGCGCAGATCGCCAAGCTGCTGATCGGCGCCACCTCGATGGACGCCGCGGTGCGGGCGCTGATCGACGAAGCCAACCGCGCCGGCGGCCGCGACAACATCACGGCGCTCGCCTTCCGGCTCGAAGACGCCGCGGCGCCGCAGCAGAGCCACGAGGACGCGACGCTGATCGGCAGCACCGCGGCCGCGGAGGGGCTGACCGCTACCGAGGTGCGCCGCCGCGCCGCGGCCTCGGCCGCGCGCGAGCGGCGCGAGCAGATCGCGGCGAAGAAACCGAGGCGGCGCCTGCGCACCGCGGCAAAGGTCCTCGCGGTCGTCGTTGTGCTCGGAGCGCTCGCCTTCGGCGCCTGGTACGGCAACCGCCAGGTCTGGTTCCTCGGCACCGACGACAGCGGCCGGGTTGCCCTCTACCGCGGCCTGCCCTACGAACTGCCCTTCGGGATCGAGCTCTACGAAGAGCGCTACGCGAGCCCGATCCAGAGCAGCTCGCTGCCGCCGCGGCGCGGCGAAGCGGCCACCGGCCACGACCTGCGCTCGCGCGGCGATGCCGTCTCGCTGATCGAAGACATCGAAGAATCGCAAGGGGTTAAGTGAGCGCGCGCAATCGCGAGCTGTTCGCGCTGGTCCCGGTCGCCCTGCTGCTCACCGCCGGTTTCACCGCGGTCTTCGCCCAGGAGGGCTCGCGGCTCGACAACCTCAGCCTGATCTACGGCGCCTACTTCTTCGCCGTCTGTCTCGCCACCCACCTCTACCTGCGCATCCGCCTGCCCCACGCGGACCCCTACCTCTTCCCGCTGGCAGCGCTGCTGATGGCCTTCGGCCTGGTGATGATCTACCGGATCGACGCCAGCCTCGCCCGCGACCAGGCCAACTGGTTCGTGCTGGGGCTCGTGCTCTTCGCCCTGACGATCCAGTTCCTGCGCGACTACGACGTGCTCGAGCGCTACCGGTACACGATCGCGGTGGTCGGGCTGCTCCTCCTGTTGGCACCGCGCCTGCCCGGGATCGGCGAACAGGTCAACGGCGCCTACCTCGGGGTCAAGCTCGGCCCGCTCGCCTTCCAGCCGGCCGAGTTCTCGAAGATCTGCCTCGTCGTTTTCCTCGCCAGCTACCTGCGCGAGCACCGCGAGGTGCTTATCGTCGGCGCCCGACGGGTGCTGGGGGTGACGCTGCCGCCGCTCAAGCACTTCGGCCCGATGCTGGTCGTCTGGGGCGCCTCGATGTTCATGCTCGTCTTCATCCGCGACCTCGGCAGCTCGCTGATGTTCTTCGCCGCCTTCCTCGCCCTGCTCTACGTCGCGACGGGACGCTTCTCCTTCGTCGCGATCGGGATGGCGATGTTCCTCGTCGGCGCCTGGTTCTTTGCCGCGACCGTGCCCCACGTCCACGACCGGGTCGAGATCTGGCTCGATCCCTTCGCGCACCCGCAGGGGAGCGGCTACCAGATCCTCCAATCGATCTTCGCCCAGGCCGACGGCGGCCTCTTCGGCAAGGGCTTCGGACAGGCGCTGATCACGGTTCCGGGAACCGACAACGCTCTCTTGCCGGCGGCGCAGACCGACACGATCTACTCGCTGATCGTCAACGAGCTCGGCCTCTTCGGCGCCTGCGCGGTGATCCTGACCTACCTGCTGATCGCGGCGCGCGGTTTCAAAATCGCGTTGCTCGCCGCCGACGGTTTCTCGAAGCTGCTGGCGACCGGCCTCACCGCGGTCTTCGCGATCCAGGCCTTCGTGATCATCGGCGGCGTCACTCGGGTGATCCCGCTGACCGGCGTCACCCTGCCCTTCATCAGCTACGGCGGTAGCTCGATCGTCGCCAACTTCGTTCTCCTCGCCCTGCTTTTGCTCGTTTCCGACCGGGCCCGGCGCGAAGCCGGCGCGGGTGCTCGATCCGGCGACTTTGCTCTGGAGAGGAGTTGAGGTGAACCGCCAGATCGTCAAGCTCTTCGGCCTCGTCGTCGTCCTCTTCGCGGTGCTGATCGGCTTCACCTCGTACTGGTCGGTCTTCGACGCCACGGCGCTGAAGGGCAAGGACGCCAACCAGCGACCGCTGCTCGAGCAGCAGCAGATCAAGCGCGGCCGCATCCTCGCCGCCGACGGCACGGTGATCGCCCGCTCGGTGCCGAAGGGCCACGGCGCCGGCCTGCGCTACGTGCGGCGCTATCTCGAAGGGTCGCTCTACGGACACCCGATCGGCTACAGCTTCGTCCGCTACGGGGACTCTCAGTTTGAGCAGTTCCACAACGACGAACTGGTCGGCAACGAATCGGAATTCGGCTCGATCCTCGACCAGCTGCGCGGCGCCAAGCAACAGGGCAACGACATCGTCACCAACCTCGACCCGGCGGCGCAGGCGACGGCGCTGGAAGACCTGCGCGAAGCCGGCTACGGGGCCGTCGTCGCGATCGAGCCGCAGAGTGGCCGGGTGCTGGCGATGGCCTCGAATCCGCCCTACGACCCCAACCGCGTGCCCGACGAATACTCGAAGCTGAGCACGAACGAAATCGAAAGGCCGCTCTACGACCGCGCCAGCCAGGGCCAGTACCCGCCGGGCTCGACCTTCAAGGTGGTGACCGCGGCGGCGGGCCTGGAAAGCGGCGCGATCACGCCGGAAACCCAGATCGACGCCCCGGGATCGCTCGAAGTCGAAGGGACGCCGCTCGAAAACGATTTCGGCATCAGCTGGCCGGGGGCGACCCTGGACACAGCGCTGACCAACTCGGTCAATACCTGGTTCGGCCAGCTCGGCCAGCGCCTCGGGCAGGACACCCTGTTCGAATACATGGACCGCTTCGGCTTCAACTCGAAGCCCGCGATCGACCTGCCGTCCGAACAGCTCTCCGACAGCGGCGTCTTCAACGAAGAAGGCGAACTGCTGGGGCCCAACGACCCGGTCGACCTCGCCCGTGTCGCGATCGGCCAGGAGCGGCTGGCGGTGACGCCGCTGCAGATGGCCGAGGTCGCCGCCGCGGTCGCCAACAAGGGTAAGGAGATGAAGCCGCAGATCTGGAGCCGCGTCGTCGACCCCGACGGCCGCGTGGTCAAGCGCCTCGAACCTTCGCAGTACAGTCAGCCGATCAGCGCCCAGACCGCCGAAGAGCTGACCACCGCGATGGAAGGTGTGGTCAGCGAAGGGACCGGGACCAACGCCGAGATCCCAGGCGTCCCGGTGGCGGGCAAGACGGGCACGGCGGAAACTCCCGGAAACAAGGCTTGCGGCGGCGGCGAAGAAGAGAACCAGGCCTGGTTCATCGGCTTCGCGCCGGCCAACGACCCGAAGGTCGCGATCGCCGCGACGGTCGAGTGCACCGAAGAATTCGGCAACGACGTCGCCGCGCCGATCTTCCGCGACGTCGCGGAAACAATCCTCAACGGTGAATGAGATAGAACAGCCGCCGATGGTGAGAAATGGCTGAGGTCGGACAGGGCAGCGTCATCGACGGCCGCTACACGGTCCTGCAGCGGATCGGCTCGGGCGGCATGGCCGACGTCTGGCTCGCCGACGACACCCACCTGCAGCGCCGGGTCGCGCTCAAGGTCTTGCACGCGCGCTTCGCCCAGGACGGCGAGTTCGTCGAGCGCTTTCGCCGCGAGGCCGAGGCGGCGGCCGGCCTCCAGCACCCCAACGTCGTCGCCGTCTTCGACCGCGGCGACGTCGACGGCACCTACTACATCGCCATGCAGTACCTGGAGGGGCGCACGCTGAAGCAGATGATCGACGCCGGGCTAACGCCCGAGCAGGCGGTCGGCCTGATCCGCCAGGTGCTCGAGGGCGCCCGCTTCGCCCACCGCCACGGCGTCGTCCACCGTGATCTCAAGCCGCAGAACGTGATCGTCGACGCCGACGGCAAGGCGACGGTGACCGACTTCGGCATCGCCCGCGCCGGCGTCTCGGAGATCACCCAGGCCGGCTCGGTGATGGGCACGCCGCACTACCTCTCGCCCGAGCAGGCCCAGGGCTTCGACGTGACTGCGGTCTCCGACCTCTACTCGATCGGGGTGATGCTCTACGAGGCGCTCACTGGCCGAGTCCCCTTCGAGGCCGACTCCGCGGTGGCGGTGGCGATGAAACAGGTCTCCCAGCCCCCGCAGCGGCCGAGCTCGATCAACCCGCAGATCTCCCCGGCGCTGGACGCCGTTGTGATGCGGGCGCTCGAAAAGGAGCCCGGGAATCGCTTCCAAAGCGCCGACGCCTTCATCGCCGCGCTCGACGCCGCACTCAAGCACCCCGGTGCCGGCGGCAGCACGGCGGCCTTCGCGGCGCTGCCGCCGATCGTCGCCACGCCGGAGGAGCCGGTCGAGGAAGGCGAGGAGGAGAAATCGCGCCGGTTGGTCTGGATCCTGGTTGCCGCCGCGGTGCTGATCGGGCTTCTGGTCGGATTCGCGCTGACCCGCGACACGACGACCGAGGTCCCCAATGTGACTGGCGAATCGCTCAACCTCGCCTTCGCCCGCCTGCAGCAGGACGGCTTCAACGTCGGCGAAGTGAAGCGGGTCGAGCGCGAAGCGCCGGCCAACACGGTGCTCGAGCAGGACCCGGCCGCTTCGCCGCCGGCCGAGGAAGCCTCGCTCGACTGCGCCTTCTTCAGCTTCTTCTGCTCGAAACCGAAGGTGATGCTGACCGTCAGCGCCGGCCCCGGCAGCGCCAAGGTTCCCTCGACCGCAGGGAGGACGACCGCCGAAGCCGAGGAAGAACTGGAAGAAGCGGGCTTCAAGACCGAGGTCGAAAGCGCCCATTCCGAAGACGTTGAAGAAGGACTGGTGATCCACTCCAAGCCAAGCGGCGGCGAAACTGCCACCCGCGGCACCAGCGTCCTCCTCACCGTTTCCAGCGGGCCGAAGCTGGCGACCGTGCCCGTGCTGGCGGGAACCCAGCGCTCGGTCGCGGTGCAGCAGATCCGCGGTCGCGGCTTCACGCCGAGCATCGAAGAAGAAGAAAGCGCGAAGCCGGCCGGCGAGGTGATCCGCCAGAGGCCCAACGCGGGCTCGCAACTCCCCGCCGGGTCGACCGTCTCGATCGTCGTCTCCAAGGGCGAAGCGAAGGCGACGGTGCCCAATGTGATCGGCAAGCTGCGCGCCGACGCGGTCGAAGCGCTGCGCGCGGAAGGGCTGAAGCCGACCGTGAACGAAGCGGAAACCGAAGTCGCCTCGCAGGTCGGCCGCGTCACCGACCAGTTCCCGCCGCCGGGCTCGGAAGTGAAGCCGGGCTCCGCGGCCACCGTGGTTGTCGGCAAGCAGGCGAGCGGCTCGGCCGAACCGGAAACCGGCGCCGAAGAATGAGGGTCGCGGTGCTCAGCGGTGGCCGCTCCTCCGAGCACGATGTCTCGCTGCGCTCGGGCGAGGCGGTGGCGCGCGGCCTGGAGGAGGCCGGGCACGAGGCATTGCGGGTGAAGATCTCGCGCGAGGGCTCCTGGGGCTGTGAGGGGGCTCCGGTCGCGCTGGTTCCGGGCTCCGGCTTGCTCGGTGCCGACGTTGCCTTTCCCGCCCTGCATGGCCCCTTTGGCGAGGACGGCAGCGTCCAGGGCCTGCTCGAGTGGCTCGACCTCCCGTATGTCGGCTCCGACGTCCTCTCCTCCGCCATCTGCATGGACAAGCTGACGCTGAAGCGGCTCTTCGCTCAGGCGGGGCTGCCGCAGGTCGATTTCGTCGCGGCCGGAGAGCCGGGCTGGCGCGAGCGCTGCGAGGCGATGGGGTGGCCGCTCTGGGTCAAGCCGTCGCGCCTCGGCTCGAGCGTTGGCATCAGCAAAGTCGACGCGCTCGGCGACCTGGACGATGCGGTCGAACTGGCCCGCCGCCACGACCCGCGCGCGATCGTCGAGGCCGCCGCCTCGGGGCGCGAGGTCGAGTGCTCGCTGCTGGGCAACGAGGAGGTCGAGGCCTCCCAGCCCGGCGAGGTCGTCGCCAATGCCGACTGGTACGACTACGAGACCAAGTACCGCGAGGGTGGCATGGAGCTCGTCGTGCCGGCAGCGATCCCCGACGAGCAGCTAGCCCGGGTCCGCGAGCTCGCCGTCACCTCCTTCGAGCTGGGCGGCTGCTCCGGTCTCGCCCGCTGCGACTTCTTCGTCGAGCCCGACGGCGCCGTCCTCGTCAACGAGATCAACACGATGCCCGGTTTCACCGAGACCAGCGTCTACGCCAAGCTCTGGGCCGCAACCGGCCTCGACTACCCGACTCTCTGCGGCCGCCTGGTCACCCTCGCGGTCGAGCGCCACCAGCGCGCCCGCGCCTACGAGTTCTGAGTTAGGCGACGGCTCCTCTGCTCCCGGGCGTCCGGGAGCGGTTAGCGCAACAGGTTGATGTCGCTGATCTCGACCTGGTAGCCGCCGAACTGGTCGTGGGCTTCGGAGGCCTTGTTGAACCAGAGCAGGAAGTAGGTGGCGGGTTCGGTGATGTTGAGGTCGATCTCCTGGGTCGATGAGGCGCCGACCGCTGTGCCGACCGGTTCGCCCCATCCGGAGAGTTCTTCGGGCGGGCCCGACGAGGCGGCGAAGACCTCGGCGTCCCAGCCGGGCGTCGGGGTGCGGACGATCATCTTCGTCGGCTTGGCGGGGGAGGTCGTCGTCACGTAGATGCCGACCCCGGGGTCGGGGCCGGTCTTGGTGCCGGCGAAGGTGTCGGATTCGTAGTGCTCGGTTTCCCAGGCGGTCCCGGTCGGGTCGCCGTCGACCGCGAGTTCGACCTTGCTGCCGACCTCCTGACCGTCGCCCTCCGGGTCGTAGTCGGTCGCCGAGCCGATCGAGACCGCCTTGCCCTTGCCCTTCTCCGCACCGCCGCCGCCGATGTTGCCGTTCGAGATCAGCTGCACGATGAGCAGGGTGCCGCCGACAACGAGGACCACGGCGAGGATCGCCGCCCAGCTCCAGCGGGCGCGGCCGGAGAGCTTGCGCTTCGGCGGCGGCACAGCGTCGAGCACGCTGGTCGCCTCGCCGGTGGTCGAACCCGCCCGCGCCGCCTCGACCTCGAGCGCGGTCGAGAGGTCGTCGATCATCTCGTTGACCGTCTGGTAGCGCTCGCCCGGGTCCTTGGCCGTCGCCCGCTCGACCACCAGGGCAACCGCGGCAGAGACGTCGGGCCGGCGGCGCTGAACGTCGGGCAGCTCCTCGTTGACGTGCTTCATCGCCACCCCTACCTGGCTGTCGGCGGCGAAGGGGACCTGGCCGATCAGCATCTCGTAGAGGACGACGCCGAGCGAGTAGATGTCGGTCCGAGGGTCGACCTTGCGGCCCATCGCCTGCTCGGGGGCGACGTAGTCGGTGGTGCCGAGCACCCTCCCGGTCGCGGTCATCCCGTCCTGCTCGAGCTGGCGCGAGATGCCGAAGTCGGTCAGCTTGGCCCGGCCCTCGGCGTCGATCAGGATGTTCTGCGGCTTGATGTCGCGGTGGACCATGTTGCGCGCGTGGGCGACGGCGAGGCCGCGGGCGATCTCGATCGCGTAGGCGATCGCCTCCTGCGGGTCGAGCGCCCCGTTGCGGTTGATCCGCTGCTTCAGCGTTTCCCCCTCGACGTACTCGAAGACGATGTAGGGGTGGCCGCCGTCCTCACCCGCGTCGATCACCGAGACCACGTTGGGATGGGAGAACTTGGCCACCGAGCGGGCCTCCTGGCGGAAGCGCTCGAGCTGGTCGGCCTGCTCGGACATCTCGCGGTGCATCACCTTGACCGCGACCTGCCGGTCAAGCGTCTGGTCGCGCGCCAAGTAGACGGTCGACATGCCGCCGCTGCCCAGCTTCGCCTCCAGCCGGTAGCGGCCGGAGAGAACCGTGCCGATCATCGCGCTGCTCGAGCGGGCTTCCATCTAACTGCTCATATTGTCGGGCACGGTCTCGATAGGGGTTCTCTATCGAACCGCCGTTTCCCGCTCAGGTGCGGTGAACTTCGTGCAGGCCTTCGACCGCGGCACCGATCCGCTTTGCCCCCGGGTAGTGGTTGCGGAGCAGCGCGAGCGCCGCAACCTCGTCCGCCGCCGCAACCACGCAGCAGAAGCCGCAGCCCATGTTGAAGACGTCGTGCATCTCCTTGTCGGAGGTGCCGGAGCGCTCCCGGATCAACTCGAAGACCGGCGGTGCCGGCAGCGGCTCGTCGATCTCGTAGCCGACCTCGCCGGCGAGTCGCAGCAGGTTGCCGAGGCCGCCGGAGGTGATGTGGGCGAGACCGCGAACCTCGATCTCGGAGCGCAGCAGCTCCAGTACCGGCTTGACGTAGATCTCGGTCGGCTCGAGCAGCTCGTCGCCAAGCGGACGGCCGAGGCGACCTTCCGGATCCTCGTCCAGCGAGAGCCCCTCGAGGGCCGAGCGGGCGAGGGTGTAGCCGTTGGAGTGCAGGCCGGAAGAGGGGAGGCCGAGGATCGCGTCGCCGGCTTGCACGGCCGAGCCGTCGACGATCTCATCCAGGGCGACGGTGCCGAAGCAGGCGCCGGAGACGTCGACGCCGCGCACCATCTCACCGAGCTGGGCCAGCTCGCCGCCGGGGATCTCGACCCCGGCCAGCTCCGCCCCGCGCGCCAGCCCGACGCCGACTTCGGCGCAGACCGTCGGCTCGGCCCTGTCGATCGCGATGTAGTCGAGCATCGCCAGCGGCTCGGCGCCGACGCAGATCACGTCGTTGACGTTCATCGCCACGCAGTCGATGCCGACGCTGTCGTAGCGGCCAAGCTGCTCGGCGACCAAGAGCTTGGTCCCGACCCCGTCGGTGGAGAGCGCGATCCCGGTCCGCTCGTCGAGCGCGATCACGCTCGCGTAGTGACCAGGAAGAGGCACCTGCCGCGAGGGCCGGCCGAGCCGAATCGCCCCCAGGGCTTTGACCAGGCCGGCAACGGCGGAATCCGCCGCCCCCTGGTCCACCCCCGCCTTTGCGTACGCGTCCCCGCTCATCGTCCCTGCAGTCTCGCAAGCACCACGGCCGCCAGGGCGGCTCGGTACGCCGCGTAGGGCCAGAGGGCCCGGTCGCGCTCGACCAGGCCAATCAGGCGCTGGGAGGCGAGGGTGGAGGCGAACGAGGCGCCGATGCCGATCGCCATCGAGCGGCGCAGCTCGGGCGGCACGCCCCGGCGGCTGAGGCGGACGCCCTTGAGCGCGGTTGCGCCGACGATGATCGGCAGGGCGGTCGTGCGCGAGAGCAGATTGGCCTGGTCGCGGGAGAAGCGCCGCCAGCGAGCTGCCGCCAGGGTGATTCCGTTGCGCGAGACGCCGGGGGCCAGCGCCGCCGCCTGCGCCACCCCGAGCGCCAGGCCGTCGGCTGCCCCGGCCTCACCGCGCCCGCGCCGCTGCGGCCGGGTGTCGCCGGCGAGCATCGCCGCCGCTCCGGCCAGCAGCCCGTAGGCGGTCGCCCGCGGCCCACCCAGGCGCCGCTCGATCGGCCGCTCGAACTTGTAGCCGACCGCCGCGGCGGGAAGGAAGGAGAGGGCGAGCACGGCAGCGCCGCGGGCGTCGAAGCCGCGCAGCTCTTCGGCGATCAGCTTGCGCTGGCCGATCAGCAGCGCCGCGGCGGCACCGGCGTGCAGCGCCACCTCGAAGCTCTTGCGCACCTCCGGGTCGACCGCGTCCCATTCCCAACCCGCGAGCCAGGGGATGAGGACGATGTGGGCGGAGCTGGATACCGGCAGCAGCTCCGCCGGCCCCTGCACGATGCCGAGGGCGATCGCGCGCTTTGCCGGGATACCGCCGTCGGCCGTCGCGCTCAAGCGCCCGGAGAACGAACCGGCTCGGTCGCGGGGGTCGGCTCCTCCTCGTCAGGACCGCTGCCGCGCCGGCGTTTGATCAGCAAGTAGATGACCCCGCCGACGATCGCCGCCAGCACCACGTAGTCGAGGTAGCCGAGCTTGTGGCGCCAGTCCTCCCAGTTATCGCCGACGCTCTGCCCGATCAGGGCCAGCATCAGCACCCAGGGGATGCAGCCGGCGAGGGTGTAAGCGGTGAAGCGCCAGAAAGGCATCTTCGCCACCCCGGCAGGAAGCGAGATGAAGGTGCGGACGATCGGCAGCATCCGCGAGAAGAAGACGGTGGGCCCGCCGTAGCGCTCGAACCAGTCGTCGGCCCATTTCAGGTGCTTGGGACTGATGTGGATCAGCTTGTTCTTTTCCAGCAGGTCGAGGCGCCCGTAGTAGCCGACCGCGTAGGCGATCCAGGAGCCGGCCAGGTTGCCGAGCACGCCCGCCGTAACCACGCCGAAGAGAGTCAGGTCGCCTTCGGAGACGCTGAAGCCGGCGAAGAGCATGATCGCCTCGCTGGGGATAGGGATGCAGGCCGACTCCAGCGTCATCAATAGGAAAACCGCCACCACACCGGCTGAGCCGATGAATTCGGTGGCGACGTCGACGATCGGTTCGACCACCTTGTCGGTGATGCTGGCGAAGAGGAGAGGCGACATTCGCGAAGCGGGGATTGTAGGGATGAAGCCAAACAGCAACTAAACTCGCCAGGTCCCATGGGTCGCCTCAACCATCCCGTCTACCGCAATCGGGTCCTCCAGATGGCCGCCGACGGAGTCCTCGTCGGGCTTTCCTTCTATCTGGCGTTCCGGCTGCGCTTCCTCGACCAGAGTGGCCTGCCGCACCGCTACTGGATCCTCTTCGCGCAGTCGGTCGGCTTCGTCATCGTCGGCAAGCTGATCGTCTTCTCCGCCTTCGGGCTGTACCAAAAGTGGTGGCGCTACGTCAGCGGTCGCGACTTCCTCCTGATCGTCCGTGCGGTCACCGCCTCCAGCGCGATCCTCGTCGTCGCCTTCACCGTGCTGCGGCCCTTTGCTCACAACCTGCCCCGCTCGGTCGCGGTGATGGACTTCATCCTCACCCTGATGCTGATCGCCGGCGCCCGCCTCGCCGTGCGGCTGATCGTCGAGCGGCCCTCGCGCTCCGGCCGCCTGCCCAAGCACGAGGTGCTGGTGATCGGCGCCGGCTCGGGCGGCCAGATGGTGGTTCGGGAGCTGCAGCTCAATCCCGACCTCGGCGCTACCGCGATCGGCTTCATCGACGACGATCCCCGCAAGCGCGGGATGCGGATGCTGGGCTTGAAGGTGCTCGGCTCGACCAAGAAAATCGCCACGATCCTCGACGAGACCAAGCCCGACGAGGTCGTGATCGCGATCCCCTCGGCGCCGGGGACGCTGCGGGCCAAAGTCGTCGCCGCCTGCCGCGACCGCGAGATCCGCGTGCGTACGCTGCCGACCGTCTTCGAGCTGCTGCGCGGCGGCGTCCAGCTCAACAAGCAGCTGCGCGAGGTGCGGGTCGAGGACGTGCTCGGCCGCGACCCGATCGTCCGCGAGCTCGACCGCGTCGCCGCCTACCTGCGCGACCGCATCGTCCTCGTCACCGGCGCCGGCGGCTCGATCGGCTCCGAGCTCTGCCGCCAAATCGCCCAGGTCAAACCGCGGCTGCTGGTGATGCTCGATCACGCCGAGGACAACCTCTTCCAGATCGATCGCGAAATGGTCGACGAGCGCCACTTCACCAACGTCGAGGCGGTGCTCGCCGACTGCAAGGAGCCCGGCCGGATGCTGGAGGTGATGCAGCGCTTCAAGCCCAGCGTCGTCTTCCACGCCGCCGCCTACAAGCACGTGCCGCTGATGGAGGCCAACCCGCTGGAGGCGGTGCGCAACAACGCGATCGCCACTCGGATCACCGCCGAGACCGCCGCCGCCTCCGAGGTCGAGCGCTTCGTCCTGATCTCGACCGACAAGGCGGTCAACCCGAAAACGGTGATGGGCGCCTCGAAGGCGATGGCCGAGTGGATCGTCGAGTCCGCCGGCAACAAACACCCCGGCACCCGCTTCGCCAGCGTTCGCTTCGGCAACGTGCTCGCCTCCTCGGGCAGCGTCGTGCCGATCTTCCGCAACCAGATCGAGCGCGGCGGTCCGGTCACCGTCACCCATCCGGAGATGACCCGCTACTTCATGACGATCCCGGAGGCGGTGCAGATGGTGATCCGCGCGGGCGATATCGGCGCTGGCAAGGGCGAGGTCTTCGTCCTCGACATGGGCGAGCCGGTGCGGATCGTCGACCTCGCCCACAACATGATCCGCCTCGCCGGCTACGAGCCGGAAACCGATATCGCGATCGAGTTCACCAAACCGCGGGCGGGGGAGAAGCTGCACGAGGAGCTCTTCGGCTTCGCCGAGAGCGGCCAGCCCACCGCGGCGCGACGGATCCAGCGCGCCGTGCGCGAGACGCCGCTCGACCCCGAGTGGATCGAGGCGACGCTGGACTCGCTCGAGCACCTGGTGCTGGCCGGCGACGAGGCCAACTTGGCTCAGCGCGTGGTCGCGATGATTACCGCGCCGGGCGGCGACGCGGCGGCAGTCCTCTACGACGAGTAGCCTCTCGCAGCCTCTCCGTGCAGCTGCTCGAACAAATCGGCGCCTTCGCAGGCCTGGCAGCGTTCATCGGCCTCGCCCTGCTTGCCATGCTCGCTTTTTCCCAGGCGCGCGACATCCGTCGCCTGCGCGAGTGGGCGGGATCGGCTCCGGAGCGTGACGCCGAGCGCAAGGAGTCGACCTCGGTGGTCGCCGCCAAACGCGCCGAGGAGCTGCGCGAGCTGGAGGAGTCGAAGACAGCCGAGCGCGAGGTGCTGGACCAGCGCGAGGAGCGCCGCCGCCGCCGCGAGGCCGGCCTGCCGGAACTGACCCGTCGCGAACGCTTGAGCGAGGCCTTCTCCGGCTTCGGCTCGCGACTGGCCGAACCGCGCTGGCTGATCGCCATCTTCATCGTCGTCGTGCTCGTCGTCGGGGGCGTCGCCTACGTCGTCACGCAGGGCTCCGAAAGCGCCGACGGCAAGGGCGGCCACGGCAAGACCGCCGCGGCGATCAAGCCGGGCGAAATCGAAGTCGCGGTGCTGAACGGGACCGCGGTGCCGGGCCTCGCCGCCACCTACGGCGACAAGGTCGAGCGCAAGGGCTTCGAGCTCGGCCCGGTGACCAACAGCGCCCGCAGCTTCAGCAACAGCGTCGTCATGTATCGGCGCGGCCACGCGCCAGAGGCTCGCCGCGTCGCTTCCGTGCTGGGGATCTCGGACGTGCGGCTGATGAGCGCCGACATCGAATCGGTCTCCGGCAGCGCGCCGGTCTCGGTGATCGTCGGCGAGGACAATGCCCAGACCTCGGGGTGAGGCCTGGGCCGCCCTGGTCTTCGCCCTTCTCGTCCTCGCCACGGTTGCCGCCTTCGCCTGGTCCCAACGACTGAAGCGCGACCCCCTCGTCCTCGACCGCGTCACCTTCGGCACGCCGACCAGCCGCTCGTTCACCCCCAATGGCGACTGCCGCTTCGACCAGGAGCGAATCCGTTTTCGCACTACGCAGTCCGACCGCGGCACCGTCCAGGTGGTCAAGCCCGGCGGCAAGCTGATCGTCACCCTCGCCCGCGACACCTACCTCAAGCGCTACCACTTCCACACCTTCTACTGGGAAGGCCACACTCGTAACGACGGCATCGCTCCATCCGGTCGCTACAAGCTGCGGGTGAAACTGCTGGGCCAGGAACGGGTGCTGGTGCCGCCAGGGACGATCCGGTTGCACCGAGCGAAGCGGAACCCGACGGGGCGCTGCCAGCCGGGTACCGCTGGGAGTAAAGGTTGAGCGACTTCCTCGCTGCACTCGGCGTCGTTGTCGCTGCTGTGGCGTCGGCCGCCGCGATCCTGCTCCCGGCCGGACGCCCACGCGCGCTGGCGATGCTCGCCGCGCTCGCCCTCTTCCCGGCCTTGATCCTTGGCGACCAGTGGCACTCGCACCAGATTGTCGATCTGCGGGACCACACTTCGAGGCTCGTGGCGCTCGGGGTGCTTGGTGTTGTCGCGGCGGTGGCACTCGCGTACGTCTTCAGGCGCTGGCCGATCCTGCTGCCCCTGGCGATCGTCTTCGTGCTGCCGTTTCGGGTGCCTCTGCATGCGGGGGGCGACACGGCGAACCTCTTGGTGCCGCTTTACCTGGTGATCGCCGGGGGAGTTCTCTCTTTGGCGTTTGGCGAGCGGCAAAAGCGTGGAGGGGTCGAACGCCCCACGCTTCTGCCATACGTCCTGGCCGGGTTCGTCCTTCTTTATGCGCTGCAGGCGCTTTACTCGCCTGATTTCTCGAAGGGGCTGCAGAATGTGTGCTTCTTCTTTGTTCCGTTTTCCCTCGTGTACGGGTTGCTTCGGGATGTCAGCTGGGACAAGAGGCTTTTGACCTCGGTCCTCTGGGTGGTTGCGATCGAGGCGGTTTGCTTTGTCGTGGTCGGCTCTGTGGAGTACTTCAGCCGCAGCTTGTTCTGGAATGACCAGGTGATCCGCTCGAATGAATTCCACACCTACTTCCGAGTCAACTCGGTGTTTTGGGACCCGAACATCTACGGTCGGTACTTGGCCTTGGTGGCTGTCGTGGCCATGAGCGCACTGCTCTGGGCCCGAGAGCGCCGGACTCTGGCATTGCTCACCGCTCTCGTTGCGGTGCTCTGGATCGGTCTGGCATCAACCTTCTCGCAGTCCAGCTTCATCGCCCTGCTGGCCGGACTCGGCGTCCTCGCGGCGCTGCGGTGGAGCGTGAAATGGACGCTGGTCGCGCTGGTCGTGGCGGTCGCCGCGATGGCCAGCACCTTCAACTTCGGCCGCCTCAACATCGACACCAGCGGCAGGGCAAACCTCGTCTCCGGCGGCGTCCACCTGTTCATCCAGCGCCCCATCTACGGCTACGGATCGGGAAGCTTCCCCAAGGCCTACCGCGAGCACGTGGAGACGCACAAAGCCCCCGTCTCCGTCTCGCACACGGAGCCGATCACCGTCGCAGCCGAGCAGGGCTTGGTTGGGCTCTTGCTTTACGCGGCGCTCGTGGTGGTGGCGTTGTGGACTATGGCCACTCGCGCGCGCCTATCCGTAGGGCGCGCCGCCGTTCTCGCGACCTTCGTTGCCCTCTTGGTCCACACCATGGCCTACGCCGGTTTCTTCGAGGATCCGATCACCTGGGTGCTGCTGGCTGTAGGCGCTTCGCTCGCGGCCGCCGATCAACGTAGGGTCAGCGCGTGTCGGGATACCTCCGCCGCCTAGCGACGACCGGCGCCGCCTACACGGCGGCGAGCATTGTCTCGAAGCTGATCGCGGTTGCGCTGCTGCCGCTCTATACGCGCTATCTGACGCTTGCCGACTACGGCGCCGCCGAGTTGATGTTCGCCGCGATCATCACCGGCAGCATCGTCGTCCGCCTCGGCTTGATCGAGGCGTTGCTGCGCTTTTACTACAAGGACGGTGAGGATCCGGCCCGCGTCGTCGCCAGCTCCTTTGCGGCGCTCTTCTGGCTCGCCACCGTGGTGGCGCTGGTGCTGTTGCCCTTTGCCAAGCCGATTTCCGAATTGCTGCTCGACGAACCGGCGGCGGACCTGGGCCGGATCGCGATCGGCGGCCTCTGGGTCTCGACCATGTTCGAGTACCTGCTCACCCTCTTCCGGCTCGAGGAGCGCGCCCGCGCCTTCTTCGTCACGACGATGCTCAGCGTGCTCTCGGCGATCGGCCTGACGGTCATCCTCGTCGTCGGCGCGGGGGAGGGTGCTCGGGGCCTGCTGCTCGGCAGCTACGTCAGCGGCGCCGCCTTCGTCCTCGGCTTGATCTGGGTCCACCGCAAGCGCCTCTCGCTGCGCTTCGAAATACCTCTGCTGCGGCGGCTGATGCGCTTCGGCCTGCCGACGATGCCGGCCGAGCTCTCGCTCTACCTGCTCAACTTCGTCGACCGGCTCATCATCGTTCACCTGGCCGGCCTCCCCGAGGCCGGCCTTTACTCGCTCGCGGTCAAGTTCGCCCAGGGGGTCAACGTGCTCGTCCGCGGCTTCCAGCTCGCCTGGCCGCCCCTGGCCTACTCGATCCGCGACGACGACAAAGCTCGTCGCATCTACGCCGTCGTCGTCACCTTGTTCGCCGCCGGCTGCGCCTTCGTCGTCACCGGCATGTGGCTGCTCTCGCGCTGGATCGTCCGCGCCCTCGCCGCGCCGAAGTTCTTCGACTCCTACGAAGCAATTGGCCTGATCACCACCGCGGTCACCCTTTACGCCCTCTACATGGTCCTCGTCGTGATCCTCGGCAGGACCGGCCGCACCGAGTTCAATTTCCCCGCCGCCGCCGCGGCCCTCGTGACCAACATCGCGCTCAACCTCGCTCTCGTCCCCTCGCTCGGCATCGTCGGCGCCGGCATCGCCCTGGTTGCCTCCTACCTGGTCGTGCTGGCGCTGATGTACGGCTTCACCCAGCGCCTCTTCCCGGTCCCTTACGAGTGGGCCCGCCTGGCCCGCGTCGTCGCTGTCAGCGCCGGCCTGGTCCTCCTCGGCGAGCTGCTGCTCCCAACCGAGGGCTTCCCCGGCCTCCTTGCTCGCACGGCGCTTTGGCTCGCCTATCCGCTTGCCTTGTTCGCCACTGGCTTTTTCACCTCGGGCGAGCGCCGCTGGCTTGCCACCCTGCGCAGCCCGGGCGTCCTGGCCGCGCAGCTTCGCTCACTGCGCCCAGCGACAGCGGGCGTCGACGGCGGCGTCGCCGAGACCTACGAGGTCGAGCTGTTCGACGACGACGCGCGCTTCTGACCGTCCGCGATTCCCGTTCCCCTCTTTGGGAAGAGCGCCTGGCGGGCGTGGGCCCAGTAGACGTTGGCGGGATGGCCGGGGAGTACCGTCGCGGCGCCGGCCCGAAGCGCGTAGGACCAGGCGGTGAGGACGCGGACCGCAAGCGCGCCGCCGCGACCGTGGTGCTTGCGCATGTAGAGGTCGCGGTTGCGGTGGAATTCGACGATCCGGGGCAGGCCCTTGGCGAGATCGGTGGAGAGCTGGTCGTGGTGGATCGCCGCCGCCGCCGGGACGAAGAGGCTGTGCCAGCCGGCCTCGCTGAGGCGCTTGGCGAAGTCGCACTCGTCGTAGTAGACGAAGAACTCGGGGTCCATGTAGCCGACCGCAGCAGCCGCCTCGCGCCGCACCAGCAGGGCGCTCGACTGCGCCCAGTCGACTCGCCGCATCTTCTCGCCGACGCTTTGCACGGTCAGCCTGCGGTGCAGGAAGAAAGCGCCCGCCAGCGCCGTGCCGACACCCGGGAAGCGCCAGGCACAGGGGACAGGCGCCCCGCTGGAGTCGAGCAACTGCGGCGTCGCTGCCGCGGCTTTTGGATCCGCGTCGAGCGCAGCGATCAGCGCCGCCGCCGCGCCCGGCTTCAGCTCCGAGTCCTCGTTGAGCAGCAGGCAGTAGCGACCGACTGCCGTGCGCATCAGGGTAGAGTCGTTCTCCGCCTTGCCCGCCCGCCGCTCGAGCGCGATCAGGCGAACCTCGTCACTGCGGGCGAGCACTGCCTCGGCCGAGCCATCGCTCGAGGCGTTGTCGAGAACGAGGGTCTCGCGCTCGACCCCCGCTGGATGGGTGCGCTCGATCGCCTCGAGACAGGCGAGCAGGTACTCGCGGCCGTTCGTGTTCACGACGCAGTAGGAGAGCGTGGGCGGCACCGGGGTCACGATAATCGCCGTCAACTGTTCACCGGACACTGGACACCCCTCTGCGCATGAAGGTTCAGCTAGTCGACCCCTCGGCCTTCACGCCGCCCTACGACCGCGCGCTCGCGGCGGCGCTCGCCCGCGCGGGCGCCGAGGTCGAGCTGCTGACCAGCCGTTTCCTCTACGGCCCGGTGCCCGAGCCGCAGGGTTACCGGGTGCGCGAGTGCTTCTACCGCCGCAGCGCGCAGCGCGGCCTCGACGCTCGCGGCCGCCGCGCCTTCAAGGCGGCCGAGCACCTGCCGGACATGCTGCGCCTGCGCCGCGATCTCGACGGCGATCTCGTCCATTACCAGTGGCTGACGATGCCCACTCTCGATGCCCGGCTGCTCCCGGCCCGCCGGCCGCGGACGATGACGGCGCACTACATCCTGCCGCCGCAGCCCAGTCGCCGCCAGGTGGCGAGCGCCCGCCGCGCCTTCGGCAGCATGGACGCCGTCATCGCTCACTCCGAGCACGGTGCCGCCAGGCTGCGCGACGAGGTGGGGCTCGATCCCGACAGGGTCCGCATCATCCCGCACGGTGCCTTCGACTACCTCACTCGCCTGCCCGAGGAGAAGCCGTTGCCGGCTGAGCTCGAGGGCGCTAGGGGCCCGGTGATCCTCTTCTTCGGACTGCTGCGCCCCTACAAGGGCCTCGACTCCCTGCTGCACGCCTTTCGCGAGCTGCAGGGCGCTGAGCTGTGGATCGTCGGCAATCCCCGCATGGACCTCGAGCCGCTGCGGCGCCTCGCCGCCGAGGCGCCGGGCCGGGTCCGCTTCGTCACCCGCTTCGTCGAGGACACCGAGGTGCCGGCGATTTTCCGGCGCGCCGACCTCGTCGTCCTCCCCTACCGCGATGCCGAGCAATCCGGCGTCCTCTACACCGGTCTCGCCTTCGGCAAGCCGCTCGTGCTCAGCTCGGTGGGGGGCTTCCCGGAGATCGCGGCGACGGGTGCCGCGCGGCTCATTCCGCCCGAGGATCCCGGTGCTCTTGCCGGGGCCCTGGCCGAGCTGACCGCCGAGCCCGACGCTCGCGAGCAACTCGCCGAGGCCGCGCGCCGAGCCGCCGCCGGGCCATATTCCTGGGACGCGATCGCCTCGCAGACGATCTCCCTCTACAGAGAGCTGATCGAGGCCCGCCGATGACCGCAGTCGCAATCGCTTTCTGGCTCAGTACCGCCCTGATCTTCTACGCGCACCTCGGCTACCCGCTCGTGCTGAGGCTCCTGCTGGTCCTCCATCGCCGGGCGAAAAAGAGCGCGGGGAGCTCGGGTGAGGTTCCGCCCGTCTCACTGATCGTCGCCGCTTATGACGAGGAGGAGGTGATTGCGGCCAAGCTCGCCGACGCGCTGGCGCTCGATTACCCGCGCGAGCGCCTGCAGCTGATCGTCGCCTCCGACGGCTCGGCCGACGCGACCGCCGAGCGCGCCCGCGCAGCCGGTGCCGACCTCGTGCTCGAGTTGCCGCGCGGCGGCAAGGTTGCGGCGCAGAACGCCGCCGCCGAGGCAGCCTCGGGGGAGATCCTCGCCTTCTCCGACGCCAACAGCGCCTGGCGGCCCGACGCCCTGCGCCGCCTGGTCGAGCCCTTTGCCGATGCCAAGGTCGGCTACGCCTGCGGTCAGGTCCGCTTCCTCGACGCCGGTGGCGACAACCTCGAGGGCGCCTACTGGCGCTACGAGATGAAGCTGCGCGAGATGGAGTCCGCGCTTGCCGGCGTCACCGCCGGCAACGGCGCGATCTACGCCGTGCGCGCCGCCGCTTACCTACCGCTCGCCCCCTCTGGCAGCCACGACCTCTCCTTTCCCTTCCTCCTCGCCAAGCACAAGCTGCGCTCGCTCTACGTCCCGGCCGCCCGCGCCGAGGAGAAGATGGTGCCGACGCTGGAGGGAGAGCTCACCCGCAAGCGGCGGATGATGGTCGGCATCTGGGACATCGTCGTCGGCGAAGGGATGATCTCCCCGCGCGGCTACTCGCCCCTCTACGCTTTCGAGCTCCTCTCCCACCGCCTGCTGCGCTACCTCACCCCCTTCCTCCACCTGGTCGCCTTCCTCGCCAACCTCGCCCTGCTCGGCCAGGGCTGGGTCTACCTCGTCACCTACGGGATCCAGCTCGCGGTCATCGCCGCCGCGATCCTCGGCGGCCAGTTCGGCTTCGGCCCGTTCCGGATCGCGCGTTACTACGCGATGACCACCCTCTCGATCGCCGCCGGCCTCTGGGACCGCTTCCGCCAGGGCGCCCCCGGCGCCTGGGAGAAGGCTCCCGGCACCAGGTAGATGCCCCGCGCCGTCGACATCGCCATCGCTGCCCTGGCCCTGGTCGTGCTCTCGCCCCTGCTGCTGATCGCGGCGATCGCGATCAAGCTCGGCAGCCGCGGCCCGGTGATCTACCGCCAGCGCCGCGTCGGCGAGGGCGGGGGGGAGTTCGAGATGCTGAAGCTGCGCACGATGGTCGCCGGGTCCGACCCCGTCGGCGTCGGCACCGCGGTCACCCGCGACGACCCGCGGGTGACCGCCGCCGGCCGCAGCCTGCGCCGCACCTCGCTCGACGAGATCCCCAACCTGGTCAACGTCCTGCGCGGCGAGATGGCGATCGTCGGCCCCCGTCCGACCATCCCCGCCCAGGTGGTCGACTACACATCGCGCCAGCACCGCCGCCACGAGGTCCGCCCGGGGATCACCGGCTGGGCTCAGGTCCAGGGCCGCGCCGGCATCCCCTGGGAGGAGCGGATCGAGCTCGACCTCTGGTACGTCGAACACCGCAGCGCGACCCTCGACGCTCGCATCCTGCTCAAAACCCTCTGGCTGCTCGTCACCGGCCACGGCCTCGCCCCCGACTGATGAGGCATAACGCTTTGTCCACGCGATTCACGGATAGCGCGTTACACCGACTAGGAGCGGAGGCCGTAGGGTTTTCGACGTGACCGACCGGCCCGGAGTCTCGCTGCGCCGCTTCGAGCCCGGCGACGCCGCGGCTGTCCACCGTTGGTTCAACAACCCGGCGGCGACCGCTTCGCTGATGGAGCAGCGCGACTGCTTCTCGCTTGCCGAAGCGGAAGCCTGGGTCGGGCGGGCGATCGACGACTCGGGCGAGGATCGCAAGTACGCGATCGCCGTCGAGGGCTACGAGGAGCCGGTCGGCTTCACTGCCCTCTACGGCCTCTTTCGCCAGACGGCGCCCGAGCTCGGGGCGCTGATCGGCGACGACGTGCGCGGCAAGGGGGTGGGACGGCGGGCCGAGGCGCTGGCGATCGCCAAGGCCTTCGACGAGTTCGGCGCCCACCGTGTCTACGGTCGCATCCCCGCCCGCAACGAGATCGCCAAGAAGACCGTCGCCAGCCTCGGCTGGAAGCACGAGGGGACGATGCGCGCTCACCTGCGCCGCGACGGGGCGCCGGCCGATGACTGCGAGGTCTGGGGAGTCCTTCCCGGCGAGTTTCGCGCCGCCGCCGCCGACCTGCTGCCGTGAGCGCCCCGAGCGCCAGCGCCGAGCTGATCGAGGACCGCGGCGAGGCGGCGAGCGGCGATGAGTTCTTCCGTTCGCGGCCGTTCCTCGAGGCCGAAGGGGTCACCCACTCGTTGCGAATCGCCGGCGAAGGCGGCGAGCTCGTCGCCCCCCTGATCGTCCGCGAGATCGACGGCGGGCCAGAGCGCGACGCGATCTCCCCCTACGGCTACCCGGGCCTTGTCTTCACCGACCGCGCATCCGATATTGACCACACCAGAGGGGGGTCGATATCGGATGTGCCGCTCGACCCGGCGGAAATCGACTTCATTGGCACCAGCCTGATCACGATCTTTCTCCGCCACACGCTGAGCGAGCCGCCGCTTGCCGGCACAAGCGAGCGCAACGTCGTCCAGATCGCCGACCCCGAGCTGCCGCCGAAGAGCCGTCCCAGCGATCGCAACCAGATCAACAAGAACCTCCGCCGCGGCTATGAGCTGGCGCTGGTCCCGGGCCCGGAGACCAGCGCAGTGCAGCGCGCCGGCTTCCTCGCCGCTTACGAGCAGACGATGCGCCGCACGGGCGCCAGCGAGCGCTACTTCTTCGGCGCCCCCTATTTCGACCGCATCCTCGAATCGCCCCAGACCTGGCTCGCCCTCGCAATTGCCCCAGGTGGCGAGATCGCCGCCGCCTCGATCGCCGCCCACAGCGACGCCTATCTGCACTACTACCTCAGCGGCAGCGCCGACTCCCACCTGCGCGACTCGCCGATGAAGAACGTCCTCGCCTCGCTGATCGAGCTTGCCGCCGAGCTGCGCTTGCCGCTAAACCTCGGCGGCGGGATCGCGCCCGGCGACCGGCTGGAGGAGTTCAAGCGCGGTTTCGCCAATCGCGAGCTGCCCTGGTGCAGCTCGGAGATCGTCTGCGATGCCGAGGCCTACCGGCGCCTCGCGGCCGGACGCGAGGCGAGGGGCTTCTTCCCCGCCTACCGCGCTAGTTGATCGTCGGTTCCTTCGGGGTCGGCCCGGTGAAGGCGAACCCGGCGACCGGCTCGCGGCCGTGGCCCCAGGTCTGCGCGCCGAAGGCGCGGATCGCGTCGAGCGTGACCGCGCCCTTGTATTCGTTGCAGCCGAGCAGGTTGCGCCAGGTGGTCGCGGCGACCTCGTAGGGCATGTTGTCGTTCGGGAAGAGCAGCGTCGCCCCGTACATCGTGTCGTAGAGGCCGACCAGTTCCAGCTGGGCGCTTTCGGGCAAGTTCGGGCTGTACTGAATCTCCAGCCGGCCGTGCTCGAGCGAGTGGACGAAGTCGATTTCCTGCGGCATTTCCTTGTAGGCGCCGTCGGCCTGCTGATAGGGAGGTTCGACGTGGTTGCCCGAGGTCGGCGGGTTGGTTCCGTATTCCGGAGTCGGCGCGGTCGGCGGGATGTGGACGTGACCCTCTTCTTTGAGATGGAGGCGAAGGTCACAGCCGGCCTTCTTCGCCGCCTGTCTCAGGTCGGTCACCTTCGCCGCCGCCACCGTGGTCCCGGACCGTTCGTCGGGCTGAACGCCGTTGGTCGAGCCCGAGGACTGGTCGATGTGGGCTTCGCCACCATCGTTCTTGTTGGCAGCGGAGAGGACGATCGCGACGATCCCGGCCAGCACGGCCAAGCCGACGATCCCGGCTGCGCCGTAGCCGATCACCAAGCGCCGCCGCTCGGACCCTGACTGTTTCTTCTCGCGTTCCTGCCGGGCCTGGCGGAGTCGCTCCCTCTCTTCCTCCCTGCGGTTAGCCATGAGGACGCGCCATTTTACTCAGAGGGACCTGGCCAGGTCGCCCGTGTCGTCGCGACGCCTGTCCCAGGGACGCGCCGCCTTCAGCGCACCAAGCACCGCGCGCGTCGCCGGCGCCTTGTTGAGGGCGTAGAAGTGGATCCCGGGAGCGCCGGCGAGGAGCAGCTCCGAGCATTGCTGCGCGGCGTAGGCAACGCCGAGCTCGAACTCCGCCTGCTCGTCGCCACCCACGGCCGCGAAGGCCGCTTCCAGGCGGGGCGGGATCGAGGCGTCGCAGAGGTCGCAGATCCGCTTCGTCTGGGCGAAGGTCGCCACCGGGATTACCCCGGCGACGATCGGCACGTCAATCCCAGCCGCGCGCGCCGCGGCGACGAAGTCGAAGTAGACCTGGTTGTCGAAGAAGAGCTGGGTGATCAGAAACGAGGCGCCCGCCTCGACCTTGGTCTTCAGGTAGGCGAGGTCGGTGGCGAGATCCGGCGCCTCGGGATGGACCTCGGGGAAACAGGCGCCGCCGACGGTGAAGTCCCACTTGGAGGCGATGAACGCGGTCAGCTCGGCAGCGCTGCCGAGGCCGCCCTCGGGCTGGACGAAGTCCTCCTGCCCGCGCGGCGGGTCGCCGCGCAGGGCGAAGACGTTTTCGATCCCCGCCTCGCCGATGCGGTCGAGCGTCGCCCCGAGCCCCTCGACGCTCTCGCCGACGCAGCTCAGGTGGGCCATCGTCTCGTAGCCGAGCTCGTCCTTCAGCGCCCGGGTGATCTCGACCGTGCCCTCGCGGGTCGAGCCCCCGGCGCCGTAGGTCACCGAGACGAAATCTGGCTCCAGCTCGCGCAGCGAGCGCGCCGTTGCGAACAGCGCCTCGGTCCCCTCCGCGGTCTTCGGCGGGAAGAGCTCGACCGAGAAGGTCGGCTCCTCGGCAGCGATGATCTCGTCTATGCGCACGAGCGGAGCGTAGCCGCCCCTCGGGCTAGGCGGGCGTCTGGCGCTTATCGACCCGAGCCTGGAAGATCGCCTCGATGTCCTCGAGCCGCTTGCCCTTGGTCTCCGGGACGAACTTCCAGCAGAAGGCGAGGGTGAAGAGGCCGATCACGCCGTAGAACCAGAAGGCGCCGCTGCGCCCGAGCGCTTCGATCAGCAGCAGGAAGGTGAGCGAGACGATGAAGTTGAAGGTCCAGTTCGCCATCGTCCCCACCCCGGCCGCCTTGCTGCGCACGCTCAGCGGGTAGATCTCCCGCGTTGAGCAGCCAGAAGATCGGCCCGAGGCTGATCGCAAAGGAGGCGACGTAGGCCATCAGGCTGCCGATCGCGATCGCCGAGGCGAGGGTGCTGCCACCGCCGGCGATCTTGAAGGCGCCGCCGAGGGCGAAGAGCGAGATCGACATCCCGGTGACACCGATGAAGAGCAGCGTCCGCCGTCCCGCCCGGTCGAGCAGCCGCAGCGCCAGCAGCGTCATCCCGACGTTGATCACGCCGACCCCGACCGGCCAGCGCCGGTACGCAGCCGAGCCCCAGCATCCAGCGCCAGCCTTCGCTGTGGTCGAAGGCGAGCCCGATCAGGTAGGCGACGAGGATGCCGATCGTCACCGCCGCCTGGAAGAAGCTGACCAGGCGGCCGCGACTCCCCGGCGGCGCGACCTCGGAGATGTAGACCGGGGCGGCGGCGGAGGCGAGGCCGATCGCCACGCCGATCACGATCCGGGCCGCGACCAGTACCTCGACGCCCGCTGCCGCGGCGCTGGCCAAGGCGCCGACGATGAAGAGCGCGGCGGCGAGCAGGATCATCAGCCGTCGTCCATATCGGTCCGCGGCCGGGCCCGCAAACCCCGCCTCGGCGACCGCGCCGATCGGCACCGTGACGACGACCAGGCCCTGGGCGAAGCTGCCGAGGTCGAAGTCGCCCTTGATGAAGAGCAGCGCGCCGGCGATGACGCCGGTGTCGTAGCCGAAGAGCAGCCCGCCGAGCCCGGCGATAGCCGCCGTCAGTACAACGTTGCGCCGCGCCCTCCTCCGGGACGCCTCGAGGCCATCGTTCATCCCGAAAGGACCTATACCGGCCCTTCGGATGGGGCAATTGTCGGACTTTGCGGGAACGTTTACGTCGCCCCCCTGGCGCTGCTGTAAGAGGCGCGCTAAGTTGGCTTTGCGACTGGGAGAGACGCGGTCCGCGGAAGCCAAGCGGAGCACGTCTCGAAGGTGGCGCGACGAGCTTCAGCGTGCGAAGGCTACGCACGCGGCAGGCAACCGAGCGTCACCACCGGTCGCGTTTTTCGTGTCCGAGGCGGCGCCTAGCGTCCGGGTCCGGCCGTCGAGCACCTGCCCTCGATCGCCGCGCGTGCCGGGACGCAGTTCGGGAGTCGGGCGTTGTCGGGTGCCCCGTGAGTAACTCCGACAACTAGCCCGCCCACTCCCATACCCTCCACCGATGGGCGATGAGCTTCGTTACGAGAGGGTCGGCGCGGCGGCTGTTCTGACGATCGACCGGCCCGAGCGCCGCAACGCGATAAACGCTGCTGCTGCAGCAGCGTTTCGCCAGGGACTGAAGGACTTCGAGGCCGACGACGAGGCCCGGGTGCTCGTCCTCACCGGGGCCGGCGGGCAAGCCTTCTGTGCCGGCGCCGACCTCAAGGCGATGGACCTCGACGTCGACCACCCGCACGGACCGATGGGGCCGACCCGGCTCACCCCGGCCAAGCCGGCGATCGCCGCGGTCGACGGCTGGTGCCTGGCGGGTGGGGTGGAGCTGGCGCTCTGGTGCGACCTGCGGATCGCCACCCCGAGCTCGACCTTCGGCCTCTTCGAGCGCCGCTGGGGCGTGCCGCTGGTCGACGGCGGCACCCAGCGACTGCCCCGCATCGTCGGCTTGGGCCGCGCCCTCGACCTGATCCTCACCGGCCGTCCGGTCGCGGCCGAGGAGGCGCTGCGGATCGGCCTCGTCACTGAGCTCGTCGAGCCCGGCCGTCACCTGGAGCGGGCGCTGGAGCTGGCCGAGCGGATCGCTGCCTTCCCGCAGGAGACGATGCTCGCCGACCGCCGCGCGGCGATCGAGGGCTTCGGCCTGCCCCTCGCCGAGGGAATCGCACTGGAGCACAAGCTGGGCCGCGAGACCCTTCACGTCGCAGTGCAAGGAGCTCGCCGCTTCGCCGGCGGCGCCGGTCGGCACGGCGACGACGTCTGAGGGTTAGCTCGTAACCCGGCGCATCTCGTCCTCGGCTTCTTCGGGGCCGAGGTAGGGCATCAGCACGGCGAAGACGAGGTCGGGGAGGATCCGTTTCAGCTCCGGCCCGCGGCCGGCGCGGATCTCGTCGAAGATCATCGAGGTGGCGCCGCCGATCGCGAAACGGGCCGTGTCCGCCGGCAGCTCCTCGACCTGACTGGAGTGCTCGCGCCCTTCCTCGAGGAAGGGGGTGAAGCGAGCCAGCGCCGCGCGGTAGCGCGAGCGAGCGTCGTCTCCGGCGGCGGTCACCTCGACCATCGAGAGGCGGGCGATGTCGGCCTCGGTGGCGAGCAGCTCGACCAGGGCGCGCAGGCCGGCGGCGATCCGCTCCGGCCAGGGCTCGCCGGCAGCTGACTCGAAGGCGGCGGTGACGTGGGCGACGAGCACGTCGAAGACCGCGTCGTAGGCCTCGAGGAAGCAGGTCGGCTTGTCACCGAACATCTCCTCGAAGGTCTCGCGCGAGACACCGGCCACCTCGATCACGTCGGTGACCGTGGTCGTCTCGTAGCCCTTCGCGGCCGCGACCCTCAGCATCGCCTCCAGCAGCCGCTCGCGCTGCGAGCGAACCAGGTAGGCGCGCGGCAAAGCTCGGTGCCCTCCGGACGCTTGCTCTGGATTCGAAGTAGATGGCGAATCCATGCAGTCAGCGTAGGGCAGCGCGAGTGGGCTGTCCAACGCCCTTTCCGGCTTTCAGGCCTTGGCGGCTTGCATCTCGGCACCGGCCATCTCGGCACCGAAGTAAGGCAGCACGGCGAAGTACATGAACTCGGGCAGAAGCTCGCGAAAGCCGCCTTTCTCGCCTGCAGCCAGCCTCGCGTGGACCACCGCGTGCATGCCGGCGGCGATCCCCTCGGCGGCGATCTGCGGCGGCGAGCCGGCGCCGGCGCTCGCGTGCCTGGCCGAATCGATGAAATCGGTCACCTGTTTCATCGCTTGGGAGCGTCTTTTCAGCGCCTCCGGGCCCGCTGCGTGCACCTCGACGATCAGGGCGCGGCCGAGATCGGGGTCCGCGTCGAGCAGAGCGAGCAGGGCGCCGAGGCCGGCGCGAAGCTGTCCCTGCCAGCTCTCTTCGGCGGCGCCGGCAGCGCGCGCAACGGCCTCCAGGCGGGCCACGCCGTAGTCGAATGCCTCCAGGTAACAGGCGTCGACGTCGGCGAACTCGTCGTAGAAGGCCTGCCGGTAAAGACCGGTCAGATCCAGCACCATACGCACGGACGCAGCGTCGTAACCGTTCGTGCCTACCACCTCGAGCATTCCCTCGAGGATCTTCTGACGCTTCGGGGAACTCACCAGTCTGAGTGCGGGAGCTTCGGGGAAGACCTTCCCCGTCGCGCCGGTCCCCTCAGCCCCTGCCTGGACCTTGGTTGCGGCCTGCTTTCCCATCTGACCTTTCCTCTGCTCGATCAAGGGAACGGGTTGTCTGGAATCAGGAACTGTAGCGGTATCTGGCCAATACGTCCAGCTTGGAATCGGTTACCCATAGGGGTACTCTGGCGTTCGTGGCCGATCGCGCTCCTCAAGCAACAAGAATGCCACCGGGGCGCCACCCACTCCCCCGCGAGTTCATAGCTCAGCACCAGCGGGCCCGCATCATCGCCGCCCTTGCCGAGGAGACCGTCGAGAAGGGCTACCGCGCCGTCACCGTCGCCGACATCGTCCGCCGCGCCGGCATTGCTCGCAACACTTTTTACGAGAACTTCTCCTCCAAGGAGGACTGCTTTCTCGCCGCTTCGGAGTTTGCGGTCAAGGAGGCGCTGCGCCGCGTCGTCGATGCCGCCAGCAAGGTCGACACCTGGCCGGCTCGCGTCAACTCGGGCCTTGCCGCCTTCCTCCATTACGTAGCCACCGAGCCGGCCCTCGCCCGCACCTGCATCGTCGAGGCGCTCTCTGCCGGCCCCGCTGCGGTCGAGCGCTACGAGCGCTCGATCCAGGCCTTCGTGCCGCTCTTCCGCATGGGTCGCAAGGTCTCCTCGAAGGGGGACGAGCTGCCGGCGACGCTGGAGGAGACGATCGTCGGCGGCATCTTCTGGATCCTCTACCAGCGCATCATCATGGGACAGGCCGAGCAGATCGAGAATCTGCTTGCCGAGCTGGTCGAGTTCTCCCTCACCCCTTACCTCGGCGCCGAGGCAGCCAAGCGGATCGCCGCCGAGGAACCGTCGACATCCGCTGCGGGTTGAGCCAGGGGCAGGGATCGGGGGTCCCATGACCTAGTGCTTGACCTGGAGACCCGCGAGCGCGCCGCCAGTCCCGAGCGCGAGCGCATCGTCGAGGCCCTGATCGAGATCGCCGCCGAGCGCGGCTATGCCGAAACCACGATCGAGTTGATCCTGGATCGCGCCGGTCTCGACCGGCCTGCTTTCGACCGCCACTTCCGCGGTAAGTACGACTGCTTTCTCTCCGCTTGGCAGGAAATGAACGAGGGCTGCATGCGAGAGATGCTGGAGGCCTTCAACAGCCAGGAAGAATGGCCCGACCGTCTGCGCGCCGTCGCCTGCGAGATCGTCGACAACCTCCGCAACGACCCGGGGCGCGCCTCCTTCGCGGTCGAGGTGCTCTCGGCCGGCGACGCCGCCCGCGCCCGCCGCGACATGACGATGCGGGTGATCGCTTCGCTGATCGACGCCGGCCGCAACGAGATGGACGATCCGGAGTCGGTGCCGCACACTACGGCCGAGGCGCTGGCCGGCTCTGCCTACGGTCAGGTCTACGCCAAGGTGGTACGGGGTGAGGCCGACGAGCTGCCCGCTCTCGTACCCCAGTTGATGTCTGCCGCGGTGATGCCCTATCTGGGCGTCGAGGCGGGGCTGGCCGAGTTGGCACGTGGCTTCGACCCGCCAGCGCGATATCGTCGGGATGTGGCTAAAAAATCTTCCTCCGGTAAATCCGGCGGGACGAACGTCCCTGCCGAGGATTACCCGCCCGAGCTGGCGCGCCTACCGCCCGGCCGTCACGGCCTGCCGCGCGAGTTCGTCGTCCACAACCAGCGCGAGCGTTTGATCGCCGGCCTCGCCGAGGCGATCGCCGAAAACGGCTACTCGGGGACGACGATCGCCCACATCACCCGCCACGCCGCCGTCTCGCGCCGCACCTTCTACGAGCATTTCTCGAGCAAGGACGAGTGCTTCGTCGCCGCCTACGACACGGTGATGGCGGAGCTGCGCGAGCGCGTCTCCGCCGCCTTCGAGGGCGCCGAGGACTGGCCCCACGCGGTCAAAGCCGGGATCGGCGCGATGCTCGAGTTCCTCGCCGCCGAGCCCAGCCTGGCCCGCCTCTGCATGGTCGAGGCCCTGGTCGCCGGCCCGGTCGTGGTGGAGCGCTACGACGCCGCGATCCAGAGCTTCGTCCCCTACTTCCAGAGCGGCCGCGAGGGCCGCCCGCCCGAGGTCCTCGCCCGCCTCTCACCGACCACCGAGGAGGCCCTCGTCGGTGGCATGGTCTCGCTGATCTCCCGCCGCATCATCGCCGGCAAAGCCGAAGAGCTGGAAGAGCTGCTGCCGGACCTCGTGGAGTTCACCCTGACTCCTTATGTGGGCAGCGCCGAGGCGGCAAAGCTGGCCCAAGAGCCCGCCTGAGCTTCAGGCGCTCGGGTCGACCGGGGCGAGGTCGGGGGAGCCGAGCTCGAACCAAGCCTCGTCCTCGCCGAAGTAGTTCAGCACCGCGAGGTGGGTGAGGTCGGGCAGCAGGCGCTCGACCGTGGCGGTGCGGCCTGCGCCGATCTCGGCGCAGATCGCTTCCTCGACCGCGCCGACGACGAACTGCGCGGTGAGGGCGGTGGCTGTGGGCCTAGCGCCGCGCTCGCGGCGGGCAGAGTCGACTGCAGCAGCAAGCCGCTCGATCGCCTGCTGGTGCTTGGCCCAGGCCTGGCCGCGGGCGGCCCGCACCTCGATCAGTAGCGCCTTCGCCAGCAGCGGTTGCTCGGCGACGGTGCGCAGCAGCCTGGCCAAGGCGGCGCGGAAGCCCGCCCGCCAGCTCTCGGCACCCCGAGCCGCATCGAGCACTTCCGCGCAGATCCTCTCCACTGCCATTTCGTAGGCCTGCGCGAAGCAGGCCTCCTTGCCGCCAAAGCGGCGCTGGAAGCGCTCGCGGGAGATCCCGCTGCGCTCCAGCACCTCCTGAACGCTCGCCTTGTCGTAGCCGCGGGCGCCGACGCTGAGCAGCATCGCTTCCAGCGCCCCCTCGGCCGATGCCTGCTCTGGAATCGCCTCATCCCACGATCTGACTGCGCGAAGTGGGGTCGGACCTTCCACTCGGGGTACCTTAGCCCATTTTTGGGAACTTGTGTCACTTCATATACTGTCTTCGTACCAATGGGAACGCGCGCTATCCTGACTCCGTGCGTGCATTGCCTGGAAAGGCCTCCCGGCAGCCGCCCGGCCCCGAGCCGGTGAGCCGCGCCGCGTCGGCAGACGACCAGCGGCGCCGGATCCTTGAGGCGACCGCCGACCTGATTGCCGAGCAGGGCTACGCCGAGACGACGATCGAGCAGATCGTGCGCCGGGCCCGGGTCGGCTACGCGACCTTCTACAAGCACTACGCCGACAAGCAAGAGGCCTTCCTCGCCCTGCTCGACGCGGCGGTCGAGCGCACCGCCTACGTGGTCGAGGAAGCCTACGACCGCGAAGACGGGCCCTGGCCGGACAAGGTCGGCGCCGGCCTCGGCGCGCTGCTGGCCGAGGTCGCCGCGCACCCCAACGTCGCCCGCGCCTGCCTGGTCGAGGCGCCGACCGCGGGGCCCGAGGCGGCGGCGCGCCACGAGGCGGCGCTGAAGCGCTTGGTGCCGTTGCTGCGGCCCGGCCGCGAGCTCAACCCGCGCAGCGACAAGCTCCCCGAAAGCCTCGAGGACACGCTCACCGGGGGAGTGCTCTGGGTGATCAACCAGCGCCTGATCGCCGGCGAAGAGGCGAAGCTGCGGGCGCTTTTGCCCGAGAGCCTCGAGTTCCTGCTGCGGCCATACGTCGGCGAGGACGAGGCGGCTCGCGAGGCCGGCGGCCGCCAGTCGGCGTCGGCCTGACCCTTGCGCTGATGGCTGAAGAAGAACTGGGTCCTCTTCCCGCCGGCCGCCACGGCTTCAGCCGCGAGCAGGTCGCCCACAACCAGCGCGAGCGGCTGATCGCCGGCCTCGCCACCGCGGTTGCCGAGCACGGCTACCAGGCGGTGACGATCACCCACATCACCAAGCAGGCGAAGGTCTCCCGCCGGGTCTTCTACGAGAACTTCGAGGGCAAGGAGGAGTGCTTCCTCGCCGCCTTCGAGGTGGTCGTCGGGCACATCCGGGAGCTGGCGGGCGAGGCAGTTGCGCCGGTCGCCGACTGGCCCCGTCGGGCGATCGCCGCCTCCGCCGCCGTGCTTGCCTTCCTCGCCTCAGAGCCCGACCTCGCCCGACTCTGCCTGGTCGAGTCGCAGAGCGCCGGGCCCGCCATCGCCGCCCGCCTCCACGACGCCGTGCACGAGGTCGTGCCGTTCCTCGAACAGGGCCGCGCCGAGCGTCAGGCCGCGCGCGAGCTGCCCCCCACGACCGAGGAGTCGACGATCGGCGCCCTCGTCATGCTCGCCTCCCGCAAGGTTGCCGCCGGCGAGGCCGAGCGGCTCGAGGATCTCCTCCCCGATTTCGCCGAGTTCATCCTCTCTCCGTATCTCGGAGCGGAGGGGGCCATCCGATTGGCCCGCGCCTAGTTGTAGTTCCTCACAAACGTTGTTCATCCGGGCCTCCTTGAAGGCTGGGGGTGCGACCCACCCAGATCTGGAGGACACCGGATGAAGATCCACGCTAACGCCCGCACTTGCCCATCAGCGAGCGATCGGCACGCAAGTGGCTGAGCCCGCTGGCAGCGGAGGGAGAGGCCGGACTGCTGGATGCAGCTCCGCGCCCAAGCGGGTGCCCTCGCGCCTGCCGGCCGACCGTGTCGGGGCGATCGAGGCACTGCGACGGCTGCGGATGACCGCAGCCGAGATCGCCGAGGTCCGACATAGCGCTCTCGACGGTCTCCAGGTGGCTGGCGCGAATCGGACTGGGCAAGCACAGTCGCCCGAGCCGCCCAATCGCTACGAGGGCAAACGCCCGGAGAGCTGATCCGTGTCGACGTCAAGAAGCTGGCGCGAATCGGGCGCAAGGGGGCCTGGGCATCGCGTGCTCGGACCTTCCCGGCGCCAAAGCCAAGAGAACGTGGGACCCAAGCGCCTGGGCGCTACGGACTGGGAGTTCGTTCATGTCTGCGTCGACGATGCCACTCGCCTCGCCTAGGTCGAGGTGCTGCCCGACGAGAAGGGTGAGACTGCAGCGGGCTTTCTGCGGCGGGCCAGCGCGTGGCAGGGTAGTTCGGTACCCGCATATATCCCCAGGGAACGCATCTGGAAACTCTCTATTTCTTTTGGGAACTCTCCCTTGACAACCCCAGAACGGGGTGCTTCACTAGCGCCACTTGCCGGTACAGCCAGAAACTTCTAGGAACTAGCTACTTCCGTCAAGCGAATCTGGGAAACGAGAAGTACAGGGACCAAAACCGAGCCTCGAGGAAGCCGCTAAGGGAAGCGGCGGGCAGAGGGGCTCACGGGACAAGGAGAGAGATCTAGATGTTCTCGACGCTACGCAACCGCTTCGGCATCCCGGGAGTCATCTCGGTCATCGCCCTGGTCTTCGCGATGTTCGGCGGCGCCTACGCCGCCTCCAACTCTTCCGGCGGCGGCAAGGCCACCGCCTCGGCCAAGGCCAAGCAGGG